>NZ_JAPNXU010000004.1:0-74990 GCF_030397555.1 Neptunomonas sp. CHC150
GGTGCAGGCGTTGTATCTAAAATCTTCGCTTAATATTGAGTGAAAGATATTTAAAAGCCCTCCAATGGAGGGCTTTTTTGTGTGTGGTTAAAAAATAGCCGCTTTAGCTTGACTGTTAATACGCGCATGAGTAGAATTTGCGTCCCCTTGATCCTGAGGGGAGGTCGGCTATTGCCGTAATCAAACTTTTGAAAAAGTGTGATCAAAATGCAAAACCAGAAAATCAGAATTCGTCTGAAAGCGTTTGATCATCGCTTGATCGACTCGTCCGCGCAGGAAATCGTAGATACTGCTAAGCGTACGGGAGCTCAAGTGCGTGGTCCGATCCCGCTTCCAACTCGCAAAGAGCGTTACACCGTTCTGATCTCTCCGCACGTCAATAAAGACGCGCGCGATCAGTACGAGATTCGTACGCACAAGCGTGTTCTGGACATCGTTGAGCCAACTGAAAAAACAGTTGACGCATTGATGAAGCTGGATCTAGCTGCAGGTGTAGAAGTGCAAATTAGCTTAGGCTAATAAGCAACGCGCAATATCATTTTTACATAATGAAGCGCTGATTGTGGAATGTCCCTGAAATGGGCAGCCGTAGTGGGTAACAGCCCCGTACACAACTGGCAAGAGGTAATTGAAATGTCTGTAGGTTTAATCGGACGCAAAGCGGGTATGACTCGCATCTTCACTGAAGATGGCGTATCCGTGCCAGTCACGGTCATCGAGGTGGATCCGAACCGTGTGACGCAGGTTAAAACTGCTGATCAGGATGGCTATGCAGCTATCCAAGTGACCACTGGTACAGTTAAGGCTAACCGTCTTAATAAGCCAGAAGCTGGACACTTTGCGAAAGCAAATGTTGAAGCAGGTCGCGGTTTATGGGAGTTCCGTCTGTCGGGTGATGAAGAAATCAACGTTGGCGCATTGCTAACAGTTGAGCGCTTCGAAGCAGGTCAGAAAGTGGATGTTAGCGGTCAGTCTAAAGGTAAAGGCTTCCAAGGCGGTATCAAGCGTTGGAATTTCTCTATGCAAGACGCGACTCACGGTAACTCACTATCTCACCGTGCTCCGGGTTCTATCGGTCAGTGTCAAACTCCTGGTCGTGTATGGAAAGGCAAAAAAATGGCAGGTCATATGGGTGCTGAACGCGTTACTGTTCAGACTCTAGAAGTTGTGCGTGTAGACGCAGAGCGTAACTTGTTGTTGATTAAAGGTGCTGTTCCAGGCGCAACCGGCGGTGACGTCATCGTTAAACCAGCTGTTAAAGCTGGCGCCAAGGAGGTTTGAAATGAATCTGAATCTCGCTGGAACCAATAATGGGTCGGTCGAAGTATCCGATCTAGCTTTTGGTAAAGATTTCAACGAAGCACTTGTACACCAAGTAGTTACAGCTTACTTGGCTGGTGCTCGTCAAGGTACTAAAGCACAGAAGTCACGTTCTGATGTTGCTGGCGGTGGTGCTAAGCCATTCCGTCAAAAAGGAACGGGTCGTGCTCGTGCTGGTACTGTAAGTTCGCCAATCTGGCGCAGTGGTGGTGTTACATTCGCAGCTCAGCCGCGTAACCACTCGCAGAAAGTGAACAAGAAAATGTATCGTGCAGCTATGCGTTGCATCTTCTCTGAATTGGTTCGTCAAGAGCGTTTAGTTGTTGTTGAGCAGTTCGCGATGGAAGCACCGAAGACTAAGCAGTTTGTCGCTAAGATGAAAGAGCTTGATTTGTCTAACGTGTTGATCGTTACAGAAGACGTAGAAGCTAACCTGTACCTGGCGGCGCGTAACGTGCCACACGTCGATGTGCGTGATGTTGCAGGTGTTGACCCGGTTAGTCTTGTTGGTTTTGACAAGGTTGTAGTTACAGTCCCTGCTCTTAAGAAAATTGAGGAGGCGCTAGCATGAACCAGGAACGTCTGTACAAAGTTCTCTTAGGTCCTCATATCTCTGAGAAAGCAACTATCGTCGCTGACAGTTCGCAGCAGGTAGTTTTCCGTGTGGCAAAAGATGCTACCAAACAAGAAATCAAGGCAGCGGTTGAAGAATTGTTTAACGTCAAAGTTGATGGCGTAAACGTTCTTAACGCAAAAGGTAAGACCAAACGTACTGCGCGTGGCTTAGGCAAGCGTAGTGACGTTCGTAAGGCGTATGTTCGCCTTAGCGAAGGCTCTGAAATTGATTTCCTTGGTGGCGAATAAGAGGGGTTAAATCATGGCAGTTACTAAAACAAAGCCAACCTCTGCTGGCCGTCGTCATGTCGTTAAGGTTTCTGGTGCTGAACTGCACAAAGGTAAGCCGTTAGCTGCACTAGTTGAGAAGAAAAGCAAAACTGGTGGACGTAACAACAATGGTCGCATTACTACGCGTCACATTGGTGGTGGTCATAAGCAGCATTATCGACTCGTCGATTTCCGTCGTAATAAAGACGGAATTCCTGCAGTTGTAGAGCGTTTGGAATATGATCCAAACCGTTCAGCTCACATCGCATTGCTTAAATATGCTGATGGCGAGCGTACTTACATCATTGCGCCTAAAGGTGTTGTTGCTGGTGATAAACTAGTATCAGGTGCTGATGCAGATATTAAAGTTGGTAACACGCTTCCAATCCGTAATGTACCGGTTGGTAGTGTTATCCATTGTATCGAATTGAAGCCTGGCAAGGGTGCGCAAATTGCTCGTTCTGCTGGTACTTCAGCTCAGCTAGTTGCTCGTGAAGGTGCGTACGCTACATTGCGCTTACGTTCTGGCGAGATGCGTAAAGTCTTGGTTGACTGTCGCGCAACACTGGGTGAAGTAAGCAACAGCGAACATAGCCTACGTCAGCTCGGTAAAGCCGGTGCTAAACGTTGGAAAGGTGTTCGTCCTACCGTTCGCGGTGTTGCTATGAACCCAGTTGATCACCCGCACGGTGGTGGTGAAGGTCGTACTTCGGGCGGTCGTCATCCTGTTACACCATGGGGTGTTCCAACTAAAGGTTATAAAACTCGTAAGAACAAGCGCACGAACAAACTAATCGTTCGTCGCCGTTCCAAGTAACTAGATTGAGGATACAGCTGTGCCACGTTCACTGAAGAAAGGTCCATTTATCGACCTTCACCTGTTGAAGAAGGTAGAAGCTGCAATTGAAAAGAGCGATCGTAAGCCAATTAAAACTTGGTCACGTCGTTCTACAATCTTCCCGCATTTTGTTGGGATGACGATTGCAGTTCATAACGGCCGCCAGCACGTTCCAGTTTTCATTACTGAAGACATGGTTGGCCACAAATTGGGCGAATTTTCTGCTACGCGTACCTATCGTGGTCACGCAGCGGATAAGAAAGCCAAGAAGCGCTAAGGGGATAAATGATGGAAGTCGCTGCTAAACTTATAGGCGCCCGCATTTCTGCTCAGAAGGCGCGCTTGGTTGCTGATCAAATTCGCGGCAAGTCGGTAGGTGAAGCCCTTGAGATCTTATCATTCAGCCCTAAAAAGGGTGCTGATTTGGTTAAGAAGGTGCTTGAGTCTGCAATTGCAAACGCTGAGCACAATGACGGTGCCGATGTTGATGAGTTACGTGTGTCAACTATCTTCGTAGATGAAGCTATGACCATGAAACGCATTAAGCCTCGTGCGAAGGGTCGCGCTGACCGCATCCTGAAGCGCAACTCCCACATCACCGTTAAGGTGTCCGACAAAGGCTGAGGCTAGGAGAGTTCGTTATGGGTCAGAAAATACATCCGACCGGTATTCGACTGGGTATCGTTAAAGATCACACTTCTGTGTGGTATGCGGACAAGTCTGAATACGCTGCAAAATTGTTAAATGACTTGCAAGTACGTAGTTACTTGGAAGGTCAGTTGAAAAGTGCTTCTGTAAGCCGCATCGAAATCGAGCGTCCTGCACAGAATGCTAAAATCACCATTTTTACTGCACGTCCAGGTATTGTGATCGGTAAAAAAGGTGAAGATGTTGAAAAACTGCGTAATGCTGTATCAGAAATGATGGGCGTTCCTGTTCATATCAACATTGAAGAAGTTCGTAAACCTGAATTAGATGCTCAGCTAGTAGCTCAAAGCGTAGCTAGCCAGTTAGAGCGTCGTGTTATGTTCCGTCGTGCTATGAAGCGTGCGGTACAAAACGCTATGCGTCTTGGTGCTAAAGGTATCAAGATTCAGGTAAGCGGTCGTTTGGGTGGCGCTGAGATCGCGCGCTCTGAGTGGTATCGTGAAGGCCGCGTGCCTCTGCACACTCTGCGTGCTGATATCGATTATGCTGCTTATGAAGCGCACACTACTTATGGTGTGATTGGCGTTAAAGTCTGGATCTTCAAAGGTGAAGTTCTTGGTGGTATCGAACAGGTACGTGCTGAGAAGAAAAACCCACCTAAGAAGAAAGGTTCTAAGTGAGGTAAACGTCAATGTTACAACCTAAACGTACGAAATTTCGTAAAATGATGAAAGGCCGTAACCGCGGTCTTGCGCAGCGCGGTAGCGCAGTTAGCTTTGGCGAGTATGGCCTTAAAGCGACTGGACGTGGCCGTATTACTGCTCGTCAAATCGAAGCTGCACGTCGTACCATGACTCGTCACGTTAAGCGTGGTGGTAAAATCTGGATTCGTATTTTTCCAGACAAGCCGATTACCAATAAGCCGCTTGAAGTGCGTATGGGTAAAGGTAAAGGTAACGTGGAGTATTGGGTAGCGCAGATCCAGCCGGGTCGTGTGTTATTTGAGATGGGCGGTGTGCCTGAAGAGCTGGCGACTGAGGCGTTTAACCTTGCCGCTGCTAAGCTGCCGATCGCTACAACCATTGTCAAACGGACGGTGATGTAATGAAAGCTACTGAACTGCGTGAAAAGTCATCTGAAGAACTGCAGCAAGAGTTGTTGGGTCTTCTGAAAGATCAGTTCAATCTGCGTATGCAGAAATCAACTGGTCAGTTGGCGCAGACTCACCTACTGAGCCAAGTTCGCCGCGACATCGCTCGCGTTAAGACTGTACTGAATAACAAGGTAGGTGAAAAATGAGCGCTGAAAAACGTACTCGAACTGTTACTGGTCGTGTAATTAGCGACAAGATGGATAAAACCATCACGGTTCTGGTTGAGCGTAAAGAGAAGCATCCGATTTACGGAAAGTTCATTAAGCGCTCCTCCAAGCTGCATGCTCATGATGAGAAAAACGAGTGTAATACTGGTGACTTGGTAACTGTCCAAGAAACACGTCCAGTATCCAAGAGTAAAACTTGGGCACTAGTTTCTATTGATGAACGTGCTGCGAAGGTGTAATATACGCGCCTTCGCTCCATTTGACGGTTTGCCCGTCATGGTTTGACGGGCAGCTTAATTAGTTTTGGAGTAGACCATGATTCAAACTGAATCTATGCTTGATGTTGCTGATAACAGCGGCGCTAAGCGTGTACAGTGTATTAAGGTCCTAGGTGGTTCCCACCGTCGTTACGCTTGTATCGGCGACATTATTAAGGTGACTGTGAAGGAAGCAATTCCTCGCGGCCGCGTTAAGAAAGGTCAGGTCTTAAACGCTGTTGTTGTACGTACTCGTAAAGGTGTACGTCGCCCAGACGGTTCTATAATCCGCTTTGATACAAACTCAGCGGTATTATTGAATGCCAACGATGCCCCAATGGGTACTCGTATTTTTGGCCCAGTAACGCGTGAACTTCGCTCAGAGAAGTTCATGAAAATCATTTCCCTGGCGCCTGAAGTGCTGTAAGACCTTATTCTTATTGAATTTTGTCTTCGAAAACGCCACTCCCGAAAGGGTTTGGCGTTTTTCAGCATGAGAAGGTAGTAGGAAGCGATAAAGGTATAACATGCGTAAAATTAAACGTGACGACGAAGTAATCGTCATCGCAGGCAAAGATAAAGGTAAGCGCGGTACTGTTCTGCGTGTGCTAAAAGATGATCGTTTGATTGTCTCTGGCATCAATATGGTGAAAAAGCACACCAAACCTAACCCAATGTTAGGTAAGCCGGGTGGTATCGTTGAGAAGGAAGCGGGTATTGCTACTTCTAATATTGCGATCTTCAATCCTGCTACCGGAAAGGGTGATCGTGTTGGCTTCAAAATTCTTGAAGATGGCACAAAAGTTCGCTTCTTCAAATCTAACGGCGAAGTCGTCGGTAAATAAGGAGCGGATACCATGTCAAGATTAAAAGCGTTATACGCAAATGAAGTTAAGCTAAAGCTTAAAGAAGAGTTGAATAGCCCGAACATTATGGCTGTTCCTCGTGTTTCTAAAATCACTCTTAATATGGGTGTTGGTGAAGCGTTAGGCGATAAAAAGCAACTTGAAAACGCAGTAGCTGATTTAACAGCTATCGCTGGTCAAAAACCTGTTGTTACTTTGGCTCGCAAATCTATTGCTGGCTTTAAAGTTCGTGAAGGCTGGCCGATCGGTTGTAAAGTAACATTGCGCGGTGAGCGTATGTGGGAATTCTTAGATCGTTTAGTTGACGTTTCTATCCCACGTATTCGTGACTTCCGTGGTTTGAATCCTAAGTCTTTTGACGGTCGTGGTAACTACAGCATGGGTGTTAAAGAGCAGATTATCTTCCCTGAAATCGAATACGATAAGGTTGATAAGTTGCGTGGTCTTGATATTACTGTCACGACTACCGCTCAAACAAACGACGAGGGTCGTGCCTTGCTGGCTGCCCTGGGTTTCCCGTTCAAGAAATAAGACAGGGGTTGGATAATGGCTAAAACTTCAATGAAAGCACGTGAAGATAAGCGTGCTAAATTGGTTGCTAAGTTCGCTGCAAAACGCGCTGAACTTAAAGCAAAAATTAAGAACCCTGCGACTTCTGATGAAGATCGCTGGGACGCACAAGTTGCGCTGCAAAAATTGCCGCGTGACGCAAACCCGGTTCGTCAACAACGTCGTTGTCAGATCACAGGTCGTCCACATGCGGTTTACCGTAAGTTCGGTCTGAGCCGTATCAAGCTGCGTGAAGCTGCGATGCGTGGTGATGTTCCAGGTTTGAAGAAGGCAAGCTGGTAATACAGTTTGTTAAACGGTAAGCGTGGGGGTCTGGGCATTTTAATGCTACCGCTCCACGCTGCACATATAGGAAGCTTAATAGCATGAGCATGCAAGATACTCTTGCGGATATGTTTACTCGTATTCGTAACGGTCACATGGCTGGTAAAACAGCTGTATCTATGCCGTCTTCCAAAATGAAAGTTTCAGTTGCTGAAGTATTGAAAAGCGAAGGTTACATTGCAGATGTTTCTGTAGAAGGTGACGCTAAGCCAGTACTTACGATTGCGCTGAAGTATTTCGAAGGTAAGCCGGTTATTGAACAGATTAAACGTGTAAGTCGTCCAGGTCTTCGTATCTACAAAGGCTCTAACGATATTCCTTCGGTTTCTGCTGGTTTGGGTGTAGCAATTGTTTCTACATCTAAAGGCGTGATGACTGATCGAGCTGCACGCGCTGCCGGTATCGGTGGTGAAGTCATCTGTACGGTATTCTAAGGGGGTTATATGTCTCGTATTGCGAAAAGTCCCGTAGTTGTACCGGCAGGTGTTGAGGTTAAGTTAGACGGCAATCTTGTTTCTGTTAAAGGCAAGAATGGCCAGCTATCAATGGATATTCATACATCTGTTGAGATCACTCAAGAAGGTAGCGAAGTAAATTTTGCTGCTCGTGATGGCTCTAAAATCGCACGTGCAATGTCTGGTACAGCACGTTCATTGGTTAACAACATGGTCTTTGGTGTGAGCCAAGGTTTTGAAAAAACATTACAGTTGCAAGGTGTTGGTTATCGTGCAGCAGCTAAAGGTAGTGTTTTGAACCTGACTCTAGGTTTCTCACATCCGATCGACTATGCATTGCCTGAAGGCGTAACAGCTGAAACTCCTAACCAAACCACAGTCGTTATTCGTGGTGCTGATAAGCAGCGTGTTGGTCAGGTAGCAGCAGAGATTCGCGCGTTCCGTCCGCCAGAGCCTTATAAAGGTAAAGGTGTACGTTATGCTGACGAATATGTTCGTCGTAAAGAGGCTAAGAAGAAGTAAGGCAGGGTTATGAACGCTAAGAAACAAGCACGTATTCGTCGCTCACGCCGTGCTCGCCTGAAAATGCGCGAACTAGGTGAAGTGCGTCTGTGCGTTAATCGCACACCTCGTCACATCTACGCTCAGCTAATTTCTGCTGATGGTGGTACGGTTCTGGCTTCTGCATCTACTGTAGAACAAGCGCTTCGCGCTGACGCAACAGGTAACGTAGATGCAGCAGGAAAAGTAGGTGTCCTGATCGCTGAACGTGGCAAAGAAGCAGGAATCACAAAAGTCGCTTTTGACCGCTCTGGTTTTAAATACCATGGCCGAGTTAAAGCACTCGCTGATGCAGCCCGTGAAGGCGGCCTAGAATTCTAAAGGGGTCGATGATGTCAAATCACGAACAAAAAGATGGTGAACTGCAAGAGAAGCTAGTTCAAGTAAATCGTGTCGCTAAAGTTGTTAAAGGCGGCCGTATTTTTGCTTTTACTGCGCTAACTGTTGTTGGTGACGGAAATGGCCGTGTAGGCTTTGGCCGTGGTAAAGCGCGTGAAGTGCCTGTAGCTATTCAAAAAGCTATGGAGCAAGCACGCCGTAATATGATCCGTGTTGAGCTAAATGGTGGTACTTTGCAGTACCCAGTTACTGCTCGTCATGGTGCTTCACGTGTATACATGCAGCCTGCTTCTGAAGGTACAGGTGTAATCGCCGGTGGTGCGATGCGTTCTGTTCTTGAAATCGCAGGTGTACACAACGTACTGGCTAAGTGCTACGGCTCTACGAACCCAGTAAACGTTGTTCGCGCAACAGTTAAAGGTTTGCAGCACATGCGCTCACCTGAAGACGTTGCTGCTAAGCGTGGCAAAACTGTAGAAGAGATCCTGGGGTAGACGATTATGGCTAAGACTCTAAAAGTAACTTTAGTTCGCAGTCCAATCGCTACTCTGCCAAAGCATAAGCTTTGCGTAAAGGGTCTAGGTTTGCGCCGTATAGGCCATACTGTTGAGTTGGAAGATACCCCAGCTGTTCGCGGTATGATCAATAAAGTCCACTACATGGTTAATGTAGTAGGCGAGTAAGGGGAGTTCATCACATGCGTCTGAACACTCTCAGTCCAGCTGCTGGCTCTAAGCAAGCACCGAAACGCGTTGGTCGTGGTATCGGTTCTGGTTTAGGCAAGACTGGCGGTCGTGGTCACAAGGGTCAAAAGTCCCGCTCTGGCGGTTCTGTTAAACCGGGATTTGAAGGCGGTCAGATGCCGCTTCAACGTCGTCTGCCAAAATTTGGCTTCACGTCCCGTAAAGCACGTTATGCTACTGAAATTCGTTTAAACGAGTTGAATAGCATTAATGCTGAAGTAATCGATCTGGCAGCACTAAAAGCAGCGGATATCATTTCTGATGAAATCAAAACTGCAAAAGTTATCCTGTCAGGTGAGCTGAAAAAAGCGGTCAACATCAAAGGTCTTAAAGTGACTAAAGGTGCTTTGGCTGCGATTGAAGCTGCTGGCGGTAAAGTCGAGGCGTAAATGGCTAAGCAAGGATCAGTACCAGCAGGACTGCAAAATGGTTTAGGTGAGCTTTGGTCTCGTCTCCGTTTTGTGCTACTAGCGATTATTGTTTATCGTATCGGTGCTCATATACCAGTGCCGGGTATAAACCCAGACCGTCTAGCTGCTTTGTTCGATCAAAATCAGGGGACTATTCTCAGTCTCTTCAATATGTTTTCAGGTGGTGCATTGGAGCGAATGAGTATCCTTGCACTGGGTATCATGCCTTACATCTCTGCCTCTATCATTATGCAGTTGATGACCGTGGTGAGCCCGCATTTGGAGCAGTTGAAGAAAGAAGGTGAGGCTGGTCGCCGTAAGATTAATCAGTACACGCGCTACGGCACTGTTGTACTTGCTACAGTTCAATCTTTCGGGATGGCTGTGGGTCTAGCTAATCAGGGGATTGCCTTCTCTGCCGGTTTCAACTTCTACTTTGTAGCTGTTGTTACTCTGGTAGCCGGTGCGGTTTTCTTGATGTGGTTAGGTGAGCAAGTTACTGAACGTGGTATCGGTAATGGTATTTCTATCCTGATTTTCGCTGGTATTGTTGCTGGTTTGCCAAGTGCTATAGGGCAGTCATTTGAGGCTGCTCGTCAGGGAGACCTGAATATATTAGCGCTATTAGCGATTGCGGTTTTAGCAGTTGCTACTGTTGGTTTTGTTGTGTTTATGGAGCGCGGTCAGCGTCGTATTACCATAAACTACGCGAAACGACAGCAAGGCCGACAAGTGTTTGCTGCGCAAACTAGTCACCTACCGCTTAAAGTCAATATGGCTGGTGTAATACCACCTATATTTGCGTCGAGTATTTTACTGTTTCCTGCATCTGTTGGTCAGTGGTTTGGACAAACAGAAGGAATGGAATGGTTGCAAGACATCGCCTTGGCTTTAGGGCCAGGCCAGCCTTTGTATATCATTCTGTTTGCAGTTTGTATCGTGTTCTTCTGTTACTTCTACACCGCGATTATGTTTAATCCGCGTGAAGTAGCCGATAACCTCAAGAAGTCAGGTGCTTTTATTCCGGGTATACGCCCAGGTGAGCAGTCTGCCCGTTACATCGATACTGTATTAGGTCGCTTAACTTTGTTTGGTGCCTTATACATAACAGCTGTATCGCTGATGCCACAATTTCTTGTGGTAGCTTGGAACGTACCCTTCTATTTTGGTGGTACGTCCTTGCTGATCGTTGTAGTCGTGGTTATGGACTTTATGGCTCAGGTGCAGTCACATTTGATGTCGCATCAATACGAGTCCCTGATGAAAAAATCTAATCTCAAAGGTAGCGGCGCAGGTTTACTGCGCTGAGCACCCTAGGAGTGGATCATGAAAGTACGTGCATCTGTAAAAAAGATTTGCCGTAATTGCAAAATCGTACGTCGTAACGGTACCGTTCGCGTGATCTGCAAAGTGGAACCTCGCCACAAGCAGCGTCAGGGTTAATCGCCTGACTGGGGCATAGAAGGTGCGTTTACGCAGTTGATTTAATTTTAATCAGGGCGTATAATTGCGCGCCTTCTATGTACATATAATAGAATTTTTGTGTTTAGGCACACATTAGATGGAGTAAGTTGAATGGCCCGTATAGCTGGCGTCAATATTCCTGACAATAAGCATGCGGTTATTTCTCTGACTTACATTTATGGGATTGGCCGCACTACTGCTAAGAAACTCTGTGTTGCATCTGGCATCGCTGAATCTACCAAGATAGGCGATTTAACAGATGAGCAACTAGATGTAGTTCGTGGTGAAGTGGGTAAGTTTACTGTCGAAGGTGACCTGCGTAGAGAGCTCACATTGAGCATCAAGCGCCTAATGGACCTCGGATGTTTCCGTGGTATCCGTCATCGTCGCAACTTGCCTGTTCGTGGGCAGCGTAGTAAGACCAATGCGCGTACGCGTAAAGGTCCACGTAAGCCGATCCGTAAATAAGTGTTAAGCGATAGGAATTTCCAATATGGCTAAGCCAGGTAATCGCACACGTAAAAAGGTTAAAAAGCAGGTAGTGGATGGCTTTGCGCATATCCACGCTTCTTTTAACAATACAATTATCACCATTACCGATCGCCAAGGTAATGCTCTTTCTTGGGCAACTTCTGGAGGCTCTGGCTTCCGTGGTTCTCGTAAGAGCACTCCGTTCGCAGCTCAGGTTGCTGCAGAACGTGCCGGTCAGGCAGCTTTGGAATATGGTTTAAAAAATCTTGACGTTTTTGTTAAGGGTCCTGGTCCAGGTCGTGAGTCAGCAGTGCGTGCACTCAACGGTTGTGGATACAAGATCAGTAACATTACAGACGTAACGCCGATTCCACATAACGGCTGTCGTCCACCCAAAAAACGTCGCGTATAAACTGGAGTCGGTAAAATGGCAAGATATCTTGGACCGAAGTGCAAGCTGTCACGCCGTGAAGGTACAGACCTCTTTCTGAAGAGCGGTGTCCGTGCATTAGACAGTAAGTGTAAAGCTGAAACTGTTCCTGGTGTACATGGTGCTCGTCGTGGTCGTCTGTCTGATTACGGTTTGCAGCTCCGAGAAAAACAGAAAGTACGTCGTATTTACGGTGTATTGGAACGTCAGTTCCGCAACTACTACAAAGAAGCTGCTCGTCAAGCAGGTTCAACAGGTGAGAACTTGTTGCAATTGCTAGAAGGGCGTTTGGATAACGTGGTATATCGTATGGGATTTGGCTCTACACGTGCTGAATCTCGTCAGATCGTATCCCACCGTCAGATTACTGTTAATGGTCAAGTTGTGAATATCGCTTCTTACCAAGTTCAGGCGGGTGATGTGGTCGCAGTTCGTGAAAAAGCGAAAAACCAATTGCGTGTTAAAAACGCGTTGGATTTAGCTTCTCAGCGCGCTCCTATTGAGTGGGTTGCCGTTGACTCTAGCAAAATGGAAGGTACTTTTAAGTCTATTCCTGAGCGTAGTGAGTTGTCAGCAGACATCAATGAGCAGCTGATCGTAGAGCTGTACTCTAAGTAATTCATGAACTCTTGATTGGTGGAACTATGCAGCGTTCTGTAAACGAGTTTCTGAGCCCTCGTCATATTGACGTTCAGGAAATCAGTAACACACGTGCAAAAGTGACTTTAGAACCTCTAGAGCGTGGTTTTGGTCACACGTTGGGCAACGCTCTGCGTCGTATTCTTTTATCTTCAATGCCTGGCTGTGCCGTCACTGAAGTTGAAATTGACGGTGTATTGCACGAATACAGCACTTTAGAAGGTGTGCAGGAAGACGTTATCGAAATCCTGTTAAATCTTAAAGGTGTTGCTATCGCTCTGCACAATGGTGATGAAGCTACGTTAACTCTGACTAAGTCGGGATCTGGTGCAGTTACTGCCGGTGATATCCAGCTTAATCAAGATGTTGAAGTTGCGAATCCAGATCACGTGATTGCTCACCTGAATTCAGGTGCGACACTTAATATGCAGTTGAAGGTAACGCGTGGTCGTGGTTACGTACCGGCTGATAGTCGTATCAGTGACGAGGACGAAACTCGCGCTATTGGTCGCCTCCAGCTGGACGCAACTTTTAGCCCGGTTCGCCGTGTTTCTTATGTTGTCGAAAGTGCTCGTGTGGAACAGCGTACTGACTTAGATAAGCTTGTTATAGATATCGAGTCTAACGGTACGATTGATCCTGAAGAGTGCATCCGTCGCGCAGCAACTATCCTACAACATCAACTGTCTGTATTTGTTGATCTTGAAGATGCTGCTGACCAGGCGAAAGATGAGCCAGCAGAGCCGGAAGTAGATCCGATTCTGTTGCGCCCTGTCGATGATTTGGAATTGACGGTTCGTTCCGCCAACTGTCTGAAAGCAGAGCAGATTTACTATATTGGTGATCTGATTCAGCGTACAGAAGTTGAGCTACTGAAGACTCCAAATCTAGGCAAAAAGTCGCTGACAGAGATCAAAGACGTACTTGCATCTAAAGGTTTATCTTTAGGTATGCGTCTTGAGAACTGGCCTCCGGCTAGCCTGAAGAACGACGATAAAATCGCGTCATAAGACGCGGTTTTTATAAGACCAAGTTGGTAAGGAATTTACAATGCGTCATCGTAAATCTGGCCGCCATTTAAATCGTACCAGCTCACACCGCAAGGCGATGTTCAAGAGCATGGCTAACTCTCTGATTGAGCATGAATTAATCAGAACTACGTTGCCAAAAGCTAAAGAACTACGTCGTGTTGCTGAGCCACTGATTACACTGGCAAAAGAAGATTCGGTTGCTAATCGCCGTCTGGCATTCGACCGTACACGTAGTAAAGAAGCAGTTGGTAAACTGTTTAACGAGCTAGGTCCGCGTTATGCGAATCGTCCTGGTGGTTACATTCGCATTCTTAAATGCGGTAGCCGTCCTGGTGATAATGCACCTATGGCTTACGTTGAATTGGTTGATCGTAAACCAGCTTCAGCTTCAGAAGAGTAAGCTCTTCAATAAAAAAACCCGGTACGCCGGGTTTTTTTTCGTCTGTCGTTTAGCTTTGTCCAATTTTTTAGGTTGGTTAAGTGAAAAATCTAACCAACCTAATTAATCGGGTATCCCTATCGCTTAAGCAAAGGCTTTAAGAAGCGTCCAGTATGAGACTCTGGAGAGTCCGCAACTGATTCAGGCGTCCCTTGCGCGATAATATAGCCACCTTTACTGCCGCCTTCAGGTCCTAAGTCGATTAACCAATCTGCTGTTTTTATAACATCCAAGTTGTGCTCGATAATGACTACCGTATTGCCATGGTCTCTAAGACGGTTAAGTACGCCGAGTAGCTGTTCTATATCATAAAAATGTAGACCAGTTGTAGGTTCATCTAGGATGTATAGAGTCTTGCCTGTATCACGCTTGGAAAGTTCTTTCGCTAATTTAACGCGTTGAGCTTCGCCTCCAGAAAGTGTGGTTGCTGCTTGTCCAAGCTTGATGTAAGAAAGACCAACATCGATAAGCGTTTGTAGGCGTCTTGCTAATGCGGGTATAGCATCAAAGAAGACGCGAGCATCTTCGATAGTCAGCCCAAGAATTTCATCAATACTCTTACCTTTGTATTTGATTTCTAAGGTTTCGCGGTTGTAGCGTTTTCCTTTACAAATATCACAAGGCACATAAATATCAGCCAAAAAATGCATCTCTACTTTAATGACGCCATCACCTTGGCATGCTTCGCATCGTCCGCCTTTAACGTTAAAGCTAAAACGGCCGGGTTTATAACCGCGTGAGCGTGCTTCTTGAGTCCCTGCTAACAGTTCTCTTACTGGTGTGAATATGCCTGTATAGGTGGCCGGATTTGAACGAGGTGTTCGGCCGATAGGACTTTGATCAATATCGATAACTTTATCGAAGTGCTCAAGGCCTTCTATTTTCTCATAAGGTGCTGCTTCCAGTGTCGTTGCGTTATTAAGCGCGGTAGCAGCTAGCGGGTAGAGTGTATTGTTAATAAGCGTAGATTTACCCGAACCTGAGACTCCCGTCACACAAGTCATCACACCCACTGGGATTTCAAGCGTTACATTGTCTAAGTTGTTACCGCTCGCACCGGTTAAAACCAGCTTTTTGTTAGGGTCAATGGGGTTACGTGTTTTAGGAATCTGTATCGCTTTTTTGCCGCTGAGGTAGAGTCCCGTTAACGAGTTTGGGTTCTCCATGACTTCTTTAGGGGTG
Source organism: Neptunomonas sp. CHC150 (assembly GCF_030397555.1). NCBI lineage: Bacteria > Pseudomonadati > Pseudomonadota > Gammaproteobacteria > Oceanospirillales > Oceanospirillaceae > Neptunomonas > Neptunomonas sp. CHC150. The sequence continues at coordinate 15,193 of NZ_JAPNXU010000004.1, forward strand.
CCGGCCGCGACGACTTCACCGCCATGAACGCCTGCGCCTGGTCCTATATCGACGACATAATCAGCGAGTCTAATCGCGTCTTCGTCATGCTCTACCACAATGACAGTGTTACCTAAGCTTTTCAAATGCTCTAGTGTTTGAAGTAGTCGCTCGTTGTCGCGTTGATGCAGGCCTATTGAGGGCTCGTCGAGGATGTACATAACACCCACGAGGCCTGCACCAATTTGGCTGGCAAGCCGGATTCGTTGAGCTTCACCGCCAGACAAGGTATCAGCCTTACGGTCAAGGGATAGATAATCCAGGCCGACATTGACCAAGAAGGATAGACGAAGCCTGATTTCTTTTAAGATCTTATCGGCGATTTCACCTTGTTTACCAGTGAGTTTTAGATTTTCGAAGTACTCCATGCCTTCGCCGATAGGCATAATCACGATATCAGGTAGCGTCTTCTCTTCGATAAACACATGGCGGGCATCACGTCGTAAACGTGTGCCATGGCATGACGGACAAGGCTGCATATTGAGATATTTAGCTAGGTCATCGCGTACCATCTCTGATTCAGTTTCTTTATATCGCCGCTCAAGGTTATTGAGTACGCCTTCGAAAGGGTGCGATTTTACGATGCTGTCACCGCGGTCATTCAGGTATTTAAAAGGAACTGTGGTTTTACCTGACCCTTTTAGGATGGCATCCTGATGTTTTTTGTCGAGTTGGTTAAACGGCGTATCCATATCAAACCCAAAGTGCTCCGCGACGGCTTTGAGTTGTTGGAAATAATACAGGGCCCTACGGTCCCAGCCTCTGATGGCGCCTTCTGATAAAGTTAAAGAATCGTCATGCACCACTTTTTTAGGGTCGAAGTATTGCTTTACACCTAAACCATCACAGCTAGGGCAAGCGCCATGTGGGTTGTTAAACGAAAATAAACGAGGTTCTAGTTCTTGAATGCTGTGTCCACACTCTGGGCATGCGAACCGCGAAGAGAAGACCATGTCATCTTGGTCGCCGTCCATATAAGCAACACGTGCAATACCGTCAGTGAGGTTTAGTGCGGTTTCAAAAGACTCAGCTAATCGAATTTGTAGATCGTCCCGCACCTTGAAGCGATCAACCACGACCTCGATCGAGTGTTTTTTGTTTTTGTCTAGCTCGGGTGCTGTATCTAGGTCGACAACGATTCCATTAATGCGCGCTCGAACAAAACCCTGTGCACGTAAGTCATGCAAAGTATGTAAGTGCTCACCCTTGCGTCCTTGTACAACAGGAGCAAGTAACATAAGTTTGGTGTCTTCTGGTAAGGCAATAACCTGGTCAACCATCTGGCTTACCGTTTGAGCCGCTAAGGGAAGGTTATGATCAGGACATCTTGGCTCTCCAGCTCGCGCAAAAAGTAGGCGAAGGTAATCATAGATTTCAGTAATAGTGCCTACTGTTGAGCGCGGATTATGAGAGGTCGACTTCTGCTCAATGGAGATGGCCGGTGATAATCCCTCAATATGGTCAACATCAGGTTTTTCCATCATAGATAGAAATTGGCGCGCATAAGTCGATAGCGATTCAACATACCGCCTTTGTCCTTCAGCATAGAGAGTGTCAAAGGCTAAGGATGACTTTCCTGAGCCAGATAGCCCCGTTATTACGACTAATTTATCGCGAGGAATATCAAGGTCGATGTTTTTCAGGTTATGGGTGCGCGCACCGCGAACCAGAATGGTATCCATGTATGCTCCAGTCAGACTTCAGATCAGCAAAGGGGGATTATAGAGTACCGATGATAGGCAGCGCTATGATATGCTTATCTGAATAATTTTTAACCCGTTCTTAAGGAATGAGAATGAGGTTTTAAACGGTAATAGACAATGCACATCTTTAGATGTTCATCGTTATGATTTGTAATAAAAAGCGAAGGCTTTGACAGTAAACGAGGGTTCGTATGGCGCGCGGTATCAATAAGGTCATTCTAGTCGGTAATCTTGGAGGCGATCCTGAAGTTCGCTACATGCCATCTGGTAATGCAGTGACCAACATTACAATTGCTACCAGTGAAAGCTGGAAAGACAAGCAAACAGGGCAAAACCAAGAACGCACGGAATGGCATCGTATTGTCTTCTTCAATAAGCTAGCAGAGATCGCAGGTGAATACTTGCGTAAAGGCTCTCAGGTATACGTTGAAGGAGCGCTACGTACGCGCAAGTGGCAAGATCAAAGTGGTCAAGATCGTTACACGACTGAGATTGTAGCGAGCGAACTGCAGATGTTAGGTGGTCGCGGAGGCGATAATAGTGGCGGTGGGTATAATCAAGACCCTGGGTACGGTTCTCAGCAGGCTCCTCAGCAAAATAGCCGCCCGGCTCCAAGTCAGCCAGCTCCACAGCAAAATCGTCCTGCCCCGGCGCCTCAGCAACAGACGCCTGCGCCAGCGCCAAACTTTGATGACTTTGACGACGATATTCCATTTTAGGCCCTCAATACAAAGAAAGCCTATATTAAAATTCGTTTAGAAAAATATACTGTAAAGCCCAGCTAAGATGCTGGGCTTTTTTATGTGAGAATGAACAGTAGGGTGCATTCGTTATTATTTTGACTGAGTGAATTTAAACTGCTTGTAAGGGTTTCCGTTCAGTTAGTTTGCATTATACTGGCTTGATAAATTAGTAAATTTTTTTGAGGTTATATGGCAGGGTGGAGTCAGTCGGCGCCTATAAAAGTATTAGTGACAGGAGCGCAGGGCCAAGTTGGTTCTGAGCTGGTGAAGCTTGGGTTTAGTGATACTTACTTTGAGATGATAGCGCTGGATCGCCACGGCATGGATATCACTTCGGTTGAGTCTATTCGTCATGCGCTGGATCATTATATGCCCGATTATGTGGTGAATACCGCTGCCTATAACAAGGTGGACGCAGCCGAGCATGATAAGCAGCATTGTTTTAAGCTCAACCGTGATGGAATTGCTAACCTAGCTGAGGAGTGTGGCGCGCTTTCAATCCCTATTGTGCACTTATCCACCGATCACCTGTTTGATGGCCATTATGCGAGTGGTTATAGCGAAGATGATGAAGTATCACCCTTGGGTGTGTTTGGGGAAAGCAAACGCCAGGGGGAGGAGTTGCTCCGTCAATACCAGCCAAAGCATATCATATTGCGTGTGAGTTGGATTTTTAGCACCCATGGTTATAACTATTTACTGCGGACATTAGAAAAAGCACGTGTGAGCCAAGCTATTGAAGCGGCTGATGATCGTCAAGGATGCCCTACGTCGGCAAGTGATGTTGCTCGGGTCATTGTCGCTATTATTAAGCAGTTGGATAATGGAGCAGAGGCTTGGGGAACGTATCACTATTGTGGCGCTGAAATAACGACTCGTTATCGCTTTACCGAGGCTATCTTGGCGGGAGCAGGGCAGTACGAGGCGCTCAAAACAGAAGTGCTCATACCCGTACCTAAAAAAGAGCTGCATGCCGAAGTCGAGCGGCCAGCTTCCTCTGTTTTAAAATGTCATAAACTGCTTAGCACTTTTGGTATCAAGCAGCGTCCTTGGCGCAGTGAGCTGGTGAGTGTGTTGCGGGATATTTACACGAATAAGCGCTACTGACCTTACCTTGTTATCTAAAGGTAAAGGCTAGCGCTTGGCTAGCCTTTACTGCTACTTGTTTACCATGGCATTGGATTGTGAGTAACGGCGACACTTGCGATATACCCTACGGTTATTAAACCTAATATAAAGGCCGTAGCGCGTACCTTCTTTGTTTTTCCTTTCTTTAAGGCGACTACGCCTAATGCAATATAAACAATCAAACCGATTATTTTTGCGTTAACCCAGCCGGACTGGAATGGATAGGCTTGTAAAATGATAACCAAGGCTATCGCGCTGAGTAGTAATGCAGTGTCAATAATGTGCGGAAGCACACGCATGAGTTTATTACGAATCCACTGCGCATCAACTAGCATGCCTAGACCGCGGGCTGTAAAAAGTAAGACACTCAGGCCTACACATGTCATATGCAGGTGTTTAAAAAGCGGGTACAGTTCAGTCATATTAGATTCCGATAAACAAAATGAATGTGTGCGTAGGCGCTATTAAACGGGTTTGTAAAACACCAATCAAGCGATGACACAAAAAGAGGATGAGAAACGATGGCAAGTTGCGATCAACCAGGCTTGATTCCATACGACCAAGCGCTGGCTGAACTGCTAAAAGAGGCGCAGGCATTGGCAAAGACTGAGACTGTCAAGCTGGAGCACGCTGTGGGGCGGGTGTTAGCAGAGCAATCGGCGGCAACAGTTAATGTGCCGCCTGCTGATAACAGTAGTATGGATGGTTATGCCGTTGATGCCGCTTCTATTGTGCCGGGTGTTATGTATCCCATATCACAGCGAGTAGTAGCGGGTCACGCACCGAGTGCTCTTGAGCCGGGTGCAGTTGCGCGTATTTTTACTGGGGCAGAAATTCCCGAAGGTGCTAATGCTGTTGTTATGCAAGAAGCGGTGACGCTAGCACCGGGTGGTGTTATTTTTGGCGAGTCTGTGCGTCAGGGGCAATATGTACGCAAGGCGGGGCAAGATATAAAACGGGGCGACATCGTTATTCCTGTAGGGACGCGCTTACAGCCGGCTGACATCGGCGTTCTAGCCTCCACGGGGAATGAGTGTTTAAACGTGTTCAAACCGCTTAAAGTGGCGATTTTATCAACAGGGGATGAGCTAGTAGATCCGGGCCAGCCGCTTGAAAGCGGTCAAATATATAACTCGAATCGATATGTTTTGATGGCTCTGTTGAAGAAATTAGGGATGGAGCCCGTCGTAATTGGGCGAGTTCAGGATTCGCTTGATGCCACAGTCGAAGCTTTGCAGCAGGCTGCTGAACTTGCAGATTGTATTATTAGTACTGGCGGTGTTTCTGTTGGTGAAGAGGACCATGTGCGCCAAGCAGTAGAAATGGTTGGGCATATCAATATCTGGCGTTTAAAGATTAAGCCGGGTAAGCCGTTGGCGTTTGGTCGTATAAAAGGTATTCCCTTTTTCGGCTTACCGGGTAATCCCGCCTCCACGCTTGTGACGTTTTGTATCCTAGCTAGGCCTTTTTTATTATCAATGCAGGGGATAAAACATCAGCGTGATTTGTCATATCTATTGCCTGCTGGATTTTCTCAGGCGGCTGGGTCACGGCAGGAGTATGTACGCGTTAGGTTAGATGGCGGCGAGTTAGTGGCTTTTGGTAATCAAAATTCAGGTGTGCTGAGTTCGGCAAGCTGGGCTGATGGGTTGGCGGTTATTCCACCGGAAATTGAGATTTCCAAAGGTGATATGTTGACCTTTTTGCCCTTTACGGAGCTACTTGGCTGATATGCTTGGGTTTACCGTGCTTAAACAGGTAAAATAGCGGCCTTTATTAGTTGGTTAGAGATCCTGATGGACGTTAACGCGCAACAAGATCCGTATAAAAATATTCGCCCTTATCATGACAACGAAGTTGAAGCAGTTTTGCAAAGCTTGTTGTACGATGATGAGTTGATAGGGGCTATTACTCATTATCAATTTCCACGCCTACCTCGTTGGATTTCTCGTTGGCTCAAGCCAGTGATTCGTATTGCCCTAGCCCGCGAGTTTGGTGAAATTCAGACCATTAAAGGGTTTCAGCTGACGGTGGCGCGCTATATGTCAAAAATGATAGCGCGCTCTACGACTAAGCTTTCCTGTTCCGGCATGGAAAATCTTGAGGCTGATGAGGCCTATTTGTTTATTTCTAATCATCGCGACATAGCAATGGACCCTGCCTTCGTAAATTGGGTGAGGCATCAAAATGGTATGGACACGGTTAGAATAGCGATAGGTGATAATTTATTACGTAAGCCCTATGTATCCGACCTTATGCGGCTGAATAAAAGCTTCATTGTTAACCGGTCGGCTAAAGCGCCACGGGAAGTGATGGCTGCGGTTACTCAATTATCGTCATATATAAACTTTAGTATTCAAGAAGAAGAGTCCTCTATCTGGATTGCGCAGCGAGAAGGCCGAGCAAAAGATGGGAACGATTTCACTGACCCAGCCTTGTTAAAGATGTTGTATATCAGTCAGCGCAAGAAAGGGAGTTTTTCTGAGGTGATTAAACGCCTCAATGTCGTACCTGTCTCGATTTCGTATGAGTTCGATCCATGTGATAGAGCTAAAGCGCGAGAGCTCGCGGCAAAAGAATCCAGTGGCCAATATGAAAAAAGCCAGTACGAAGATATCGAGAGCATTGTAAAAGGTATCACAGGGCAGAAGGGGGCGGTGCATGTCCATTTTGGGGATGTGATAACGGGTGATTTCGACACTCCGGAAAGTTTGGCTGCTGAGTTAGATCGCCAAATTCATCTTAACTATCATCTGCATGCCTCTAACTATATAGCTGCTGGTCAATTGGATAATGTAACCGCAGAACAAATCGCTAGCTTTGAGACTCGTTTGGCAGGGCTTAGCGAGGCTGAGCAGGCAAAGCTTAAACAGATGTATGCCAATCCGGTGGTAAATTGCCGCAAAGATCAGCAGGAGAGCGCATGAGTAAGTTGACGCACTTAGATGACCAAGGGCATGCGCATATGGTGGATGTTTCAGAAAAGGCATCCACATTTCGTGAGGCGCGCGCGTGTGCTGTCGTTTATATGTCGCAAGAAGTTTTGGATCTCATTATTTCTGGCGGGCATAAAAAAGGGGATGTGTTGGCCGTTGCGCGCATCGCTGGTATCCAGGCCGCTAAACGTACCAGTGATTTAATTCCTCTTTGTCATCCTCTTATGTTAAGTAAAGTGTCTGTTACTTTAGAGCCTAATGTAGAGCAAGGGTGTGTTGTGATTAACACGGTATGTCGTTTAACAGGGCAAACCGGGGTGGAGATGGAAGCGCTAACGGCAGCGTCTGTTGCTGCGCTTACCTTATATGATATGTGTAAAGCTGTGGATAAGTCGATTATCATTTCTGATATCAAATTATTAGAAAAAGTAGGCGGCAAAAGTGGGCACTGGGAGAGGGCGTTATGATCCGGGTTGTTTTCTTTGCTGGCCTTCGTGAGGCGCTGGGGGATTCGGTCGAGGTTGCACATGATGAATCCATTAAAACAGTTGAGGATCTTATCGCTAGGCTTATAGAGCTTAACGGTGATGGTTGGGCGGCAGAGCTCAATGCCTCTCATGTTTTAATTGCTGTAAACCAAGAAATGACCACACGTTTAGCTCTGGTGGCTGATAGTGATGAGGTCGCATTTTTCCCTCCCGTTACAGGTGGATAGCATGACTGCACAGCCCAATAAAGCAATCGCGGCGATTCGTTCGTTAATTTATTATCTTGTTTTTTATCCCTTCACGATTGTTTACAGTACTTTTTGTTTGTTGATAGGGCGGTTTTTGTCGTTTGAGACGCGTTTTAAAGTGTTTACGGTCATTAATTACAGCTATATAGCCTGGTTGCGGCTTTGCTGTGGTGTCCGTCTCGACGTTAAGGGGTTGGAAAACTTACCTAAAGATCGAGCTTATGTATTGGTGGCTAACCATCAGAGTGAGTTTGAAACTATCTTTCTGTTAACGATGGTGCGGCCTCAGTGTATTGTGCTGAAAAAAGAGCTGCTAGGCATTCCGTTTTTTGGTTGGGCGTTAGCTATGTTAGAGCCTATTGCCTTAGACCGCAGTCAGCGGCGGGGAGCTCTCAAACAGCTTTTAACACAAGGTAAAGCGCGTTTAGAAGCGGGCAGGCCTGTTGTAATTTTCCCTCAGGGAACGCGTGTTCCTGTTGGTGAGCCCGGGCGTTTCAATAAAGGGGGAGCTATGTTGGCCGCTAGTGCTGGTGTACCTGTTGTTCCTCTTGCGCATAACGCTGGGACTTGCTGGCCTGGGAAAGGGTTTATTAAATACCCTGGTGTTGTCAGTGTGGAGATTGGGGAGCCTGTAGAAACGCAAGGGCAGTCTGTTGATCAGGTTCATGATGCCGCCATTGGCTGGTTATTGGCCAAAATGGATGAGCAATTAGAAAATTAGATAGTGCGATATGCCAACCAAAAAAAAACCGCCTATAGGCGGTTTTTTTATTGATGAATTCCAGTGAGTCGGTTAGTCGTCGAAACGCTGAAAAACTAAGGTTGAGTTGGTTCCGCCAAAGCCGAAGCTGTTAGACATGACGCGATTAAGCTTCACATTGTCCATGCGTTCGGTAACAACAGAGGCACCAGCTGCTTCTGGATCTAGCTCATCGATGTTGGCAGATGCGCAGATAAAATCATTTTCCATCATAAGCAAGCTGTAAATAGCTTCCTGTGCGCCGGTCGCGCCCAGTGAATGGCCGGTTAATGATTTAGTTGAGCTAACCGGTGGCATCTGGGTACCAAAAGCTTCTTTCATTGCTTTTAGTTCTTGGATGTCGCCAGCAGGAGTTGATGTGCCGTGCGAATTGATATAGTCAATATCGCCGTCAACCGTGCTCATAGCTTGCTTCATGCAGCGAAGAGCGCCTTCGCCTGAGGGAGCAACCATATCATAGCCATCAGATGTGGCGCCGTAGCCAACGAGTTCACCATAGATTTTGGCGCCACGAGCTTTTGCGTGCTCAAGGTCTTCTAGTACTAGCATGCCTGCGCCGCCAGCAATAACAAACCCGTCACGATTAGCATCGTATGCACGAGATGCCTTTTCGGGGGTCTCGTTATATTTGCTAGAAAGAGCACCCATGGCATCAAACATCACAGTCAAAGACCAATGAAGCTCTTCGCCACCGCCAGCAAAGACGACGTCCTGTTTGCCTAGTTGGATTTGCTCCATTGCATTACCGATACAGTGTGCGCTGGTGGCGCATGCGGATGTAATGGAATAGTTAACACCTTTGATTTTGAAAGGAGTGGCTAAGCAAGCGGATACGGTGCTACCCATGGTGCGTGTTACGCGGTAAGGGCCTACGCGGCGAACACCTTTAGAGCGTAGAATGTCGGCGCTTTCTACTATATCGGCTGAAGAAGCGCCGCCGGAACCAGCGATTAAGCCAGTACGCTCGTTTGAAACTTGATCTTCAGTTAGACCAGAGTCTTCAATCGCTTGCTCCATTGCGAGGTAGGAATATGCGGCTGCATTGCCCATGAATCGACGAAGCTTGCGGTCAATCTTCGAATCCAAGTCGATATCAATGCTGCCAGCTACATGGCTGCGAAAGCCCATTTCTTTGTATTCTTCCTGGAATTTTATTCCAGAGCGCCCTTGTTTTAAGGCGTCAGTGACTGTTTCTTTGTCATTACCTAGGCAGGAAATAATGCCCATTCCCGTTACTACAACGCGTCGCATATGCTGTCTCTCCTATAAAAGGATCTTCTTATTATAATCTGTTATTCGGTTACTGATTAAGGCTATTGGTGCTTAATAGTGGCCAATAGTAATGTCATAAATCAGAAAGAGTCGGTCGATGTAAATAAGCCAACACGCAGATCTTTGGCTACGTAAATTTCACGGCCATCTACCGATACAGTGCCATCAGCAATACCCATAACAAGCTTGCGCTCAATGACTCGCTTAAGCTGAATGTGGTAAGTGACTTTTTTGGCGGTCGGTAGAACTTGCCCAGTGAATTTTACTTCGCCAGAACCTAACGCGCGCCCGCGTCCTTTGTTGCCTCTCCAGCCAAGGTAAAAACCTACAATTTGCCACATGGCGTCTAAACCAAGGCAGCCCGGCATAACAGGGTCTGTTGGAAAGTGGCAATCAAAAAACCAGAGGTCTGGATTGATATCAAGTTCAGCAATGATTTCGCCTTTGCCGAATTCACCACCATCATCATTGATATGGGTGATGCGATCCATCATCAACATGTTGCCTACCGGTAAGCGTGCGTTACCTGGTCCGAACATTTCACCGTGGCCGCATTTAAGGAGGTCTTCACGGTCGAAAGAAGAAGCTTTAGTCATATGAAAAACTGTCTATCCAAAGAAAATTTAGTCAAAATATCTGGCGATTATACCGTTTTGGAGTGCTGTAAGCACGATTTGTGTCACCTTAATTTGGTAACGGCGGGTTAATCAAGCCAGAAGGCGTATAAATAGAGGGGCGAAGTGCCTTATTTAGGCACTTCTGTTTGCTGCTATATTTGCAAGTTTAATCAGTGTTTGTTTGAAAGATGTGTCACTTAGAGGTTCTAATGCTTTGATGGCGAGGTCGGCTTGTTGCTGTGCCATCTCTTCGGTATATGTAATGGCACCCGAACGGCTTACAATATTCATAATGGGTTCTAGGTCTTCAAGGCCGCCTTCGCGAATGGCTTTGCGAATGAGTTTTTTGTCGGGCTCGCTAGCAACTTTCATTGCTTGAATTAATGGTAGCGTGGGTTTGCCTTCCGCTAAATCATCACCTACATTTTTACCCATTTCTTCAGCGGTTGATTTGTAGTCCATTACATCATCGATCAACTGAAAGGCAATACCAATGTGACGACCGTAATCGCGCATGGCGACGCGTTCTTTGTCACTAGCGTCAGCTAGCAGCGCGCCAACTTCAGTAGCCGCCTCAAAGAGCATGGCCGTTTTGCCGAGAATGACCTGCATATAGGCTTCTTCAGTTGTGTCAGGGTTGCGACTGTTTAGTAGTTGCAGGACTTCGCCTTCAGCAATAACAGTCGTCGCATTTGATATGACACCCATGATAGGAAGGCTGCCGATATCAACCATTATCTGAAAGGCGCGAGAGTATAAAAAATCTCCCACAAGAACGCTTGGCGCATTGCCCCATTTCGCGTTAGCGGTATCTTTCCCGCGGCGTAATTCTGAATTATCGACAACATCATCATGCAGTAGAGTGGCTGTATGAATAAATTCAATCACAGCGGCGAGCGATATATGGCGGTCACCTTTGTACTGGCACGCATTAGCGGCTAACAATACAAGTAGCGGGCGTAATCGTTTTCCACCGCTCTCGACAATGTAGTGGCCAATTTTTTCAACCAACGGGACATTTGATCCTAAGTGGTTGATTATAAAGTCATTGACCATTTCGAATTGAGGAGCGACCTCTGGGTTAAGCTGGTATGGCTGCATGCGTCGGCTTAATAAGAAGATAAGAATGTTAGCGGCATGCTAGGGGGTGGAGGCGGTAGTGTCAAGAATAGGGTATTTTATAGTGTAAAGCTCTTGAGTTAATCAGTGGTTTGCTATAGAATTTCGCGCCCTGAGCTTGTCCAACGATTGCTCCCTACCATATGGGTTTTCCATTAGAAGTAGGTTTGTATTTCAGTAGCCGGATAAGCATAATTTGGAGAAAGACATGTTTGCAGTTATCGTAAGCGGTGGTAAGCAGTACCGTGTACAAGAAGGTCATACCCTTAAGCTAGAAAAATTGAATGCTGAAGCGGGTGCGACTATCGAATTTGACCGCGTTCTATTAGTGGGTACAGGTGACGATGTTAAAGTTGGCTTGCCAGTTGTAGAAGGCGCTAAAGTGACTGCTGAGGTGGTTGAGCATGGTCGTGGCGATAAAGTAACGATCATCAAATTCCGTCGCCGTAAGCATCACATGAAACGTCAGGGCCACCGTCAGTGGTTCACTGAAGTTAAAATCACTGGTATCAGCGCGTAAGCTGAGAACAACAGGAGATAATCCATGGCTCATAAGAAAGCTGGCGGTTCAACGCGTAACGGTCGCGACTCACAATCCAAGCGTTTGGGTGTGAAGCGTTTCGGTGGCGAAGCAGTAATCGCAGGTAATATTATCGTTCGTCAACGTGGTACTAAGTTCCACGCAGGTGTTAACGTAGGTGTTGGTAAAGACCACACGTTATTTGCTAAAGCGGATGGTGTTGTTAAGTTCGAAGTTAAAGGTCCTAACAACCGTAAGTACATCAGCATCGTTTAAGCTTAATTGCTAAACGTTTTGCTGAAAAAAAGCTCCGCAATAGCGGGGCTTTTTTTGTTTCTGAGCAGTGCTCGCGTTAATCTATATGGATTAGCCTTGGGAGAAGATAGATGAAATTTGTTGATGAAGCGACGATTACCGTCGAGGCGGGCAAAGGGGGCAATGGCTGTCTGAGCTTTCGTCGTGAAAAATATGTTCCCAGGGGCGGGCCTGACGGTGGTGATGGTGGTGACGGCGGTTCTGTTTATATGGAAGCCGACGCTGGGCTGAACACGTTGGTAGATTTCCGGTATACGCGCCAATATAAGGCGCAGACGGGGCAGGGTGGCAGTGGCAGAAACTGTACTGGGTCCAAAGGCGAAGATCTGGTGCTTATGGTTCCGGTGGGAACAACGGTTATAGATATAGATACGCAAGAGGTTTTGGCGGATCTCACTAAGGTTGGGCAGCGAGAAAAGATTGCTCAAGGTGGTTTCCATGGTCTTGGTAATACGCGATTTAAGAGCAGTGTAAACCGGACGCCACGGCAAACGACAAACGGGTCGTTAGGTGAGTTTCGTAATTTGAAGCTTGAGCTAAAAGTGCTGGCTGATGTGGGGCTGCTTGGTCTGCCAAACGCTGGTAAATCTACCTTTGTTCGTTCTGTGTCGGCTGCTACTCCGAAAGTGGCGGACTATCCTTTTACTACCTTGGTGCCGAGCCTGGGAGTGGTGAGAACTGAGCGTAACCGAAGCTTTGTTGTAGCTGATATTCCAGGGATTATTGAGGGTGCGGCTGAAGGTGCGGGCTTAGGTATACGCTTTTTACGTCATTTGGCGCGAAATCGTTTGCTGCTTCATGTTGTCGATTTGGCGCCATGGGATGAGCAAACGCCGGCGGAGTCGTCCGTTATTGTTAGGGATGAGCTGGGTAAGTTCAGTGCGACATTGGCGGAGCAGCCGCGTTGGTTGGTCTTGAATAAGATTGATATGGTTCCCGAAGAAGAGCGTGAAGAGCGATGCCAGTCAGTTATTGATGCGCTTGAGTGGGGTGGTCCTGTGTATCGAATTTCGGCGCTAGCAAAAGAGGGTTTAGAGCCGCTATTGATGGATATTCAAAACTATCTTGATCAACGTGCAGAGGCTATTGCTGCGGACCCAGAGTTGCTAGATGCTGAAAATGCGCAGCGTGATCAGATTAGTGCAGAGGCGCGAGATCATATTGAGCGGCTACGTGAGCAGGCTCGGGCGCGGCGATCTGGTGATGATCTGGATGACGATGATTTTGATGAAGATGATTATGACGTTGAGGTTGAATACGTTAAATAGTCGTTTTTGGTGATGATGTTTCGGTAGGTGTAAGGGGTGGTCTGTGGCCGCAGGTCGTGAGAAATTGCAGCATGCCCGTCGTTGGGTTGTAAAAATCGGTAGTGCCTTATTGACGAACGATGGGCAGGGGCTCGATGCGGCGGCGATTAGTCGTTGGGTTGATCAGCTGGCTGAGTTGCGGGGGCAAGGAGTTGAGATTGTCTTGGTGTCGTCTGGAGCTGTGGCTGAGGGGATGACGCGTTTAGGATGGTCCGACAGGCCGGATGAGTTGTGTCGTCTGCAGGCGGCGGCGGCTGTGGGGCAAACAGGGCTTGTGCAGGCTTATGAGGCTAACTTTCAGCGCCACGGTACACATACAGCGCAGGTGCTATTGACGCACGATGATTTGACGCATCGTAATCGTTATCTAAATGCGCGGGCTACCATGAAGACCTTGCTGGAAATGGGAGTGGTACCTGTTGTAAACGAGAATGATACCGTTGTTACGGATGAGTTTCGGTTTGGCGATAATGATACGTTGGCGGCTTTAGTTGCTAACTTGCTTGAAGCTGATGGTGTTATTTTGCTGACGGATCAGCTGGGCTTGTATACAGCCGATCCTCGTCGTGATCCTGAGGCGTATTTGTTACACGAGGTCAGGGCGGAGGATGATTCTCTGGCGGCGATGGCGGGCGGCGGCGGTAAGCTCGGTCGTGGTGGTATGGCGACTAAAGTGCGGGCTGCTCGATTGGCTGCGCGCTCAGGTGCGGTAACGGTTATTGCTAGCGGTCGAGAGGAGTCTGTTTTGTTGCGCCTGAGGGCGGGAGAGCGGCTTGGTACTTTGTTGGTGCCTGAGCGTAGCCCTATGGCAGCGCGTAAGCAGTGGATCGCTGGGCATTTGCAGGCTCGGGGTTCAATTGTGCTGGATTCGGGTGCTGTACAGGCGTTGGTCGAGCGAGGTAAGAGTTTGTTGCCTGCTGGGGTGCGTAGTATTACGGGGCACTTTACGCGTGGTGAGATGGTGTTAATGCTCGATGAGGCGGGCCGGATTGTTGCGCGTGGTTTGGTGAATTACAGTGCGGCTGATGCGCTTAAAATTATGGGTAAGCCGAGTTCTGCTATTGTTGATACGTTGGGTTATATCAGCGAAGAAGAGTTGGTGCATCGGGATAATTTGGTGTTGGCGTAAGATAAAGCCTGAACGTAAGACATAAAAAAACCGGCAGATGCCGGTTTTTTTATGTCTGTAATATTAAGCCAACGCTTTGATGCTAGCGTTCATGCGGCTTTTATTACGGGCGATTTTGTTTTTAGGAAAAACGCCTTTGTTTACAGATGCATCCATGATTGGTTGAGCAATCTTGAAGGCTTCTGTGGCAGCTGCTTTGTCGCCAGAAGCGATAGCGGCTGATACTTTTTTGATGTATGTGCGTACCATGGAGCGGAGGCTAGCATTATGCTGGCGACGAGTCTCCGCTTGGCGAGCGCGTTTACGGGATCCTGCGGAGTTGGCCACGATCCGGCTCCTTATAAGCTGAATTAGTTATCGGATTCTGACAAACGCCAGAATTTGAGACGCGAGATTATTCACATTTAAGAGGCTGATGTCAATAAAAAGGGGAAATTATATTCATAAAGGATTACCATTCGGGCTGATTGAAGGGGTATAAGGGATTAGGGCGTGGATGCACATCAAGAGCCGGTAACGGCTAAAAAACCTGTGAGTAGTTTGCTGCGTTCCAGTGGCGTGGTTGGTGTGATGACATTGTTGTCTCGTGTGTTGGGGTTGGTGAGGGATGTGGTGATTGCCAATTTATTTGGAGCCACAGGTAGTGCGGATGCGTTTTTTGTTGCTTTTAAAATTCCTAACTTCTTAAGGCGCCTCTTTGCTGAAGGTGCTTTTTCACAGGCGTTTGTTCCTGTTCTATCAGAGTACCGTACGCAGCGCACGTTGGCTGATGTTCAGCTGTTAGTCAATCGAGTAGCGGGTACGCTAGGCGCAATCTTGTTGCTGGTCACCCTAATAGCGGTGGCGGCTTCGCCAATTGTTACTGCTGTCTTTGCGCCTGGCTTCTATATGCATGAGACCGTTAAGTTCGATCTGGCTTCTGACATGTTGCGAATAACCTTTCCTTACTTGCTGCTTATCTCGTTGACGGCTTTTGCGGGCGCTATTCTCAATAGTTATGAGCGCTTTGCTGTCCCAGCCTTTACGCCGGTGTTGCTAAATGTTTGTTTAATTGGTTGTGCACTATTTTTGACTCCCATAATGGATGAGCCAGTAATGGCGTTGGCTTGGGGTGTGTTGATGGCCGGTGCGGTGCAGCTGTGTTTCCAGTTGCCGTTCTTGTGGCACTTGCGTTTATTGCCTAAGCCTAGGTGGGGTTGGCAAGATGAAGGCGTTCAGCGGATTCTCATGTTGATGCTGCCAGCGTTATTTGGTGTGTCGGTGGCTCAGATTAATTTGTTGTTAGACACCGTGTTGGCTTCTTTTTTACAAACCGGTAGCGTGTCTTGGTTGTATTATTCAGATCGTTTGTCTGAGCTTCCTTTGGGCGTCTTTGGTATTGCTATCTCTACTGTGATTTTACCGAGTTTGTCCCGTAAGCACGCCAGTCAATCAACGGACTCTTTTGCTCATACGTTGGATTGGGCTGTCAGAATGATCTTGTTAATCGGGCTTCCGTCGGCGGTAGCGCTGGTTATGTTGGCTGAGCCTTTGATTATTACCTTATTTAAATACGGCGCGATGACTGAGCGCGATGTGGCGATGTCTGCAATGAGTTTGCGGGCCTATGGCGTGGGTTTGTTGGCCTTTATGTTGATTAAGGTCTTAGCGCCCGGGTATTTCTCGCGTCAAGACATGAAAACACCGGTCAAAATTGCGATTCAGGCCATGGTGGCCAATATGGTGTTTAATTTATTGTTAATTTTTCCATTTCAGCATGTGGGCCTTGCTGCGGCGACCTCGATGTCCGCGTTTCTTAATGCCGGTTTACTTTTGCGAGGCTTGCTCAAAGAAGGTGTGTTTGTTTGGCAGCCGGGGTGGGGATTGTATCTTGTTAGGTTGATAGTGGCGCTGTTAACCCTCGCAAGTGTGATTTATTGGTTGAGCCCTAGTGTGACTCAGTGGTTGGCTGCAGATATATGGTCACGTGCTGTCCTCATGGGACGTGTTGTCGGGGCTGGAGTTGTGGCTTACTTTGCGGTGTTAGTTGGCTTGGGCATGCGATTGCGTGATATTCGGGCTTAAAGCTGCCTCGGAGGTACTCGTTGGTTAACAACTAGGCTATAATTCTGCGTTTGTTTGATTTGCTACTAGGGCGATGATGGAAGTTATTCGAGGTTTGCATAACCTGCGGGACAAGCACCGAGGCTGTGTGGCGACTATAGGCAATTTTGATGGCGTGCACCTTGGGCATCAAAAAGTGCTTGAGCAAGTCAAGAATAAAGCCCGCGATCTGGGTTTGCCGACTACTGTCATTATATTTGAGCCTCAACCGAGAGAGTTTTTTGGTGGGGATGCTGTCCCGGCTAGACTAACGCGCTTTGACGAAAAAGTGCGATTACTAGCGGATCAAGAAATCGACCGCGTGCTGTGTTTGCCCTTTAATGAGCAACTAAGGCAGATGACAGCAGCCGAATTTGTGGAAAGCTTGTTGTTGAAAGGGCTTGCTGTTCAACATTTTGTTGTTGGTGATGACTTTCGTTTTGGTTGTGACCGTGCCGGCGATTACGCCATGCTGTGTGAAGTGGGGCATGAACAAGGCTTTTCGGTTGAACACACACTGACTTACACGGTTGGTGAGGAAAGAGTAAGTAGCACTCGTATACGTAAGGCCTTGGCAGAACATGATTTTGTGCTGGCACAAGCCTTGTTAGGGCGGCCTTATCGTATAACTGGGCGTGTAATGCATGGTCAAAAATTGGGACGGCAGTTAGGTGTGCCCACAGCAAACGTGAGAATGCATCGTTTTGCCGCACCGCTGCGTGGTGTCTATACCGTAAGCGTTCAGTTGGCGGGGCGGCCATTAGCCAATGGAGTATGTAACATTGGTTTGAGGCCTACCGTGGGCGGGACGCGCCCTGTGCTAGAGGTGCATCTACTGGATTTTAGTGGTGACCTGTATGGCAAATTACTCAGTGTAGAATTTAAAACGTTTCTGCGAAGCGAGCAGAAATTCGATGGGCTAGAGCAGCTCAAATCCGCATTATTTACCGATATTCAAGCGGCAAAGGACTTTTTCTTGTCGCAAAACTCATCTGGAAGACAGGCATGACCGATTATAAAGCGACATTGAATTTACCGGATACAGCTTTCCCTATGCGTGGCAATCTTGCTAAACGCGAACCCGATATGCTTAAGGCATGGCAGGATAAGGGGCTTTATCAAAAAATTCGTGAAATTAGCGCCGGTCGTCCTGTGTTTATTTTGCATGATGGCCCTCCTTACGCTAATGGCAATATTCACTTGGGGCATGCTGTTAACAAAGTGCTAAAAGATATTATTGTTAAAGCGAAAACACTGGATGGTTACGATGCGCCTTATGTCCCAGGTTGGGACTGTCATGGCTTACCTATAGAACACAAGGTCGAAGTAACTTACGGTAAAAATATGGGCGCGGACAAAACGCGTGAGCTGTGCCGTGAATATGCGCAAACTCAGATTGAAGGCCAAAAAGAGGACTTCATTCGGTTGGGTGTTTTTGCTGATTGGGACAATCCGTATAAAACCATGGATTTTGCTAATGAGGCTGGAGAAATTCGCGCCTTAGCTAAAATGGTTGAGGGTGGTTATGTCTTCAAAGGGCTAAAGCCTGTTAACTGGTGCTTTGATTGCGGTTCGGCTTTGGCTGAGGCTGAAGTGGAATACCAAGATAAAAAATCACTGGCTATTGATGTTGCTTTCCACTGTGTTGAAGCGGATAAATTGGCGACTGCATTTGGCCTTAACGAACTGACTAAGCCCGCCTTTGCTGTTATTTGGACGACAACCCCTTGGACGATTCCAGCCAACCAAGCGATGAATATTCACCCTGAGTTTGAGTATGCGTTAGTTGATACGGGTGATCGTCTATTGTTACTTGCGGCTGATTTGGTTGAAGAGTCATTAGCGCGCTATGAACTTGAAGGCACGGTTGTAGCTAAGGCTGAAGGGCAAACGTTAGAGCATATTAACTTCCAGCATCCACTCTATGATCGTTTGTCGCCTTTGTATTTGGCTGACTATGTTGGGATCGATGCGGGTACAGGTATTGTTCACTCCGCTCCTGCTTATGGTGAGGATGACTTCGCAACATGTCGCCACTATGGCATGGCTTTTGATCAAATACTCAATTTGGTCAAAGCAGATGGGGTTTACATCGAGGATCTTCCATTCTTTGGCGGTATGTCTATTTGGGATGCGAATCCAGAGATTGTCACTAAGCTAAGTGAAGCGGATCGGTTGCTAAGCTGTAAAACGATTAAGCATAGTTATATGCACTGCTGGCGCCATAAAACGCCTCTTATTTATCGTGCTACGGCTCAGTGGTTTGTTGGCATGGATAAACAGGCTTCTAATGGTGATACGTTACGCGAGCAGGCGTTAAGTGCTATAGAGCAAACGAAATTTGTCCCTGCGTGGGGTAAGCCGCGTTTACACGGCATGATCGTCAACCGCCCTGATTGGTGTATTTCCCGACAGCGGAACTGGGGTGTGCCTATCCCGTTCTTCTTGCATAAGGAAAGCGGTGAGCTTCACCCGAACACTGTTGCGCTAATGGAGCAGGTCGCGCTGAAAGTCGAGCAAGAGGGTATCGAGGCGTGGTTTAAGCTGGATGCCGCTGAGTTGCTGGGGAATGAGGCTGATCAGTACGAAAAAGTTACCGATACGCTGGATGTGTGGTTTGACTCTGGGACAACGCATTGGCATGTATTACGTGGTTCGCACTCAATGGGGCATGAACAAGGCCCGCGTGCCGATTTGTACTTAGAAGGTTCTGATCAGCACCGAGGGTGGTTCCATTCGTCGTTGTTGACAGGCTGTGCAATTGACGGTCATGCGCCGTATCGTGAGTTGCTCACTCATGGTTTCACCGTCGATGAAAAAGGCTACAAAATGTCTAAGTCGCTAGGGAACGTCATTGTTCCTCAAGAAGTGACCGATACATTAGGCGCCGATATATTACGTTTGTGGATCGCCTCTACTGACTATTCAGGAGAGATGGCGGTATCTAAGCAGATTTTGCAACGTACGGCTGACTCTTATCGTCGAATCCGTAATACGTCGCGCTTTTTGTTGGCGAACCTAAATGGTTTTAATCCCGAAACAGATCTGGTTGCGCCTGATGATATGCTGGCTCTAGACCGTTGGGCGGTTGATGCGGCTGCACAGTTACAAGTAAAAGTAATTGAAGCTTACAATAGCTACCGTTTCCTGGATGTATATCAACAGGTTCATCATTTCTGTGTTCAAGAATTGGGTGGTTTCTATTTAGATATCATTAAAGACCGTCAATACACCACAAAAGCAGATAGTTTAGCGCGCCACTCCTGTCAGACGGCTTTGTTCCATATCGCGCAAGCGCTGACACGATGGATAGCGCCTATTCTTAGCTTTACGTCTGATGAGATTTACGAAGCGTTGCCTGGTGAAGGTAAAAAAGAAAGTATTTTCTTAGATGCATGGTATACCAACTTATTTGAGTTGAGCGCGGACGATAGCTTTGGGCGTGATTTTTGGGGTCGTATTTTAGCCTTAAAAGACGCAGTGAATAAATCACTTGAGCAGGCGCGGACAGAGAAACTGGTAAAAGCTTCTTTATCGACTGAGATTACCTTGTATGTCGACGATGAAATATATCAGGACTTGCAGCGCTTGAAAGATGAAGTGCGGTTTGTGCTTATTACATCGGAAGTCATTCTGAAGCCGATATCGGAAGCAGTGGACACGCGTGATACAGAGCTGCCGGGCTTGAAAGTGTCTTTGAAAACGTCCGAACATGCTAAATGTGAGCGTTGCTGGCATCACCGTGAGGACGTGGGGACGCATAACGACCACCCTGAGTTGTGCAGTCGTTGTATTGAAAACGTATATGGTGAAGGTGAAGCGCGACAGTTCGCATAATGAATTATGGATTTACCTACTTCTACTATGAATAAACGAACAGGGTCACTGTCGTGGTTGTGGCTAACGGCAGTGGTTATCGCATTAGATTTGGGCACCAAGTATATAGCTGATACGACGCTGAATTATGGTGACCCACACTCGATACTACCGGTGTTAGATATGACGTTGCTCTACAATACAGGAGCTGCGTTTAGCTTTTTGGCCCAAGCCGCAGGGTGGCAACGCTGGCTGTTTGTGCTCATTGCGATCGCTGTGAGTATTATGTTGACCGTATGGCTTAAGCGCACGGATAAAGCGCAATGGTGGCTTGGTATGGGGCTGGCTTTAATTCTTGGTGGTGCAATCGGTAACTTATATGACCGGATAGTCCAAGGTTATGTGGTGGATTTTATTTCAGTCCACTACAACGCTTACTATTTTCCTGCATTTAATCTGGCGGATACCGCTATTACGATTGGGGCTGCTTTGTTGATTATCGATATGATATTTTTAGAAAAGCAACGCGAGCCTGCATCAGATCAAACATAAAGTTGGAGTACAAATGAGTCAGTTAGTTATCGGCCCAGAAACTAAAGTGACACTGCACTTTGAGATACGTTTAGAAAATGGTGATGTTGTTGATAGTAACTTTGACAAACAACCTGCCAGCTTTTCGATCGGAGACGGTAGCATGTTGGCCGGTTTTGAGGCCGCTTTATTTGGTTTGAAAGTGGGTGAGCGAAAGGTATTAGCGATAACGCCAGAGCATGGCTTTGGGATGCCTAATCCTAGTAATCTGCATAAGATTGAGCGTGGCAACTTTGCCGATATTGATTTAGAACCAGGAGTGGTGGTGTCTTTTCAAGACCCAAGTGGTGAGCTGCCAGGTGTTATTCGCTCTTTTGATGATCAATTTGTTGAAGTGGATTTTAACCATCCACTTGCCGGTAAGCATCTTGAATTTGAAGTGGAAATAATCGATATAGCCGCTTAATGTAAGCATGGAATTCTTCGGGCCATGGATGGTCTTGTCTTTCTTGAGTGTTACTTTTTGACAACATATGTCTATTAAGTGGCAACCTCACTCATGTCAACATATACTTGATTTAATCTGTTTGGTTTTTATACAGTTTTCATCCGTACAATTCATCAAACGTCAAGGATGATGACAGCGGCAAGGAATACAATCGGCATGGTTCGTACACTAAGTTTTTGGCGGTTATTACTATGCGCTTGATGCGTGGATTTACATTAATTGAACTGATGGTCACGATTGCTGTGCTGGCTATTATTGTGACGATAGGTATTCCTGGTTTTTCGAATCTTATCCGTAATACTACAGCATCGGGTTTGAGCAATGACATGGTAGGAGCATTTCAGTTTGCGCGCAGCGAAGCTGTGAATCGTAACGAGCTCGTGGGAGTTTGCTCAGGTCAAACGGTAGCTGCTTGCGGTGCAGGTTGGACAAATGGCTGGATCGTCTTTGTTGTTAGTGATGGCTCTATCCTAAGGCGTTGGGAAGCGCCTGACTCAGACGCGATTATTAATCAAGATGCTGGCGCCAATAGCACTATTGTATTTGGCGGTGATGGTAGAGCTGTAAGCGCAACTAATATTAATATGAACATCGATGGCTGCACGGATAATGAAGAGCGCGTATTAAGTATAAATACGTTAGGGCGTGTATCGATTCGTCGAGTTGCCTGTGCCACATCTTCAAGCAGTTAATAAGTCAGTAAAAAAACGCGGGGCGTAGAGTTGAGCGAAAAGTTACCTGAGTATGTGCGCCGTCAAGGTGGCGTAGGTTTGATTGAAGTGCTAGTGACATTAATCGTTTTGTCGATTGGGTTGTTAGGTTTTGCGTCATTACAAGTTCGCTCTGTTCAAATGAATCAAAGTGCAATGTCGCGAACCCAAGCGATTAATGCCGCTTATGATATTGTCGACCGAGTTATGGTTAACAAATCAGCAGCAGCGTTAAATACCTACGCTATCGCTATCGGCGCTGCGCCACCTAGCATGCCCACTACTATTAATTCACCAACGACAAGGGCTCAAGCTGATTTAAATGAATGGTTTCAGCAGGTTCAGCAGTTACCCTCAGGTGATGCCAGCTTAACTATAGTTGGCGCTAATGAGCAGCTAGCAGTCATAGTGTGCTGGGATGATGAGCGTGGCCAAGGCGGAGCTTCAAGTGCTGGAAACTGTGGTGCTGATGGTTTGACCTTTTTTCGATTTCTGGCTGATATCTAATGAATAAAAAGTGCATTTGTAAGCAAAGCCAAGCGGGTTTTTCATTAATAGAGTTAATGGTCGCCTTGGTGCTTGGGCTAGTGCTGATGGGCGCTGTTGTTAATAGTTTTTTAAGCTCTAGCCAAACCTATCGGGTTCAAGAAGCTTTGTCTCGCTCGCAAGAGTCAGCTCGATTTGCGTTAGAAATTATAGGGCAAGAATTGAGGATGGCTGGGTTTGATAACCCTAGAGGAGCTGTTTTGCAGGGGTTTGTGGCAACGGAGGCTGATGCTAATTTGCCTTCTCCTGCTAGTGTACTTGATACGAGAACCAGCGAAGTTATTTATATTGTGGCGCACGGAGATGGCGGCGATCTTTCCATTTATGTGGCTCCTGATGGTCAATCTGGGTTGCCAACATTGTATATAGATAACCAGCCTAGCGTTGAAGGTGTCGCGGATATTCAGCTTGAATACGGTATAAACAATGGTTCAGATTTGGACGAGGTCGATCAATTTCAAACAGCGGCCCTTGTTCCGGATTGGGAAGATGTGATCGCCGTAAGGGTTAACCTGCTCGTTTCTGCAGGGGATGCGGGTTTAGTTGATAATGCAATGACCTTTGCCGCAGGCACTCCTTTTAATGGATTTGATACCAGCGATCGTCGGATGTACCAAGTTTTTTCTACTACCGTTGCTTTACGTAATGCGATGTTAAATAAATAAACAGGGGTTTGGGTTTTATGGCACGGGATGACCGTCATTGTCGCTACACACAGAAAGAGTCAGGAGCCGCGTTGATTGTTGCTCTTGTGATGCTCTTGTTGATGGCTATTATCGGTGTTACTGCGATGCAAGGTGTCACATTGCAGGAAAAAATGACCGGCAATATGCGCGATAATCAAACGGCACTGTTTGCTGGTGAAATAGCATTAGACTACGCTGAAAGTTGGGTGGACTCTGAAGTAAATCCACCCGATAGCACAAGTTATGATGATTGTTCCGGTTGTGACGTGATAGGCACGGCGGTGTCAGATGATAACCCTACAGAGGTTGGGTTGCTTGGAGGTGATGCCGCTTATACCGCTTGGAAAAACCGAGCTAAAACGTTTGGTAATAACGTATTGGGCAATATAGCCGCTACTGATATTGATGGCCTTGCCGCGCAGCCTGAGTTCTTATTGGAATTCATGCTACCTTCTAGCAGTGTTGATCCAGAAGATTACTTTGATGGGACCGGCATAGACACGTCTTCGGTGTCATGCACTAAGCCTGATACCTTCAACACTGGGGAAGGTGTCACTAAATACGATTATTGTTACCGCATTACAGCCGAAGCATTAGGGGCAAGTGATCAAGGTAAAGTGATTCTCCAAACCGAATATATCAAGCGTTATAACTGAGGAAGATATATGCGTTTTTTTGATGTTAAGTTATTGGTAGCAAGCTTGTTGTGCTTCATGTCTCTCCATAGTGCAGCAGGCCAGTTAGGATTGGCAGCCAGTCCTTTGACCGTGTCTACCAATGCACTGCCTAATATTATGTTGCTGGTGGATACATCTGGAAGTATGAATGCCATCATAGAAGATGATGGCTATACAGGTCCTAGTACAGCAGTGGACCAGTGGGACTATCGTGATACGAATAGCGGTAGTCTTTCAGATTGGTGGGCTTGGACTGAAATAGATTTGATCGCGGGTTATGTTAGCAGGGGGGCTTTACGTCAAGGGGAGTGTAGTTTTGGGTATTTTCAATTTAGAAAACAGTCAACTAATGAATCCAAATGCCTTGCAATCCCGGCTGCCTTGGATAGTGACAATAATAGTCTAGGCAACAGCACGCTCTACTCCGCTGGATATCTTACTTATTTGTTGAACACTTATGCTAACAATACTAATTTGTCGGGGGTTATACCGACAGAATATCGCATGGACGTTGCAAAAGAGGTAGCAAAAGAGCTTATCGAACAAACAAGCCCTGCTGGTAGCCCTAAAGCACGGTTTGGTTTAAGCCGCTTCAACGGCTCTACCAATAACGGTGCATTAATGTTAGCCGCCTGTAACCAAGATACATCAAACATTACGGGTAATAATATTATTAGCTCAATAGACAGCTTGTCCGCATTCGGTGCTACGCCACTCGCTGAAGCGTTGTATGACGTGACACGGTATTTTAGAGGACTGTCTAGTACATATGGTAACTTCTCCAATTTATTGTTTCCTAGCCCTATTCAATATAGGTGCCAGCAAAATTTCGCCATTGTATTAACTGATGGCTTTCCCACATTAGATAATAATTTTCCTAATAACGATTCCTATGGTGTGAGTTCTGAAAATTCAGGAAAAAATTTGCCTGATTGGGACGGCTTAAGTCCTACTACTCTGGAAGGCCAATATCCTAACTTCCCTCAGTATTCTGATGGATACGATGTGAATAGCACTTCTGGAAGTGCTGAGGGAACCACGCTGTATTTAGATGACATTGCATTATTTGCTCAAGAGTTAGACCTTAAACCAAATGGTAGTGAGTTAGATAATGACGGGAAAAGTTATAACGACCCTAACTTTCTGCAGCAAAACCTCAATACTTATACTGTGGGCTTTAGTATTGATAACCAGATGTTAAACGATGCTGCAGAATACGGTACGGGAGAGGCTTTTACAGCTAATAATAGGGAGCAGCTACTGGCAGCCTTAACCGCTGCAGTGGACTCAATCATCGCGCGCTCCGGCTCTGCTGCTTCTGCGGCGGCTAGTTCAGGTAGCGTGCAAGAAGGTACGAAGGTTTATCAGGCTCGTTTCAACAGTAGTGATTGGTCTGGTCAACTCTTAGCGTTTGAATTTGATGAAGATGGAAATTTAGATACGTCCAATACGGCGGTATCCGAAGGTGCGCTATGGGATGCCGGTTCGAATATTCCTGCTTGGAGCGCAAGAAATATTTTCAGCAATAACACTAGTGGCGGCATTCGTTTTCGTTGGGGGCAGTTCACTGCTTTAGAAAAACTAGACTACTTCAGTAACAATCAATCTTTACTGCAGTATATCCGAGGACGCCAAGGCTTTGATGAGTTCAGAGCAAGAACCTCTCTGTTAGGCGATATCGTGAACTCAACCCCTAAGTTCCAAGGTCCGCCCGATTCAGACTATTCTGAAAGTTTAGAGTCGGAAAGCTATGCCAGTTTCAAAACGACTTATGCCAATCGAGACCCATTAGTATATGTAGGTGCCAATGATGGCATGCTCCATGCCTTTGATGCTGAAACAGGTACCGAACGTATGGCCTTCATCCCCAGTGCTGTGTTGCCTAACTTGGAGTCTTTATCAGATACCGGGTATTCACATCAATATTTCGTCGATGGTACCCCAACCATTCGGGATGCCTTTGTGGGGGGCGAATGGCGAACAATTCTAGTTGGGGGGCTTAACCTAGGTGGTAAGTCTATTTACGCATTAGATGTCACCGATCCTTCTCAATTTAGTGAATCGAATGATAACGCACAGCAGCTATTCAAATGGGAGTTCACTAATGAAGGTTTGGGCTTTACCTATAGCCAGCCTCTGATTGTGAAGCTGCATGATGGAAAATGGTATGCCGTTTTCGGTAGCGGGTACAACCCCGACATAGCAGACGGTGATGGACGTATTTTTATTGTCGATTTAGATACCGGGACGCTTACCAAAACGCTGACAACGAACGTCGGTATCGTTGAGGACTTGACGGGCTTAGCCCGTCCTAATGGTATTGGTAAAATAGCTCCGGTTGATTTAAATAACGATAATGTGGTCGATTATATTTATGCTGGTGACCTCTTTGGTAACTTGTGGAAGTTTGATCTGACAGGCTCAAGTCCAAGCGATTGGGCGTTAGATTATAAGTTATTTGAAGCATGCAGCGGTGTCTGTACTAATAGCGTTACGAGCCTTTTGAGCGATAATCACCAAGCTATTACAACCCAGCCTGTTGTCGGTAGTCATTCATCAGGAAAAGGGGTAATGGTGTATTTCGGGACGGGCAAATACTTAGAAACGACCGATAACAACGGTGCATCGGGCGGGGTTCAGAGTATTTATGGTATCTGGGATACAGGTGACCCGAACGGGGTCTCAGGTAGATCACAGCTGCAAGAGCAGAGTATTATGACAGAAGGTACCCATACCTTTACGGATGATAATGATACAGAAACTACCAGTGATGATACGTCTGTTTCTAACGAGTATCGAATTACTACCTCAATCCCATTAGAGGCGAATGATAAAGGGTGGTATCTAGATTTAGTCTCACCAACTAATGGTGAAGAAGGCGAGCGTCAAGTTACCGATATCGTCTTGCGGCGCGGAGTTTTGTATTTTAATACCAGTATCCCAGAAGCTGATACATGCAGCCCTACGGGTACATCATGGCTGATGGCCGTGAATGCTGAAAATGGCAATGCGACGCATAGTTCTACCTTCGATTATAACCAAGATGGTGTTTATGATGATGAAGATAAGGTCTCTGATGTTATTGCCTCTGGTATCAAATCTGACTCCAATGCGGCGCCGGTTATTCTTGCAGGCGATAATCAAGATGTTGTAATAGGTAACGATAGTTGCGACGGCACTGATTCATGTATAGAAGGAGTGAACAAAGGTACAGGTTTAGGACGCCAGTATTGGAGGCAAATTTTTCAATGAAATATTTAAAAGACTTTCTTAAAATGGGTGTTGTGAGTATCTCTTTACTTACATCAGGGCTATCTTTTGCATTGAATGGTCAAGGTAATATTGAAAGCATCAATAGGACAAAAGCCGTTATTATAACTATCGCGGGTGTTTCGTACCGTGTTCCGCGCAATTTGAAAATAAGCATTGGCCCTGAGAAAATTTATTCTGCTGATCTTAATGAAGGGGATTTGGTGGCCTTTGAAGCAACAGAACCAAAGAATGGCCAATTACCAAAAATTACATCAATGGAAGTGGTGCTTTATTAATGCCTCATAAATCAAAAGGTTTTACCCTAATAGAGCTGATGATTACTGTTGCTATTATTGGTATTTTGGCTGCTATTGCTTATCCTGCTTATCAAAATTTTGTATTACAGTCTTGGCGGGAGTCAGCTAAAGGGTGTTTGTTGGAGTTGTCTCAAGCCATGGAACGAGGGTTCTCAACCAGCTCTCCAATGGCATATACGAACGCGATACCTGGGTTGGCTTGTACTTCTGATTCAGGTATGGACAGCCGATACACTTTTGCTTTCAGTGTAAATACGACCACCACTTACACAATTACGGCGACTCCTTCTGGAGCTCAAGCTGGCGATGATTGCGGTACTTTAAGTATGGATCATACGGGTAGCAGAGGTGCTAGTTCTGGATCTAATTGTTGGTAAATTTAAGGGAGGTTTAAATTTGCCAAGCTAATTTACATTCTTAATTCATTGTTATTCAAGGAGGAAAACAATGGCTCGCTTATCGGACAAGGATTTATGTCAAGATGCGCTTAATCACAGTGATACTAGTAAACAAAAAGGCTTCTCCCTCATTGAGCTGTTAGTCACGCTCGTTATTTCAGTTATTATTATCACTCTTGCCATCCCCGCCTTTACTCGTTGGATAAGTCAAAACGAGTTATCAAGCTCTGCCTTGTTATTTCGTCATGTAATGTCTGATGCTCGCTCGGAGGCTGTTAAACTAGGCCGTCCTGTTCGCTTGTGTAGCCGTGATGGTGCTTTGTTAGCGTGCGCAGGAACCTCGCTTACTGGAACCAGAGACTGGAGCCATGGCGCGATATTATTTTTAGATGTAGATGATAATCGCGCTTATGAGGCGAATACTGATTTGCTTTTACGTGCCTTTGAGTTACCTACAGCGCTATCGGCAACATGGAATCGAGGTCATAGTTTGTCATTCTTGCCGTCAGGGCGCATGAATTGGGGCTCTAATGGTACTTTTAAGCTTACGAGTAGTAACGAATTAATAAGCCCTGTTCATTTAGTTGTGGGCATACAGGGACGTATTCGTTCATTTGAACCATGAAATCCCCTACACTGTCGCTTATAGTTTCAAATAAGAAATACAGACGTCAAGATAGCGATTGTGATAAATATGAGTGATTTTTTAGTAGTAGGCGGCGGTGTTATCGGTTTGATGCTTACACGAGAGCTAGCTTTAGCTGGTGCGAGCGTCACTTTGGTTGAGCGAGGTACGTGTGCAAAGGAGGCTTCTTGGGCAGGCGGAGGGATCGTTTCTCCTTTATACCCATGGCGCTATTCTTCAGCGGTAACTCAGTTGGCAACCTGGTCTCAATCGTCTTATGTCCATTTAGCGGCAGCCTTAACCGAAGAAACCGGCATTGATCCTGAATTGCGCCAAAAAGGCATGTACATGGTCGATGTTGAGGACCGTGACGCAGCGTTATCGTGGGCGGCAGCGTATCACCGCCCCTTAGTGGCAGTTGAAGCGAGTCACTTATATCACCATGAACCTGAGTTTGCTTCTGGTTATGAGTCGGCCTTGTGGATGCCTGAGGTAAGCAGTATACGTAACCCTCGTTTGGGACAGGCTCTGCGCCGAAGTGTGATGGATTTAAAACAGGTTACATTACAAGAAAATACGGGTGTTGAGCGTTTTGTCGTTGAAGGGGAAACCGTCCTCGGCGTTCAAATATCTCAGGGAAATATTACGGCTGGGCATACAGTCGTTGCGTCAGGCTCCTGGACGGGGCATTTATTAGGTGGGCTATCAATCTCTTTGCCGGTTGAGCCGGTTAAGGGGCAAATGATGGTCTTTAAAGCAGAGCCTAACATTGTTAATCGGGTTATTTTGATGGCCGGGCGTTATGTCATTCCACGAAGTGATGGGCGCATTTTAGTGGGTAGTACGCTTGAGCATGAGGGGTTTAATAAGCAAATCACTGAGAGTGCTCGGGAGTCTCTGTATCAAACAGCGGTGGGGATTATTCCGAGGTTAGCCGATTTTCCGGTAGAGCATCATTGGGCCGGGTTGAGGCCTGGGTCTCCTGAAGGAATTCCTTTTATTGGAGAGGTGCCGGGCTATCAAGGCATCTCTGTGAATGCAGGGCAGTTCCGAAACGGCTTGGTGTTAGCGCCTGCCTCTACTCGTTTGCAAGCTGATTTATTATTAGGACAAACACCGGTTATAGACCCGCGTCCATACCAATTAGCTGGGCGGCTCGGCTCACTTTAATAAGCCGCTCAGTGATAGGTTATTAGCGCCGTATTAACCATGAAGGTGGGGGCTATTGGTATAGTCTAGCTATAAACCATCATCGTAGATAGTTGGGATGGCTTCACGCTTGTGCTGTGTCTTGATGAAAATGCTAACAATACGGGCTTCTACTTCGCTGCTTACTGGCTTTCCTTCGAGGAAGTTGTCGATGTCATCATAGGAGAGCCCAAGTGCTTGTTCATCTGCTTTTTGAGGGGCAAGGCATTCTAAGTCAGCGGTTGGAGTTTTCTCAACAAGAATGTCTGGAGCACCGAGTGTTTTGGCGAGTAAGCGAACTTGGCGCTTGCTCAGGCCAAATAGAGGCACTAAATCGCAGGCACCGTCACCCCACTTGGTGTAGAAGCCTGTAATATTTTCCGCTGAATGATCTGTACCCAATACTAAGCCGCCAAGAATACCGGCTATTTTATATTGCGCCACCATACGAGCGCGAGCTTTAACATTGCCTTTTGCAAAGTCGATAGCTTCTTCTGATGCTGATAAAAGCTGCTTTTCATGTAGTGCTTGAGTGACAGCGTCAACGATACCATCTGTGCCTGCTTTGACATTTACGGTGAGTGATTCAGATGGTTGAATAAAGCTAAGTGCGAGTTGTGCTTCATCTTCATCTTTTTGGATGCCGTATGGTAAACGCACAGCGACGAAACGATACGTTTGTGAGCCTGCTTCAAGATTTAGTTCGTCTACAGCAATTTGAGCTAAGCGCCCACACGTAGAAGAGTCAACACCGCCACTTATACCTAATACGAGAGTCTTAAGCCCAGAGCTTTGTAAGCGCTGTTTAATGAAAGCGACCCGTCTCGAAATTTCGTAACCGGGATCTATTTCGGGTAAAACTTTCATCTCGTCTCGGATAGCAGTGGCGTCCATTGGGTGCTCCTGAAATAGCTAATGGTCGTGTTTTATTCAAAAATGCCAAAGGTCGCACGGTGGTACCAAGGGCGCTCATTGGCTGAAGGTAGTGTATGCACGTCTTCGACTTCGATAACTTCCTCCTCAGACCCTAATAAACCAAATGTAGCTGTTTCCAACAAGGTTTTATGCTCTTGGCGGTAAGTTTTTACTGGGATGTCAGGATAATTGGTTGCCAACACTTCTTTTGATTTTGCCGCAAGGCGGTTCATACCGAGTTCGGTATAGGATTGGTACATGACAATCAACGCTTCAGGTACAGAAGGCGTTTCTTTAAGGTTTTCTACTACATAGCGGCCGCGGTTAGCTGCAGCAACAAATGCACCGCGTTTCATATAAAAACGGGCTACGTTAATTTCATGTTGGGCTAAGCGGTTTTTTAAGAAAATCATCCGTTTACGCGCATCTGGCGCATATTGGCTATCCGGGTATCGATTGAGCAATATTGAAAAGCTTTCGAAGGAATTCAGAGCCGCACCAGGGTCACGTTGAGTGATATCGATCGGTAAGTAGCGCTCTAAAAAAGTACGGTCTTGCTCAAAAGCCGTCAACCCTTTTAGATAATAGGCGTAGTCGATATTTTCGTGAGAAGGGTGCAGTCGAATAAATCGATCAGCGGCGGCACTGGCGGCGGCCGGTTCATAATTCTTATGATAGGCGTAGATTAGCTCTAATTGCGCCTGCTCGGAGTAGCGGCCAAATGGGTAGCGAGCCTCTAGAAGCTCAAGCTTTTTAACAGCATTACTATATTCGTCTTGCTCAAGGGCTTGGATTGCCTCTGAATATAGCTGTTCTTCAGGGATGTCAGGCGTTTCTTTTTCGCTTCCAAACCATGAACACGCAGACGCCATCACGGTGATGGCCACAATTCCTACTATTTTTGAAAAACGCATCTACTATTTATCCTGTTAACCAGCCTACGGAAATTCGGCGGCGTTCGTCGTATCGGTTATACTGACGTCAGTGCTTACCAGCCGCTTATTTAAACACAACCGGAAGCTAAGCAAAATCATCCGCGCAACAGATCGGTATATTGATGTCAGAAAAGATAGAATTAGAGGCAATAGTCTCTGGAGAGTTCAGTGGTAAGCGCTTAGATCAGGTAGTAGCGCAGCTGTTTTCGGACTATTCACGCTCGCGACTGCAAGAGTGGATAAAAGATGGCGCTATAACCGTAGATGGTAAGCCATCAAAGCCTCGTGAAAAGATGTTTGGTGGAGAGCGCATAGCCCTTAGTGCAGAGCTTGAAGCGATTGAGGGTCATGAGGGCGAAAATATACCGCTTGAGATCGTCTATGAAGACGATGATATTTTGGTCGTTAATAAACCGGCGGGCTTGGTTGTACATCCTGCCGTTGGGCATCGCACCGGCACGCTTATGAATGCTCTGTTATACCATATTCAAGACATAGCTTTGGTGCCGAGGGCTGGCATTGTGCACCGGTTGGATATGGATACAACCGGTTTGATGGTTGTTGCCAAAACCGTCCAGGCACAAACTGAGTTAGTAAAACAGTTACAAGAGCGTAGCATGGGGCGTGAGTATGAGGCTGTGAGTATTGGTGTTATGACCGGTGGAGGTTGCGTCGAAGAGCCTATAGCTCGTCATCCCCGAAACCGCCAGAAGATGGCCGTTGTACCGACAGGTAAAGAGGCGATAACGCACTATCGAGTCTTAGATAAGTATCGAGCGCACACTCATATACGTTTGAAACTAGAAACCGGCCGTACACATCAAATTCGTGTACACATGGCACATATTAACTATGCTCTGGTAGGTGATCCTTTTTACGGTGGTCGTTTTCGTCTACCAAAAGGTATTAGCACAGAGACTCAGGAATACTTGCGTAACTTTAAGCGCCAAGCTTTACATGCCAAAAAACTAGAGTTATTTCATCCGGTCACCGGCGAGCTAATGTCATGGGAAGTCGACCTTCCTGAGGACTTTGCTCAACTTTTATCGGTTTTGCAGCACGACAGAGATGAAAATGAGGCGCTTGGGTAGCGAGTGCCTTGTCGCCTAAATCACACTAATCAACTGTGGGAGTAAAGATGGATTTTATACGACCTGATTGGAAAGCCCCTGCTCATATACAGGTGGCTTCCACCCTAAGGCTTGGTGGTGTGAGTAAGGCCCCGTTTGACGCTTTAAACCTAGGTGATCACGTGGATGATCACCCCGCTGCGGTCATTGAGAACCGGGAGCGACTTTTAAGCGCTTTAGCCATCGAGCGTGCTCAGTGGCTTACTCAGGTGCACGGTATCAAGTGTGTAGAGGCCAAAGGAGATGGGCGTGTTAGAGAAGCGGATGCATGCTGGACCGAAGATACTGGCTTAGCCTGCCTTGTTATGACTGCAGATTGCTTACCGGTAGTTATGACTGATGGTCAGCGAGTATTAGCAGCGCATGCGGGTTGGAGAGGGTTGGCTAACGGAGTGTTAGAAGCTTCGCTGACTAACTTCGCAAGCCCTCATAACGTGCATGTCTGGCTTGGCCCCGCGATAGGTCCATTGGCGTTTGAAGTGGGGCCTGAAGTACGAGAGCGCTTCTGTGATCATAACTCCCAAGCATCCGAATGTTTTACTCCCTCTTTACGCGCAGGTAAGTGGTTGGCTGACCTTTATGAGCTTGCGCGCCTCCGTTTGTTTGAACAAGGTATTCAGCATGTCTCCGGTGGGGGCTTGTGTACATTTACTGATAAGCGTCGCTTCTTTTCGTATCGCCGCGATATTCAGACAGGCCGTATGGCAACGTTGATTTGGAAGACGGCGAGCTGACAATTCAATAAGCTACCAACACACTTGACCAATACCTCCGCCCGTTTTATTGATCTAGATTAATCTTTTGGGTTACATATGTCTGTTTTTTGAACAGCTGATGCTTGAATCTACGCGCTCTTATCCCCATATATCTCGCAATGACTGGATGAAAACCATGTCGGTTCAAGAATTAGGAGAGTGTCGATGCGACCTGAAAAATTTACCTCTAAGTTACAAGAAGCGCTCGGCGAGGCGCAGTCGCTCGCCATCGGGAAAGATAACAACCAAATAGAGCCGATTCATTTGTTGGCTGCTTTCATAGAGCAGCGAGACGGTTCGGTTCGGCCATTGCTTGCCCAAGCGGGAGCTAACCCTCAACAGTTAACCCGTTTAATAGGTGAGGCGATTGATCGATTACCTACGATTAAAACCCCTGACGGTGAAATTCGGCTATCGCAAAACATGGCACGTATTTTTAACCTGACCGAAAAACTAGCACAGCAGCGCGGAGATCAATTTATAGCAAGCGAGCTTGTTCTGCTGGCCATGCTTGATGACAAAAGTGATGCAGGTAAGGTTTTAAAAGAGGCGGGTGTTACAAAAGCCGCACTTGAAAAAGTCATTTCTGCTATGCGTGGTGGTGATAGCGTCAATGATGCGAATGCTGAGTCTAATAGGCAGGCTCTGGATAAATACTGCATAGACCTAACTGAACGAGCTGAATCCGGGAAGTTAGACCCCGTGATTGGACGAGATGATGAAATACGCCGCACCATTCAGGTTCTTCAGCGTCGTACCAAAAACAATCCAGTATTAATAGGTGAACCTGGTGTAGGTAAAACGGCTATTGTTGAAGGCTTAGCGCAACGAATCGTAAACGGCGAAGTCCCTGAGGGCTTAAAAAACAAAAAAGTCTTGTCGCTGGATATGGGCTCCTTGATTGCTGGTGCTAAGTTTAGGGGCGAGTTTGAAGAGCGTTTAAAAGCGGTGCTTAACGAGTTGTCTAAGCAAGAAGGCCAAGTGATCCTCTTTATTGATGAGCTGCACACTATGGTTGGGGCAGGTAAAGGCGAAGGCGCGATGGACGCTGGTAATATGCTTAAACCGGCTTTGGCGCGTGGTGAGCTTCACTGTGTTGGGGCAACGACATTAGATGAGTATCGTCAGTATGTAGAAAAAGACGCCGCCCTAGAGCGCCGTTTCCAGAAAGTGATAGTGGATGAGCCTAGCGAAGAAGATACCGTTGCTATTTTGCGTGGTCTAAAAGAGCGCTATGAGATCCATCACAGTGTCGATATTACGGACTCAGCTATTATTGCTGCCGCTAAATTGTCACAGCGTTATATCACTGACCGCCAGCTTCCTGATAAAGCGATTGACTTAATAGACGAGGCGGCCTCTCGTATCCGTATGGAAATGGACTCCAAGCCAGAAGATATGGACCGCCTTGAGCGTCGACTCATTCAATTGAAGATGGAGCGCGAAGCGCTTAAAAAAGAAAAGGATGAGGCCGCTCGTAAACGACTAGACGAACTGGAAAAAACGATAGCAACATTGGAACTTGAATTTGCAGATCTGGACGAAATCTGGAAAGCAGAAAAAGCTGCGCTGCAAGGCTCTCAAAAGGTTAAAGAAGAGCTTGATCAGGTGCGCATCGAAATGGAAAAAGCGCGCCGCGAAGGCGACTTGCAAAAGATGTCTGAGCTGCAGTATGGCCGGATTCCCGAGTTAGAAAAGCAGTTGGAGGCGGCTAATGAGGCAGAGCAAGCTGGCTTGCAACAAGGTAACAAGTTATTACGTAATAAAGTCACCGAAGAAGAAGTAGCGGAAGTCGTATCGCGCTGGACCGGTATACCAATTAACAAAATGTTAGAGGGTGAGCGCGAAAAACTGCTACGTATGGAAGAAGAGCTTCATCATCGGGTCATTGGCCAGCGAGAGGCAGTAGAGGCCGTCTCTAACGCCGTGCGCCGATCCCGAGCAGGGCTGTCGGACCCTAACCGCCCAAATGGTAGTTTCCTTTTCTTGGGACCAACAGGGGTGGGTAAAACCGAGCTATGTAAAGCGTTGGCGAGTTACCTGTTTGATACCGAAGAAGCCATGGTGCGTATCGATATGTCCGAATTTATGGAGAAGCATTCCGTTGCACGTTTAATTGGAGCGCCTCCTGGGTATGTTGGTTATGAAGAGGGAGGGTATTTAACAGAGGCAGTGCGCCGTAAGCCGTATTCAGTGCTGTTGTTGGACGAGGTTGAAAAAGCGCACCCTGATGTCTTTAATATTTTGTTGCAAGTGCTAGAGGATGGTCGTTTAACCGATGGACAAGGTCGTACCGTTGATTTTAGAAACACTATTGTTGTGATGACATCAAACTTAGGCTCTCACCTGATCCAGAGCTTTAATGATGATGACGATTATGACTTAATGAAGCGGGCCGTCATGGAAGAGGTGGGATCGCACTTCCGCCCTGAGGTGATTAACCGTATAGATGAAGTGGTTGTCTTCCATAGTTTGCGCAAAGATCAAGTGTCAGGTATTGCTAATATTCAGCTTGACCGTCTACGTGAACGCTTGGCAGAACGGGATCTTACCTTAACTCTGACCAGCTCGGCACTGGATAAGTTGGTTGATCTCGGCTTTGAGCCAGTTTATGGTGCGCGGCCGTTAAAACGCGCCATTCAGCAGCATCTAGAGAACCCGTTAGCACAATCGCTTTTGGCTGGTCAGTACTTGCCGGGGCATGAAATTGTGGTAGATGTGGAGGCCGGCGAGTTTGTCTTTCGCTAAAGGTGCTGAAGAGTCAAAACATTGTTAAGTACTAGCCCGCTACAGAGCGGGCTTTTTTTTAGCGTTTTTTGAAGATATGAAGGGGCTATTTACTGGTGAAAAGTGGTTTTATAGCCTAGTTTTATATGAGTAGGGGCTAATAGATAAAATCAGTATAGAGAGAGCTGAATGAAGTGTCTGAATGTGTTGGTAGTGGATGATGCAAAGTTTATTTGCGAGCATGTAACTAAAATTGTTCACGAGTCCTTTCCCTCGTCTGTTGTTAAATCGGCTTTTAACGGCGAAGACGCCCAACAAATTATGTCGTCTATTACATTTGATCTGATTTTATGCGATTGGGAAATGCCGCATATGAATGGCCTAGAGCTGTTAAAGTGGACACGCCAACAAGACGCTTATAAAACGACACCCTATGTCATGATTACAAGCCGTGGCGAGCGTGAATATGTCTTAAAAGCCATTCAGGCTGGTGTGAACGATTATCTAGGTAAACCGTTTACTAGTGAGCAGTTGATTCAAAAAATTAATAAGATGTTGGGCAAAAAGACCAGTGTCGAAGCTCGCATGGTCAAAGATGATGCGAAACCCGAGACGGGCACCATGACAGCAGGAAGCGAAGCGCAAGCTAAGCATATTCCAAAACCTAAAGGTATGGCACATTTAAGGGTTCGCAATGACATCTACAAATGTGCCATTAAGGACCTTAGCCTTAAGGAAGTGTTCGCTGTCGTAAAAAATGAGGGCAATTATCCCGTTGTTTTAGATCAAGCTGTCATTGATATTGAATCAATGGACGGCGGTAACGTTGCACGTTTGAATGGTTTTATCCGCATGGTTGAAGCGGCAGAAGCTCATATCGAAACGCCCTATATCAATATTTTAGTAGCGTTGGTGGATGATGACCCTGAAAAAATGGATCATCTGTCGCGATATATAGCCCAAGCTCGTTAGTGATTGATATCCCAACCGGCTTAGTTGCGAGGCCTGACTAACCGAGTACGGCGTAAGTCGCTGTAAAACATACCGAGACAAGCCGCCGCAATTGAAACCGCAAACAAGTCAGTATGTGCAAAACCACCATTATAGGTAAGCAACCTAATTGTCGCCGCAAAGAGCAGTAAGACAATAATGATGAAAAGCCATGGCGTAAACCAAGCTTGCAATCGATTGGCGAGCGATACGCCGAGCCACGAGCACAATAACCCCGCTGATGCGCCGGTTAAAACATCAACAGGCCAGTGCACTCCCACAGCTATGCGCGAATAACCAATCAGAGCAGCTAGCAGTAAAGCGCAGATTTGTGCGGCCCGAGATTGGCATAAGTGTGTCACTAGTCCAGCCGCTAAAAAAGCAGTCGCGGTATGCCCTGACGGGGTGCTATTGGCTGTTAACGCCGAACCTATTAAACGAAATGAGTCGTGGGCAAGGGTGGCGGGTGGTCTAGCCGTATGAAAGTACAGCTTTAACCCTTGAGTCATTAATATGCCAATGATGCCGGCGAATAGCATGGCGAGTGTAAAGCGAGGGTAGCGTAAGCTTAGGGCTAAACCCATGGCCAGTATTGGCCATTTATCGCCACTAAAAGTGATGTACTCCCACATCAAGGCAGGGAAGGGTAAGCTATAAGCTTGTAAGGTGTAGAACCCTGTTGTTAATCCACCCGGCAAAAACAATACCGACAAGCCTATCAGCAGTAATATGCCGGCCAGCGGGATTTGCCAAAACTGCGCTGGTGGGATGGCGTCGCTGCTCTCAATATGTTCCTGTATATGGTGAAGGTGGCGCATACATAATTGCTCTCTGATGATCGGTAAACAGACACCCTGCGGTGCTGGCTGACGCGCGAGTGAATATTGTCTTGGGTAACTTATTACACATTGACATAAAAATTGGGTTTATTAAAAGTAATAATACTTCTGTAACAGAGTGGCAGGGGCGATAATAGGTTCCTATTTTCATTGAGGATTTAAAGCGTGCTTAGCTATAAACACGGGTTTCATGCGGGAAACTTTGCCGATGTACACAAGCATATGGTGCTAGTGCAATTGATTAACGCGCTGAATCAGAAGCCTAAGCCGTGGAGTTATTTGGAGACTCACGGCGGGAAAGCCCATTATGATTTAACAGACGAGCAAGCAGAAAAAACCGGTGAATATAAAAAGGGGATTGCTCCTGTGTGGGCTGCTGCTCAGCCGCCTGCATTGGTCGCCAATTATTTAGCTCAGGTGAGCGCTGAAAATACCGGCCGTCTATTGCGTTACTACCCAGGCTCTCCCGCTATAGCGGCTAACATGGCGAGAGAAGATGATCGTATCGCGATTATGGAACTTCACGCGAATGAATATGAACTAATTAATAAATACTTTAAGCGTAATACACAGGTTGCTATCCACCATCGCGATGGTTATGAAGGTGTGTTGTCAATGTTGCCGCCTAAACCCAATCGCGGCGTGGTATTGATTGACCCGTCTTACGAAGTAAAAAGTGAGTATCAAGAGGTCGCTCGATTTATCAAAAAGGCACACCAGCGCTGGCCTATTGGCGTGTACGCCGTGTGGTATCCTATTTTGGAAGCGGGCTTACATCGAGCGATGCTACAAAGTGTAGCGTCGTCAGGTATTCGCAAGATATTTGTTTCCGAGTTTTACCAAAAGTCATCAAATAGTGGTCGTATGTTTGGTAGCGGTATGATGTTGATTAATCCACCTTGGCAGCTGGAGGAACAGCTGGGATCTGTCATGCCGTGGTTGGAGCGGACTCTAGCAGAAAGTGATGCTGATTCATCATCAGGGCGATGGTTGGTGCCGGAATAGTACGAGTTACCTAAAGGAGCCGGATGGGTAAACTCAATCAGTATATTAATACGGTGGCGTTATTACTTGCGCAGCTCATGAATGGATAAACAAAAGGTTGTAGCACTATCGACACAAATGGATTTATTTTTTTAGCCGGGGTTTTATTGTTGGTTAGCATACTAGCCAGCTCCTTAACCGTCCGTGCTGGGTTGCCCCTTTTACTCGTCTTTCTTGGCGTGGGAATGCTGGCAGGTGAAGAAGGCATTGGGCAACTGGACTTTGATAATTCAGGCCTCGCTTTTTTTGTTGGTAACTTGTCGCTTGCCGTTATTTTGCTGGATGGTGGTATGCGAACCAAGACCAGTACCTTCCGGGTTGCGTTGTGGCCATCATTGTCATTAGCCACATTGGGTGTCGTGTTAACCACGGCTGCTGTGGGAGCATTTGCTGCATGGTTGCTGGATGTAAAGCTCATCTATGGCTTGCTACTGGGGGCAATCGTTGGCTCAACTGATGCCGCCGCTGTTTTTAGCCTACTCCGTAACAGTGGTGTAAGACTTAACGAACGTGTGGGGGGGACTCTCGAGATTGAGTCGGGTGCCAATGACCCCATGGCCATTTTGCTGGTTGTCATGCTGACCGGTTTGCTACAGACGGCAGATCATTTGAGTGTTTGGGCTTTTCTAGCTCAAATGTTCCAGCAGTTTGCACTGGGTAGCATTATCGGTTTGTTAGGCGGCAAGCTATTACTCTTGATTTTACGTCGAGTTCCTTTAGTGGAAGGCCTGTACGCTATTCTCATTATTTCATTTGGGTTGGCTGTGTTTTCTGGCGTTAATATGGTGGGCGGCAGTGGCTTTTTAGCGGTTTATTTAGCGGGCTTAACCGTCGGTAATGGGCATCTCAAACAGCTGGAATCTATCTCTAAGGTGATGGATGGGTTAGCTTGGCTGGCTCAGGCGGGTATGTTCTTATTGTTAGGATTGTTGGTTACACCATCTAGCTTATTGACGCACGGCCTAGAAGCGTTGGCCATTGCCGCGTTTTTGATTTTTGTGGCGCGTCCACTGGCCGTGATGATTTGCTTGCTCCCGTTTGATTTTCGTTGGTCTGAAAATTTTTATATAAGTTGGGTTGGCTTGCGCGGTGCGGTTCCTATTGTGTTGGCTTTATACCCAGTGATTGCAGGCTTAACCAATGCGAACTTGTTATTTGAAATAACCTTTACGGTTGTGCTCATCTCGCTATTGTTACAAGGCTCTACGGTACCGCTAGTAGCGCGTTGGTTGAAGGTTGTGGTGCCACCTGCACCGGCTCCCACTACTCGCTTTTCATTAATTGACGATGTGAACTCGCATTATTCATTGGAGCTGTACGAGTTTTTTGTACAAGCTGACTCGCTGCATATCCCCGCTTCAGTCGTACAAAACGTGCCAAGTGCGACGGTTTCTACGCCTCAGTTAGTGGCCTTAGTTCGGGACAAAAAACCGATGGTGGTTAATGCAGAAACCGAGCTAAAAGCGGGGGATAGAATTTGGATGCTGCTGCACCCTGATGATGTGAACGAAGTTGCATTGCGCTTTTCACAACAAACATCAGAGTCATTTCTGCTGCAGAACTTTTTTGGTGAGTTTTCCATACGAGGTGATGCGTCGTTGCTGGATTTGGCAAAAGTGTATGGTGTGCCTCTTGAAGGGATTAGCGCTGAAGACACGGCAGCTGAGTTGTTACAACGCCAATTGGGTAAATCGCTGGTGGTCGGTGACAGAGCACGCTTTGGAAACCTGAGATTAACCATCCGCCAAATGAATGGTAATCAAATAGAGGTTATTGGCCTTAAGCTTCACGACAAGGCTCAATAATACTGCTGGTATAAAGTAAGCGCAGTGCCGGCTAATCGTAA
The DNA here is from genome assembly GCF_030397555.1 of Neptunomonas sp. CHC150. Lineage (NCBI taxonomy): Bacteria > Pseudomonadati > Pseudomonadota > Gammaproteobacteria > Oceanospirillales > Oceanospirillaceae > Neptunomonas > Neptunomonas sp. CHC150. Next base: position 56,034 of record NZ_JAPNXU010000004.1, read on the forward strand.
CGGCGTGTTAGCCAGCCTGCCTAAATTAGATTTTTAATAGAGAGCTGTTTCGTCTTTGACCAGATCAATTAGCAGTTGCAGGAAAAGATCATCCGCTTCACTGTGTTCCAGAGGGATCTTAACGTTGGTGGTTGAGGAAAGCTCTTCAGCGATTAGGACAGCAGCATCCTTCTTTCCCAAATGTTTGCGCGTTATTTCTTTAGCATGAGCGCAGATCTCTGGCTCGCTAAACACCTTACGAATAAACAGTAGCAATTCATTAATCACGCGCTCTTTGTTTTTAATTTCTTTAATGGCCATTCTGTACTCTCCGCAAACAGACCCTGTATACATTTCTTACACTATAAACCTAGTTTTGGGTCTACGCATCTGTTGAGTTGTTCCTATTTTTAAAATGATTGTTCAAAAAAAATGCAGTTTCCTTGAATGGAAGACGATGAAGTGAGAAAATATCGCGCTATTTTTCTTCGTTTTCAGCAGTAGGAAACCCCGAGGCTGTCAGCGAAACTAAGCAATACCCAGCTTATTTAGTCTCAGTAGGTCTGCCGGTTAAGTGATCCTTTGCCAGCATTCATCAGAACGTGGGCCTAATCCTTTTGCTAGGTTTTCGCTGCTCCGGCGTCATCAGCGCTGCGGCAGTACATGTTCATTTTGCAGAATCTCTGAACTTATATTCACCGCAGAGTCGGTGACGATTAGAGGGTAATAACGTGGAATTACTATCAGGCGCAGAAATGGTTGTTCGCGCCCTGCGCGATCAGGGTGTGAAATATATATACGGCTATCCGGGCGGGGCGTTGCTGCATCTATATGATGCCATCTTCCAGCAAGACGAGGTCGAACATATTCTGGTGCGCCACGAGCAAGCTGCTACACACATGGCTGATGCTTATGCGCGCGCTACCGGTAAAGCCGGCGTCGCGCTGGTCACATCGGGTCCAGGTGCAACGAATGCAGTAACAGGTATCGCAACCGCTTATATGGATTCTATTCCAATGGTTGTTATCACAGGTCAGGTGATGAGTCACTTGATAGGTGAAGATGCGTTTCAAGAAACCGATATGATTGGTATTTCTCGACCGATTGTTAAGCACAGCTTTAGCATTCAGCGTCCAGAAGAAATTCCTGAAGTGATCCGTAAGGCCTTCCACATTGCAGAGTCAGGTCGTCCTGGTCCAGTTGTGGTCGATATCCCTAAGGATATGACAACGCCAACCGATCGTTTTCAGTATGAGTTTCCGGCTGATGTGAAGCTGCGTTCATACAATCCGGTTACAAAAGGGCATAGCGGCCAAATTAAAAAAGCATTTGATATGCTGATGTCGGCTAAGCGTCCAGTGATTTACACCGGTGGTGGTGTCATCATGGGTGATGCGAGTGCGGAGCTAATAGAGCTTGCGCAAGCGCTGAATTTCCCTGTGACAAATACCTTAATGGGGTTAGGTGGCTACCCAGGCACAGATCGCCAGTTTATTGGCATGCTGGGTATGCATGGCAGCTATGAAGCAAACATGGCGATGCACCACAGTGATCTTATTTTAGCGGTGGGTGCGCGTTTTGATGACCGTGTCACTAACGCCACAGAAAAATTCTGCCCAACTGCCAAGATTATTCATATCGATGTTGACCCTGCTTCGATCTCTAAGACCATCCGTGCAGATGTGCCTATTGTTGGTGCCGCAAAACTCGTCTTAGAAGATATGATCCAGTTGCTTAAAGGCACGAAAAAATCAGTTGATCAAGCGGCGCTTGCTAGCTGGTGGAAGCAAATTGATGAATGGCGTGAGCGTCACGGTGGTCGTTTCTTAACGGACTCCGAGTTAATGAAGCCTCAGCAAGTTATCGAAATGCTCAGCAAGGTTACTAACGGTGATGCATACGTCTGCTCAGATGTTGGTCAGCACCAAATGTTTGCCGCGCAATATTACAAGTTCAATAAGCCGAATCGTTGGATCAACTCCGGTGGTCTAGGTACGATGGGCTTTGGTTTGCCGGCAGCGATGGGCGTTAAGCTTAACTTCCCTGATGCTGATGTTGCCTGTGTAACGGGTGAAGGTAGTATCCAGATGAATATCCAAGAGCTATCGACTTGTAAACAGTACGATATGCCGGTGAAAATCATCTGCTTGAACAACCAGTCGTTGGGTATGGTTCGTCAGTGGCAAGATATGAACTATGAGTCTCGTCATTCGCAATCTTATATGAAGTCGCTACCTGATTTTGTGAAGTTGGTCGAGTCTTACGGACACGTTGGTATCAAAGTTGATAAATACAGTGATTTGGAAGCGGCGATGACCGAAGCTTTCTCGTTAAAGGATCGCTTAGTATTTATGGATATTGCGGTTGATCCGCATGAGCACGTGTATCCGATGCAGGTTCCGCGTGGCACGATGCGCGACATGTGGCTTAGCAAAACGGAGAGGACATAAAAATGCGTCATATCATTTCTGTTCTTTTAGAAAACGAACCGGGTGCTTTGTCACGTGTTGTGGGTCTGTTCTCGCAGCGTAACTTCAACATTGAAACGTTAACGGTTGCGCCGACTGATGACGATACCTTGTCTCGCTTAACGGTGACGACAGTGGGTGACGATCGTGTTGTTGAGCAAATCACGAAGCAGCTCAATAAGCTGATTGATGTTGTAAAGGTCGTGGACTTGACTGAAGGTGAGCACATTGAGCGTGAGCTAATGATGATCAAGTTCAAAGCCTCCGGTGCATATCGTGCCGAAGTTAAGCGTACGGCGGATATTTTCCGAGGTCAGATAATTGACATTACGCCTAACACTTACACCGTTCAGCTGGTTGGCTCTAGTGCTAAGTTAGACGCATTCATTGATGCATTGGGAACAACGAATGTCATTGAAGTCGTTCGTTCTGGTGTTTCAGGGATAGCGCGCGGCGAGAAAGTGCTCAGCCTATAAGCCTTGATCCATCTATATGATAAAGCCGCTCATTATTGAGCGGCTTTTTTGTGGATGCTCGATAAGCTTTAAGCAAAGTTGTGTCTTGTATATGCTTGCTATCTGGGGAGCAGAGGCGGTAAGCTGCTAAAGCATTTTCGGCGGATAAGTATCGCTTGTCTGTATCGCGTTAACTTATGCACTGTAAATGGAGTTATCATGCATAAGACCCAAGTGCTTATCACTATCGATACCGAGTTTTCGATAGCCGGTGCTTTAAACCCATCTTTAAACGTAAAGCCAGTAGCTGACCCTGTCGTTTGTGGTACCTATAAGGGGAAAGAGCAGGGGCTTGGTTTCTTGCTCGAGACATTTGCTCGCTTTAACACTAAAGCTGTATTTTTTGTTGAAGCGATTAATCAGTGCCATTTTGGGTTAGAGCCCATGGGGCGATTGGTTGAGCGCATTGCCCCTCTTCATGATGTCCAACTGCATACCCATCCCGTTTGGGCCGCATTCGACCGAGATGTGGTAAGGCGTGATCGTCCTTTGTTTCCTGTGAATGATTCTTTGCTTGGGCGTTCAGCTGAGCAAATTGACGCTATTCTAAATATCGGTCTTAACACCTTTGAGGCTTGGGGATTGCCTGCACCTGTCGCAATTCGCACAGGGAGCTTATTAGTTGAACCCGCTTTATATCCTGCCTTTTTAAAACAAGGTCTGCGTTGGAGTTCTAGTATTGGGGTGGGTATTTATCGACCGAGTGATTCATATTTAAACATTGAGCACGGTGTTGTAAATGTGGAAGGCGTTAAAGAACTGCCTGTTACCAGTTTTATCGATATGCCCCGTTTAAGGCCTGCTCACCGTAAAACCTTACAAGTTACCTCTTGCAGTTGGCCTGAAATGCACGCTGTGCTTAATAGGGCACATCAAGAAAAGATAGATCAAGTTGTCATCCTAACTCACCCTTTTGAATATTTTAAACGCAAGGATTACCGATTTGCGGTGCGTCGCCCTAACCGCGTTAATCAGCTACGTTTAGTTTCTTTATGTCGTTTTTTAGATGAGAACCGTGATCGCTTTGAGTCGACGGATTTTCGCACCTTGGATCAAGGTGTTAGAGACGCACCTGAGACCCGCGAGCGTTCGCTACCTTTGAGTTCGCCAAGCGATGTATTGGCATTGGCGCGTATGGGGCATAACAAGTTTAATGATGTGGTGTGGTGGTATTAGCTCAGTGAATCAAGACGTTATTATCGTATTAGGTATCGATAACCCCACGGGGCTATGTTTGTGTCGAGAGCTCTCAGAACAAGGGGTTGAAGTTGTTGGCTTATTTGCTTCTCGTTTTTCAATTGGGGCAGCTTCTAAACATGTAAGTACTGCCTATCGGCGTGCTAATAAAGATGAATTGATCGAGCAACTGTTGGGTTTGGCCGCGAAACATAAGGCGAAAGCACTCTTAGCGGTTGCCGAGAACGATATCCAGTGGATCAATCTGCATCGAGATCAGTTTTCAGATGTGGCTTTGTTGTTCCCAGAGCAAAGTACAATGGATCGCGTTTTGGATAAAGCCCAGACGTATCGACACGCCAAAGCGTTAGGTATTCCAGTGCCTGAAACTTACGAAATTGAAACGCTGGAAGCGTTAGCGGCGTTACGTGATGAGTTGGTTTTTCCGGTGGTTGTTAAATGGAAAGAGCCTGTCGCTATTATTCCTAAGCTATCAGCCCTTGGCGTGCCCCTTGTGAAGGCCGAGTACGTATATTCTTTTGAGCAATTAACTCAGGTGTTGGCTGTTTATGAGCCTGTAGGCGAGTTTCCCCTTATTCAGGAGTATCGTAAAGGTGTCGGGTTAGGTCAGTTCTTCCTGATTCACGACGGACAGGTTTTACAGCGGTTTCAGCATCAGCGTATCCATGAATGGCCTCCTGAGGGGGGATATTCAACCGTCTGCCGGTCGCTATCACAAGTGGAGCATCAAGAGCTAAGTCGGTTATCTGAGGCGCTACTCAAAGCTTTGGATTGGGATGGTGTTGCCATGGTGGAATATCGGTATGATGAGGCAACAAAGCAAGCGGTTTTGATGGAAATAAATGGACGTTTTTGGGGGAGTTTTCCGTTGGCATATCATGCTAACGCTGGGTTCGCATGGCGGCTTTACCAAGCGGGTGTTTATGGACGGGGACTCCCCGAGTCACAGGTCACGCCGGGTCTTGAATGTCGTTTTATGGTGCCAGAAACAAAACGCTTATTGAGAGTCTTGTTGCAGCCCTCCAAGATAAAAGACCGCTCCTATCACAACACACCGCTTGGTGATCTGGGGCGTTACTTATTAAGCTTTGTGAATCCTAAAACGCGGTATTTTGTTTTCATGCTAACAGATGCAAAGCCCTTCTTTCGCGATGTGAAGGGCATGATGACTGGTGTTATTAAACGGTTCACGCGTGGGTAGTCGATGTACCTTGGCGCTGTTCTTTAGAAGCCTGCTGTTGTGTTTCTTTTTGAGCGTCCAGCACGGAGAGTAATGCGCGGGTCGACTCCTCAATTCTGTTAAAGCAGCTGGTGTAGTAATCAGAAGATAATGTGTGAGGGTCATGAATATGCACGTAGCGGCGTTTGGGTAGCGAGCCTAGAAGCAAAATACGGGCGTCTTGTCCGTATCGTTCACGCAATATGTTGGCGTGGCGTATCTCCATCACTAAAAACAAATCCCCTTCTTGCTGCTCAAAGTCACTAATATTGGTGGCTTTGTGTAATGTCAGATCAATAAAACGGTCGGCCGCTTTTTGGATGGCTAGATCCGTAGCCGGAGCCCCCGTCGTTGTTGATAGTCCTATTGAGCAGGTCGGAAAATGGCTGCGGTGACGGGTGTAGGCTTCGGCATACGCGCTTCGGTTAATATTGCCAAGGCAGACAAAGACTAAACGTTGGATGCTGGCTGGTTCGAAGTGTAAATAGGGGTCTATACGTCCTGTTTTGGCGCTTAGTCGTGCTAAAGCGAGACGGATATAACCACGATAGGTGCCATAACGAGCATTAATAGAATGAATGAGTGATGTCATCTGCAATTCCTTTGCATGCCAAACGAAGACTGCATCATAGCAGGGCGAAATAACTTTGAATATCCGATTCGCGTTTCCAAAATATTGACTGATGCTGATAATCGCGTATGTTCGATGTAATACTTGCCTTGATAGTCAGGTTTGATTTTATCTTTATGCACTGTTCTGTAGCTTGGATTATTTGGAGTACTCAATGAAACGACTCATTACTACCTTAGCGATCGTTGCCCCCATGTCTTTTTCAGCCGTTGCGGCGGACATTAAACCTGCTGTGGTGTTTGATATGGGAGGGAAGTTCGATCAATCCTTCAATCAAGGTGTATATGAAGGGGTGGAGCGTTTTAAGAGCGAAACGGGAACAAAGTATCGCGAATTTGAAGTAACGAACCCATCTCAGCGTGAGCAAGCCGTGCGAAAGATGGCACAGCGCGGCGCTAATCCTATCATTAGTGTTGGGTTTGCTCAGGCTGCGGCAGTGGAAAAAGTCGCTTCTGAGTTCCCTGATACTCAAATTACCCTTATTGATGCCGTAGTTGATCAGCCTAATGTGCAGTCTGTCGTTTTCAAAGAGCATGAAGGATCTTTTTTGGTGGGTATGCTGGCGGCGTTAAAATCGCAAACCAAAACGGTTAGCTTTATCGGTGGGATGGATATTCCGCTGATCCGTAAGTTTAATTGCGGTTATGCTCAAGGTGCCAAATATGCGATGGATGATATAACCGTAATTAGTAATATGACCGGATCTACACCGACGGCGTGGAATGATCCTTCTAAGGGAGCCGAATTGGCGCGTAGCCAATTTGATCGTGGATCTGACGTTGTTTTTGCTGCCGCTGGGGGAACGGGGATTGGTGTTTATCAAGCGGCTAAAGATGCGGGTAAATTCGCGATTGGTGTGGACTCGAATCAAAACCACCTCCATCCAGGTACTATGTTAACGTCGATGACAAAGCAAGTGGATGTGGCGGCGTATAGCTCACTAAAATCCGCGGCGGATGATACGTGGAAACCCGGCGTTCAAGTGTTAGGTTTAGCTGAAAATGGAGTGTCGTGGGCTCTGGATGAGCATAACAAAAGCTTGATTACTCCTGAGATGAAAGAGGCCGTCGAGAAAGCGAAGCAGGCCATTATTAACGGAGAGCTTGTCGTTCATGATTACATGAGTGACAACAGCTGTCCTGCTTTAGACTAGATAACAAGGTGAGCAAACATGCACTCGCCAATCCCAGATGATTACTCAACCTCGTGTGCTCCGGCTATCGCCTTACGGGGGATTTCTAAACGTTTTGGTGCAGTTAAAGCTAACAATGACGTAGATTTGACGGTTGCCCGTGGGGAAATTCATGGAATCATAGGTGAAAATGGAGCCGGAAAGTCGACATTAATGAGTATCCTTTATGGTTTTTATGAAGCGGACTCGGGTTCTATTTCTGTCAAAGGAGAGTTGGTTGATATAAAGAACGCCAACGATGCGATCGCCGTTGGTATTGGTATGGTCCATCAGCATTTTATGCTGGTGGATAACTTTAGCGTTTTAGAAAACGTGATGCTGGGAGCAGAAAAAAGTTTCTCTTTAGCGACCAGTGTCAGCCAAACGCGCAAAGCGCTTGCTGCATTATCAGATCAGTATGGTTTAGCGGTAGATCCCGATGCGATTACTGGAGATCTCCCAGTCGGGTTGCAGCAGCGCGTGGAAATTCTAAAAGCGTTATATCGTGGAGCCGAAGTACTCATTCTTGATGAACCTACCGGTGTCCTGACTCCTCAAGAAGTAGAGCAGTTATTCGATATCCTCAATACGCTGCGTGAGCAGGGTGTCAGTGTTTTATTGATTACGCATAAGCTGCAGGAGGTGTTGGCAATTACTGATAAAGTATCAGTAATGCGAGCCGGTACCATGGTGGCTGAGCGAACAACGGTGGATACTTCTAAAGAAGAGTTAGCCGAGCTGATGGTAGGTCGCAAAGTACTGTTGCACGTGGATAAATCACCTGCAAACCCTCAGCAAACGTTGTTAGATGTAGTGGATATTTCTTGGACTGACCCGCGTGGAGTTGAGCGCTTAAAGTCAATTAATCTTCAGTTGCGTGCCGGTGAAATAGTCGGGGTGGCTGGGGTGTCTGGAAATGGTCAAACCGAGCTTTTATCTTTGTTAGCGGGTATTGCTCCCGTTCAGCAGGGGCATTTAAATGTGTGTGGTACACGTGTTGATGCCACCTCATTACTCGATGCAAAGTCATTTCGGCATTTAGGTGTTGGGCATGTGGCTGAAGACCGTCACCGAATGGGGATGGTGAGTGCTTTTTCAGCCAGGGAGACAGCGATCATGGGGTTTGAAGAATCTGACGCGTACAAGTCTTCCGGGGTGGCGGGCGCTTTGGGATTAATGAGCAGCTCCCGCGTGACAGAGCATTGCGAGACGTTAATGGCGCAGTTTGATGTTAGGCCTGCTGATCCTCATTTAAAATCGGCTAATTTCTCTGGCGGCAATCAGCAAAAATTGTGTATTGCTCGTGAAATGGAGCATCAGCCAAAAGTGTTATTGGTTGGACAGCCTACACGAGGAGTCGATATCGGAGCGATCGAGTTTATTCATCAACAGCTTGTTGAGCTGCGTGATGCCGGTAGCGCCATTCTCGTAGTCTCTGTTGAGCTGGAAGAGGTCATGTCTCTATGTGATCGTATTGTTGTGATGTCAGAGGGCCGTATTGTGGGAGAAATGGAGTCCAATGAAGCCGATGCGCAACGCTTAGGTTTGATGATGGGTATTTCTTCGACCTCGGAGATACGCTCATGAGCCAAAAAACATTACCTGTTTGGGTCGATATCGCCTTAATTCCATTGATTAATGTGCTACTTGCGTTTGTTGTCGCCGCTGGTGTCATTGTGTTGATCGGTGAAAATCCGTTAGAAGCGGTCAATATTATGTTGATGGGGGCTTTTGGCTATGATGAGGGTATTGGTTATACCTTGTACTACACCACAAACTTTATTTTTACGGGTTTAGCCGTTGCAATTGCGTTTCATGCGGGCTTATTCAATATAGGTGGAGAGGGGCAAGCATACATTGGAGGGCTGGGCGTTGGGGTAATGTGCTTGGCACTGGATGCTTGGTTACCTTGGTATTTATTGCTGCCGCTGGCTATTTTTTCGGGGGCTCTTTTTGGGGCGCTTTGGGCATATATCCCCGGCTATCTGCAGGCATATCGTGGTAGCCATATTGTTATCACTACTATTATGTTTAATTTTATAGCATCCGCTTTAATGGTTTATCTTCTCGTTAATGTGTTAATTCAGCCGGGCGCGATGTCTCCTGAATCACGTCGTATTGCGGATAATGCAACCCTTCCTTTCATGCACGAAGTCTTTGGTGCGATGGGGATGGATATTGCTTCCAGCCCGTTGAATGTGTCACTTTTTTTAGCGCTGATATGTTGTGTATTTGTTTGGCTTTTTATCTGGCATACCCGTTGGGGGTACGCCATTCGCATGATTGGCTTCAATGAGCAAGCGGCTATCTACAGCGGTATTAATACGCGCCGAATGGTTGTTTTGACTATGTGCATATCTGGTGGTTTGGCCGCTATGGTTGGTATCAACGAGGTGATGGGAGCTCAAGAGCGTGTCGTGTTAGATTTTGTCGCTGGGGCGGGGTTTACAGGTATCGCTGTGGCTTTAATGGGCCGTAATCACCCTGTGGGTATTATTGTTGCAAGCTTGCTGTTTGGCGCTTTATTCCAAGGGGGTGCCGAATTGTCCTTTGAAATCTCAACAATTACACGCGATCTGGTCGTTGTGATTCAAGGATTAGTCATTCTCTTCTGTGGGGCCTTAGCGTATATGGTTCGGCCTACTTTAGAGCGAATCTTTGCTCGGGTATCAGTGGAGAAAGAACTATGAATGATGCGCTGCTAATTGCTGTATCGGCTCTTGATGCTACTTTGCGGTTATCGGCTCCTTTGATTTTCTGCGCCATGGCGGGTGTCTTTTCTGAACGCTCAGGTATTGTTGATATTGGGCTAGAAGGGAAAATGCTCGCCGGAGCTTTTGCTGCAGCAGCAACGGCCGCTGTAACCGGTTCAGTGTGGCTAGGGCTGTTCTGTGCGTTAAGTGTATCTGTTGCGATGGCTTTACTGCACGGCTTTGCATGTATAACTCACAAAGGTAATCAGGTTGTGAGTGGTTTGGCGATCAATATTTTGGCTTCAGGTTTGACGGTGGCATTAGGTATTGCGTGGTTTCAGCGAGGAGGCCAAACCCCCGCCTTAGAAGCAGACGCTCGTTTCGCCGCTATCACCTTGCCCGGCGCCGACTCAGTTGCTGATTTGCCGATCATTGGAGTTGTGTATAGTGAACTGTTGAGTGGTCACAACATATTGGTTTATATGGCTTTTCTGTCCGTTCCTTTAACGGCTTGGGTGCTTTATAACACACGGTTTGGCCTGCGTTTAAGAGCTGTTGGTGAAAATCCGCAAGCGGTTGACACCGCGGGCATTTCGGTAGCCTGGCTTCGCTATCGCTCTGTTATTTGTGCTGGACTGCTGTGTGGTTTAGCTGGGGCATATTTGTCGACGGCCCAAAATGCAGCGTTTTTGAAGGATATGTCTGCAGGTAAAGGATATATCGCTTTGGCGGCGTTAATTTTTGGTAAGTGGCGCCCTACTCAAGCCATGTTGGCATGCTTACTGTTTGGCTTTCTTGATGCGCTGGCAGCTAGGTTACAGGGCGTTGAATTACCCATCATAGGTGAAATTCCGGTGCAGCTTATGCAGGCGCTGCCATACATTCTGACTGTTATATTACTGGCAGGTTTTATTGGCCGCGCTATCGCTCCAAAAGCGATTGGCATTCCCTACAGCAAAGAGCGGTGATTAGGCTGTTAACTAGCCGCTTCCACTAACTATTAATGGGTTAATATGAAGGTTTATTGTTACGGCTCTATAAACATTGATCACGTGTATCAGGTACCGCACTGGATGCAGCCCGGAGAAACCCTTGCCAGCACTCATTATCAGCGTGTTTTGGGCGGGAAAGGGACCAATCAATCTATTGCGTTGGCCCGCGCTGGTGCTTGTGTGTCACATATTGGCCGTCTGGGTGCAGGAGATGAGTGGGCTAAGGTTGAAATAGCCGCTTCGGGAGTTGATTGTCAGTTGGTTGATGTCACTGATCAGCCTAGCGGACATGCTATTATTCAAGTAGATGCCGCTGGCGAAAACAGTATCCTGTTGTATGGTGGTGCTAATCAAAGTTTCACGCAGGCCGATTTGGATGAGCTTTTTCGCGGGCTTGTAGCGGGGGATTGGTTATTACTGCAAAACGAGTGTAGCTTGACTGGTTATGCTATGGAAGCTGCAATAAAACGTAAGGTGCGCGTTGCCTTCAACCCATCGCCGTTAAGTAAAGATATAACTTTGCTACCCCTTGAGCAATTAGCTTTGCTGGTCCTGAATCAAGTTGAAATGGTTCAACTTTTCCCGGAGTGCGAAGGCTTAATGTCGTCTCCCGAGATGTTAATGACATATATCGAAAAGCAGCTGCCTGATACGGAGGTTGTTGTCACCATGGGTAGTTCAGGGGCTTTGTGGTGTGGTCCTGCCGGGCGTTTTTTTGTGAATGCTTTTGATGTTGAGGTAGTTGATACAACCGCCGCAGGAGACACATTTCTCGGGTATTTATTAGCGTCGATTGTATCAGGCCTAGCGCCTCAGGCCTGTTTGCATCAGGCGTCTGCCGCGGCGGCGTTAGCTGTGCAAACATCCGGTGCTTCTACCAGTATTCCACTGAAAAGTAGAGTTGAAGATTTTTTATCGTAATCCGGTGAGTGTAGGCTCATTGAAAATGCCCAATGAATGCGTTGGTTTTTGTTGTTTCCTCATAAAGTTTCAAAGTTAATAGGTAACGTATGTCTCATAAAATGATTTTAGATACAGATCCGGGTATTGATGATGCTATGGCTATTTTTACCGCTATGGCACATCCGGAGATTGAGCTGCTTGGGTTAACAACAACATTTGGTAATGTATCTGTTGCTCAAGCTACGCAAAACGCGCTTACTTTGGTTGAAATGGCAGGCTTAGATATCCCAGTAGCTCAGGGTGTGTCTACACCATGGGTTAAAGCTCTGGCTCCTTTTCCTGATTTTGTGCATGGCGCTGATGGCTTTGGTAACCTGGATTTAGAGGCTCCAAAACGCAAAGCTGTGTCTAGCAGTGCTGCCGAGTTTATCGTGGAACAGGTAAACCGTTACCCACACGAGATCTCGCTGGTGGCTGTTGGGCCGCTAGGAAACTTAGCGACAGCGCTTAAGCTTGATCCTAGTATCACTTCTAAAGTTAAGCAGGTCGTGATCATGGGAGGGGCGATAGCAACGGATGGTAATGTTTCGCCCGTAGCCGAGGCAAATATCTTGTCTGACCCTCATGCGGCAGAAAAAGTGATGGCGGCTCATTGGCCTGTTGTTATTGTGGGGCTTGATGTGACGCATCAAGTGGTATTAAGTCCTGAGCTCTTTGATGAGATTCGTGATAACAACCCGAAAGTGGGGCAGTTTATGCACGATGCCGCGGAGTTTTACACCGCTTTTTACAGCAGTGTGCGCCATATTAACGGTTGCTATGCTCACGATGTCTCTGCGGTAGCTTATGTGGTTGAACCCAATATATTTGGTACCGAAAGCGGAGAAGTTTGTGTGGCTACAGAGGGTGTTGCTATTGGCCAAACGATTATGAGTCGGTACGGCATCCCCTACCCTTTAAATTTTTGGGAAGATCGCCCCAAACAAACCGCCTGCATGACGGTTGACGATCAGCGACTTATCACTTTATTTAAAACTGCGCTGACTAATAGTACTTGGCAGTCATAACTCACAGGGCATTAAGTGATGCATGCAGATAAAACGTTATTACAAGCTATAGATTTTAATGATCCTGATGCGCAGCAACGTTTTGTACAGTCATTGCGGGAAACAGGCTTTGGAGTCCTAAAGAACCATCCAATATCGCAGTCGTTGGTGGAGTCAATTTATCAACAGTGGCAGGACTTCTTTAATAGTACCGACAAGCAGAACTTTCTTTACAACAAAGGCAAGCAGGATGGCTTTTTCCCGGCGAGCGTATCTGAGACCGCTAAAGGCAATACGGTCAAGGATATAAAAGAGTACTACCACTTTTATCCCTGGGGGCAATGTCCTGTTGAGCTTCGCCCAGCACTGACTCAATATTATAAAGAAGCGACTCAGCTGGCAGCGTTGTTGTTAACTTGGGTTGAAAAATACAGCCCAGCTAGTGTGTCGCAAAACTATAATGAGCCGCTGACTAATATGATCACCTCCAGTGAACAGACGCTGTTACGTATTCTTCATTATCCGCCGTTAAGAGGTAATGAGGAGGTCGGGGCTATCAGAGCTGCAGCGCACGAAGATATTAATTTGTTAACTATTTTGCCGGCGGCAAATGAGCCTGGACTGCAGGTGCTGAGTAAAACAGGAGAGTGGTTGGATATTCCCTGCGAATTTGGCAATCTAATTATTAATATAGGTGATATGCTGCAAGAGGCATCAGGGCATTATTTTCCCTCTACGACTCATCGAGTTGTTAATCCTGAGGGACAAGGCCAATCCCGGTCTCGTATATCACTGCCTCTATTTTTACACCCGCGGCCAGACGTCAGGTTGTCTGAACGTTTTACTGCCGGTGAATATTTGCAGGAGCGTTTAAAAGAATTAGGAGTAATCTAAAGCGACATAGATCGCTGTATTTCAATAGTTCACATCGGTAGCCATGAGATTGACAGTTTAATCATTATCCGGAGGATAATAAGCATGTCTAGAAATCACCAAGCGCTGCCAGTGCAGCTTTTCGAATTGGCCTTTGCTGTGCCAGTTGTTGTTAATGCCCGCGTTACTAAAATGATGATGTCGGGCGGATCCCCTTCAGCTAAAGATCAGAAAGAGTTTTATCGAATGGGAGAAGAAAAAGTAGAAGCTTTTTTTGAATCGTGGCAAGCGGTATCGAAAGTTCTCTTTGGTTTTCAGCAAGATTTTTTTCGTGCAAGTTTAGATGTCACCCGCACGACCACCCCCTTCGACCCTCTAGACACTTATCAAGCTTATCAAGATGCTACACACAAATTAGCAACCAAAGGGCTTGCTCCTATTCATCGGCGTGCTGTATCAAACGCTAAGCGGTTAGGATAAGCCTGTAAAGAAGGCTTTCATGTTTTGTCATATTCTCTCTGTTACACTTTGCTCTATGCAGTATGTGGTAACAGGGAGTTCATATGACAATCAAAGCCATCTTATTTGATCATGACGGGACGTTAGTTGATTCGGAAAGCTCCCATTTGGCGATATGGCAGACAGTGCTATCACCTTTTGGCGTTTCGGTTTCGGATAAAGAGTATGCAGACCTCTTTTTGGGGGTTCCTACAGAGAAAACAGCGGATGAGCTGTGTAAACAATATCCTATACCTATCACTTCAGAGCAGCTCGTCCAGTTAAAGTTAGACCAAACGCGAGCTTTCTTAAAAACATCATCGTTTCCTCAAATACCAGGTGCAGAAGCGCTACTAGCTGAATGCGCTAGCCGCCTACCGATTGCGTTAGTGAGTGGTTCGCAGCGCTTTTGTATAGATGCCACACTCGATAGCCATCAATGGCATTCATTTTTTTCGCATGTGGTTACCGGAGATGATGTATTGCTCAATAAACCACATCCGGATAGTTATTTAAAAGCACTTGAGTTGTTGGGTGTTAAAGGGCATGAAGCGATTGCGATTGAAGACACCGAAAGCGGTGCAAATGCTGCCGCATCGGCCGGTATAGCCACTGTAGCAATTAGGAATCAGCATTCAGCAACTCATGATTTTTCCCGAGCAGCTATTGAAGTAGAAAATCTTGCTGATGCGAAGGCGTGGATTTTAGCGCAACTAGATGCTTAGCGAAGGAGGTAATAGTGGAGACGGAGATAACAGATGCATCTGAGATATTTTCAATTGAAATGAAAGTGCGTGATTATGAGCTCGATATGCAAGGAATTGTGAATAATGGCGTATATTTCAACTATCTGGAGCATGCAAGGCATGAATACATGCTGTCAAAAAATATTGATGTGGCCGGACTTGCGAAACAAGGTATCAATTTAGTCGTGGTGCGTTCAGAACTGGATTATAAGAGCTCATTATATTCAGGAGATTTATTTCGTGTTTCGGTGAAGCCTGAGCGTGTCAGCAAAGTAAAGTTTGGTTTTCGCCAGCAGGTCATCAGAAGTCATGATGCTAAGGTGTGTGTAGATGCGTTTGTCATCGGTACGGCACTGTCCGAAAAAGGGCGTCCTTTCGTACCAGAGTGGTTAAATATGCTACCGCCTAATAAAGCGTGATCAGGCGGTAGCACATCGACCCTATGCGATCACTTTCCGTCTAACGATTAACGCTAATCCAAGGCCAAAGAGTGCCAGTGTCATCGGCGCCGGAACATCCGAAGTTGGGACATTAGCTACAATAGGCGTTTGTGTCATATTGATTATGTTGCTTGGGCCACCAAAAGTTAAACCCGTAATGAAAGCTGTCGTATCAGTCGGGTCTAGTGCTGCGGTGGTTTCAATTCCTAAAATTTGGAAAAGAGTTACATCTTCACTTGTGAAGGTATCGAAATCGTAAATCACGCCGTCTTCTAGTTGGAAGTTGCCGACAAAGTCACCGATTACTGAATCATAGATGCTAAGGATGTACTCACCATCACCAATCAGTGGAAGTAGGATAGATTCAAAGGTGTTGTCGGACAGCATTTCATATGTGTAGCCAATAGCAACCTCTGGATCGATAAAGATCATTTCATCAGACTTTTCGAATGTAAATGAAAAGCCGCCCGTTGCCTCATTGATCTCATCAGGCATGAGCGGGTTTAGCTGTGTAGAGCCTGCTGCCGCGCCATCAGATACGGATGATGAAAAGTCCCCTTGGATAAATACCGCTGAATCGTAAGCATCATCACTCGTATCAGCAATGGCCAAGGTAATGGTATTCGATACACCTGGATTTACCGGAGCTGCGAAGGACAGTACGGTAGTTAAGCCGTCTAGCTCCGTATCCCGTTGTTCGTTGGTATTGTCAATATAGAACTCGCTATTACGGTCTGCATTAACATTGTTGATAGCAACCGGGCTGCCATCTGGCAATAATGCATAGTTAACATCGTTGACAAAGAAGCCGAACACATCATTGAAAGAGCTATTTGCAAATTCGGGGTATTCTTCTGAGCCAAAAACGTATGAGAATTCGAGCTGGTCACCTTGAGGCGTAAAATCGAATGTTAGTATCGACGCGTCATGCGTTAATGTACCTGACGTTGGGAAATCGTCGATAGGTTGGTCTATTTCAGGAATCTCAAAGTCCGGGATCTCTCCTTCTGGAAATTCAGAGCCCGGAAATTCCCCTTCCCCGCCGCTAGGAGTGCTTGATTCAATAAGGGTGTCTAACAACGCGGAACCCGGCATGCCGTTGCTGGATCCGGCTGAGCTACTTGTGTTTGGACCTAGGACATTAATAACATTACCAGAAGTGAGTATGGCTCCTTTTTCGATGCCAATGGCCGCGCTACCTCCAGTAAATAGGCCGGATGCGCCCAGCGCACCTGTGTAAGTCACACTATCGATAGATGTGATTCCGTCCTGAATAAGGGCTTGTGCCAATATTTCTGCGTCAGAGAGAGTTGTTAATTCAGCTACACCTAGCGTGATCTCGTTGGCTGTTGCGACGCTGCTAATGCCTACTGATAGCAAGCTTGCACTAAGCAGATACTTACCAAAACTTCCTTTTTTCATTCCGCTTTACCTCTCATATTATTGTGTATTGGTTCTAGCAATATTGATGCCATTACCTAAGTGTTTGATATTATGGGTCTTAATTTAAACAAACTAATCGAATGTAAATAATTCTGACAGTAAATATAAGGCCTTTCTGTTTTGAATGCTGTGGCTGGTGTTGATCGAGTTCGGTGGTATTGTGTGTTGTGCGGCGCACAAAACAGCAGAGGTTTTAGATAATGAAGACTCGAACTATTAATTTGGCGTTACAAGGTGGCGGCGCTCATGGTGCTTTTACATGGGGAGTCCTCGATCGCCTGTTGGATGAGCCTTGGTTGGATTTTGAAGGGGTTACCGGTACGAGCGCTGGGGCGATGAATGCGGTAATGTTGGCAGAAGGCTGGAGAAAAGACGGAAGGGCGGGGGCAAAGGAACAGTTATCCGCATTTTGGGGAGCCGTTTCTTCAAAAGGCTTTGGCTTACTGCTTCCTGAGGGAGTAGAGAGCTCTTTAACGCGTTGGTGGTTGCATACAATGCAGTATATCTCCCCTTATGACATCAATATGCTTGATATAAATCCACTGCGAGACATGCTCTCTGGATTAGTAAACTTTGAGGCGCTTTCAAAAGAAAGCCCATTCAGTTTATATATAGCCGCTACCGCTGTTCGATCAGGTAAGCTGGCGTTGTTCAGGGAGTCTGTCTTATCTGTTAACCACCTGCTAGCGTCGGCATGTTTACCTAAGATACACAAAGCTATCGAAATAGACGGCGAGTATTACTGGGATGGTGGGTTTGCGGGTAATCCAGCTATCTTTCCGTTGATTTACGATTGTTCAAGTAAGGATATCCTTATTGTTCTATTGCAAACCTTAGATTTAGATGCGCTGCCAACGGGCGCTGAGGCAATTGCTGAACGTGTCACTGAGCTTGGTTTTCAAGCACACTTTATGAGAGAAATGCGAGCCATTGCTGAGTTTCGAGAAAATGTTTCTTTTGGCTTTGTCCCGGGTACGAAGGCATGGAAGTTACAAAAAATGCGGCTTCATATTCTTCAGAATCAAGCGTATCTTTCTAGCTTGGATCAAGCGAGTAAATATAATACCCGTAAAGGTTTCCTTGAGGCGCTATTCTTGGCGGGTCAGAACACGGCAGAGCAATGGCTGTCTCAGCATCAAAATGACATAGGTCGTAGGGCGAGTTGTGATATTAGCGCATTGTTTGGCGCCTAGCGTATCGAAGTGGCATTTCAAGCGGTAGAATAATTCACCAGTTAAAATAAGTGAGTATCAAATGAGTGTAGAAGAGCAGTCAAAGAACATAGAAGAGTCTGGGCAAGAGGAGTCAGGAAAACCTCGTCGGGGTATCTATTTATTACCTAATTTGTTCACGACAGGAGCGCTTTTTTCTGGCTTCTATGCTGTTGTTGCTGGTATGAATCAGCAGTTTGAAGTGGCTGCTATTGCCATCTTTGTAGCTATGGTTCTTGATGGGCTAGACGGTCGTATTGCGCGAATGACTAATACATCCAGTGCTTTTGGTGCTGAATATGACTCGCTTTCGGATATGGTGTCTTTTGGTGTGGCCCCAGCCTTAGTTACGTTTAGCTGGGTTTTAGGGGATTTAGGTAAGCTAGGTTGGTTTGCAGCGTTTATTTATGTGGCCGGTGCGGCACTTCGTTTAGCTCGTTTTAACACACAGCTCGGCTTTGCTGATAAGCGCTATTTCGTTGGGCTGCCTTCACCGGCAGCAGCAGCGGCTGTTGGAGGGTTAGTTTGGTCGGCGACCGCTCATGATATAGATCCCGCGCCTTATGCTTATCTTATAGCGGCATTTGTGTCGGCAGCAGGCATTCTGATGGTTTCTAATGTCTTGTATTACAGCTTTAAAGATATAGACCTAAAAGGCAAAGTGCCCTTCATCATTCTTGCTTGTATCGTACTGGTCATAGGTATTATCTCAATCGAGCCTTCTTTCTTCTTATCTTTGTTGTTTTTTGTTTATGCAGCTACGGGGCCTCTTTATTGGGTGTGGCGAAAATGGCGTAAAGCTTGATGCTTGAGCAATGACAGGGGGTAAAGCGTCAATCAGGGATGAACGAATTGATGCTAAATAACCCTTTTTGTTTATTTAATGATCAATATAAGGCGCCTTTTATGGGTGCCTTTATTTTTTGGCCTTT
>NZ_JAPNXU010000040.1:0-2120 GCF_030397555.1 Neptunomonas sp. CHC150
CAGATGTGTATAAGAGACAGCTTTTTTTTGCAATTCTATTTCAGTGAAATTCTGCTGCCGTGATGGAATGCTAATAAGCCGCTAGCCCTTTAGGAATAACGGTGCTTGCAGTAAGTTAACAGTGCTTAAAATGGCTTACAGAGCGCCTAATAAAATTGCGAAGAGTGCAAAAAATTGCAAGGAATTGAAATTCTGACGATCAGTGTTGATCTGATTGGTTTGACTAACTGATTGAAATATAATGGTTTTTGTGTTTTAGGTTAGTTTTTTAATGATCGTGTGTATTTTGTGACGATCATTTTCGGTGTTGTTCAGCCCTTATGGCACAAGGGCTGAACGTAAATGACAGAGAAAAACAAAATTGCAAAAAATGTCACGCTACTTAGGCCGCAACATTGTTCAAATTGAAGGTTAAATGGAGATGCTTGGGTACTTCTGGGTCTCGGTTCACGGCGTCCATGAACATTTCACAAGCGGGTATTACTTCATTTTTGCAGTAAACGTAATCAAATTTAATAGGGTCACCACGCGTACCACCATTTGGTATGATTGCAGCCAGTTCAACAGGGAAGCGATGGCCGGTAATCACCTCTTGTGCAGTGACGTTCTTAATTTTCTCATACTCATCCTTGGTCGCTATGTCGCCAACGGGTATGAGTTGAATTCCTTTCTCATTGCCGTTTGGAATGTTGATGAACATTGAGCGGAAGTTACCCACGCCACGGCTTGAAGCCATCTTCTGCTTTAGGTCGTCTTCATCTTCTTTACTTAAGTTAGGGTCGGTCGCGTAGAAGATAAAGCCCATGTGCAAACCGTTCTTATAGTAACGACGGCGGAACGTGGTTGAGTCTTGACTCAGTAACGCTGATTGAACACAACCAAGGTAATCTGGTCCACCGTAAACTTGCTGGACTGGGTCATATTGTTTGATGAATATGATGTCTTCTTTCTTGTAACTCTTCTGCTTGTCATCACGCTCTAGGAAAGCAAAGTCACCGTTCTTACGTTTGCGTAAATACATCGTAGGAATAGGCCATAGCCCAATGACTTTACCAAAGTAGTTACGCAGCTTAAGCAGGGCCGTGTCACCGAACTCTAAGAAGTCATGCACTGCTGATTGCATTTGTTGCTTCTGCATTCCGCCTTGGGTGTAACGACCTGAGATCATATTGCGGCGAGCCATTAAGATAGAACCATGATAAGCGTTGGCTCTAGTGAGTTTGTTTAACCCAACTCTATCCAAAGGTGGTTCCCAGTAGTTACCGTCTTCGTTGTAGTAAAGCTCGTTGTAATCGTAGTTGGTGAAATCACGATCCATGATTTCCGGCTCACCAAAGCTAAACATCAAGCTTTCATCATTAGCGGATTCTTTCGTGATTATTTCTGTTGTCTGTTCAGTCATTGATTTACATCTGCCATGTTGATTTTCGTTTTTCAGAATGATCGAGCGGCTCATTAATGCAGGCATGAGAAATCGCCCAAAATGCATCGGCATGTCCGGTTAATTCGCTGCGCTCTGCTTTGAAGGTCATGCTGTTACCGCTATTGGTGGTCGCTCGCTTGATGGCCATGAATGCCATGGCGATGTCTTTGTGTTCAGCATCAAATTGAATGCGGTTGGCTTCGACCACATCAATCATCTTCATCACCAACCGGTTCTTACTCTCATTGCTGTATTGAATGGCCACGGTTTCACGTGGGTGTTTCTTGTTAATCAGGTCATAGACACCCGCGCCAATGCCCGTTGTATCAATACCCAAATAGCTCACGTTATATCGTTCAAATACCTTTGAGACCTGCTGCGCCTGATACTGAAAGTTCAATCCTCGCCAGTAGTGCTTTTCAAGTACTCTGAACTTTTCAACAGCAACAATCGGTGGTGCAACTACAACCAAGCAAGCATTGTCTCGAGTTCGGCTTGGGTCGTAACCTAACCACACTTCACGGCGATCGAAGGGGTCTTTGTCACTGGGCTTAAAGTCTTGCCACCGGCTAATATCCACCATGGCTTTTTCGAGCGCTGAAAACTTGAAGACGGAGCTGGCGCCATCAACGAAAATGCACATAAACAGATTATCGAAATCCTGTCTCTTATACACATCTGACGCTGCCGACGATAC
>NZ_JAPNXU010000041.1:0-440 GCF_030397555.1 Neptunomonas sp. CHC150
ATTTAAAGCTGCGTTTGAAGATGATGAAATACTGCTTCCAAAGCATGAGGACGTGATTACTGATTTGGGACAAATCCAAATTAAAGCTGGCGTTCCTAGTATTGATTCAACACGAACCAAAGGCGAGAACGGAAACAAACGACACGGCGATAGTGCCATTGCTATTTGGTTTGCTTACTTAGCCTCTAAGGCGGATTTAACGCGTTACGGCTTACACACCATCAAGGCCAGTGCCGATGAAAACCAACGCCGCTTTCATGGCACCGCCGAAGAAAATAACCGATTTGATGATATGCCGAACCAAGACCTACGCGGCAAAGGAATTAGACTATGACCCAAATTGTTGATGTAAACGGCCAGCCATTAAAAGCCGATAAGACGCTACTGTCTGAAGACATTGCCAAAGCGTACACCACCCTGTCTCTTATACACATCTCCGA
>NZ_JAPNXU010000042.1:0-348 GCF_030397555.1 Neptunomonas sp. CHC150
GTATCGTCGGCAGCTTCAGATGTGTATAAGAGACAGGCTAGGTACTGGCCATTACCACGCGCATCAAGATAAATACCATCACGCCTTGGAAGTTGATCGCAGATAAAGTAAAGCGCTTGCTCTTGCTGCTTGAATGGCACATTGCCAAGTTCTAATAGGAAAGGCACGGTGCGCTTCACATCATTTTGAACGGCCATGGGTGCATAAACGGTTAAGTCACCAGAGCGCGCAAAATCCTCACCCAAGCAATGGCGCAGTTTAGGATCGAGTTTATCGAGATCTGGCTGAACGTGTTCGTCTAACCCCTCTTTCATCTCAGCTTCGCGTATGTGCTCTTTCGCTTCGTTA
>NZ_JAPNXU010000043.1:0-598 GCF_030397555.1 Neptunomonas sp. CHC150
TGAAATCGCTTCCGAACTAGGTTTGAACAGCACCAGGATCATTTATCACTGGGCTGACAAATTTGGATGGCGTGATATGTTGCGCGAGCAAACGATTGATGAATCGATAGCGCGTAGAATTGAAACCCTGCTTGAGCTGGAAAACCCGACCAAAGGCCAGCTCGATATGCTTGATAGGCTCATCAAGCACCACGTACAACTTAAAAAATTCCATGCTCAAGCTCAGCCAGTTGGAGAGAAACACTCAACTAACGAAACTGAACCTGTAGCTAAAACGAACGGTAAAAGCTCGCGTTCTAATAAGTCTGACGACAAGCAGAAAAAGAAGAGCAAAAAGAAGAACAACATTGCAGAGCTGACCAAAGAGAACTTCGCGACCTGGCATGAATCGCTCTTCGAATATCAGCACACGATGCGTAACAACCTGCACCAACGTACTCGTAATATTCTTAAGTCCCGCCAGATTGGCGCCACCTACTATTTCAGTGGTGAAGCGTTAGAAGATGCGATTTTGACCGGCGATAACCAGATATTCTTATCTGCGTCTCGCGCCCAGGCAGAAGTATTCAGAAGCTACATTATTGCGATTGGTGAAGAG
>NZ_JAPNXU010000044.1:0-274 GCF_030397555.1 Neptunomonas sp. CHC150
GTGTTCAATCACCGCCACGCTATCAAGGAGAATTCATGACTACTCGAATAGAAATCAATTCTGATGATTGGACGCTTGTCTCTAGTGCAGCTGCTGGCTACATGGAAAATGAAGGTGGAAGCGTCGCTACGTTCAGAGTGGAAGATGCAAAGCCTGACGCCGCTGAGAAGTGGGGGCATAGCATTGGTTTATATGATGCTAAGGGTTGGTCTCGCGCTGTTGCTAATCCTATTTATGCACGCAGTGTTACCGCTAAAACGCACCTCATTGTTAC
>NZ_JAPNXU010000045.1:0-447 GCF_030397555.1 Neptunomonas sp. CHC150
ACCCAAATTAAAAGCGGCTCTGAGTAAATGCGCACAGCAAGCCGAAGATTATTTGCAATGGCGTGCCAAGCACGAACACGCTAAGCACACACAAAACTAAGAGAGATGAAAATGACGAAACCTGCTTTCACATCAAAACCGGTAGTAGTGACTATCGGTGCTACTGATTTCGAATTCACACCAACGGTGCAAGATGCGAACAACTACACCAATGACATGATGCCAAATAACAAAGTGGCTCCTGCGTACACGTATTTGACTAGTACTGTTAAATCAGAGCAGAAAGATACGCTGATCGAGTTACTTGATAGCGTGCCCGGTCTAACCATTGAGTTGTTCGCAACGGTGAATAACGCCTCTAAAGGTGGCATTGAAATCTCACTAAAAAAATAACTGACAGGGCAAAGCGGATTGAAGACTGTCTCTTATACACATCTCCCAGCCCAC
>NZ_JAPNXU010000046.1:0-922 GCF_030397555.1 Neptunomonas sp. CHC150
AAACCAGTTTGAACGCAGCGAGCGAGCAGTAATGAGCGCAATTAGCCGGTTGTTTAGTAATTAGTTGAAATCAAGAGCGGGTAAGCATCACGCATGAGTATGGAAAAGCTACTAATGCACGTGGCACTGGTTGATCAAATCACCAAGCCACTGCAAGGCATTACCAAAGAAGTGCAATCTTCCATGGAAGCAGGTAAGCAAGGCATGCAGAACATGGCGACAGGTGGTGCGGGTTTGGTGGCTACTGGCTTTGCTATTCAAAATGCGTTGATGCCTGCGATTGAAATGGACAGAAAACTTGGTGAGGTGAAATCACTGGGTGTACTGGATGAAGATCTTGCCCAGCTTTCAAAAACGGCGCTCTGGACATCGGTTCAATATGGTAAGTCAGCGACAGATATTGTCGGGGCTTCCTATGATATTAAATCGGCATTTGGTGGTATTAGCGGTGCAGAACTCTCTGACATCACCAAAAGCTCGGCCGTTCTCGCGGCAGCAACGAAAGCAGACACGGCTACCATCACCAATTACATGGGGACAATGTACGGCATATTTAAAAATAGTGCTGATGAAATGGGAACAGGGATTTGGTCAAAGCAAGTTGCTGGTATGACCGCTCAATCTGTTGAGATGTTCAAGACTACAGGCGCAGGAATGAGCAGTGCGTTTACCAGTGTAGGCGCTAATGCAACGGCGGCTGGTATTGCCATGGAAGAGCAAATGGCAATTTTGGGTACTCTACAGTCAACAATGAGTGGCAGTGAAGCGGGTACTAAATACCGTGCTTTCTTAGGTGGCGTAGCAAAAGCCCAAGATAAGCTTGGGCTCAGTTTTACGGATAGTCATGGCAATATGCTTCCAATGCTCGACATTCTTGAAGAGCTAAAAGGGAAGTACGGGGATCTGTCTCTTATACACATCT
>NZ_JAPNXU010000047.1:0-510 GCF_030397555.1 Neptunomonas sp. CHC150
TTCCGTCGACTCAGTGGCTAGAGGCGCACCTATTTAAAAGGGATTAAGTATGTTTACGGGTTCTTCAGATGCGCGTTATCAAGATACTGAAATCACTAATGATGGTTTCTGGCCCAACTTAAACGTAGGCGATTTTGAAAAGCGTAGGGGAATACCAGCAGCGCAAGATCCTGATCGCATCACCATTGCTTTAGTGAATGCCATGGCTGAAGTGAACCGTTCTCTTGCTCAACTAAAAGCTGAGTATCAAGAGCAAGGTTACGAAAACGCCGCTGATGTGCCAGTCACGCCCATTGTGAATGGGAAAAACCGCTTAGTGATTCAATATGAATCCGCGGTTAATTCGAGAGCTAAAGCGGACCTACTTCCTGATATTGCGACGGTTCATACCAAAGATCAAGGTGACCACCTCGCTGATAGATCAACAGATACACGAGATGACTTAATGGCAGAAAGTCAGCGCATTATTCGAAATATGTTGGGGGTTTCTCGCTCATCGGCTGCTTCTGT
>NZ_JAPNXU010000048.1:0-310 GCF_030397555.1 Neptunomonas sp. CHC150
ACGCCGGACTTAACTAAGTTCATCCCAATTGAAACCCACACCGTTGCACTGAACCGCGCCGCGACAGCTGAAGCTCAGTTAAAAGAAATTGACGATCAGAAAATCGATGACCTGGTTCAGGCTGCGATTGATGACGGCAAGGTTGCCCCTGCGAACAAAGAGATGTTTGTTGGTATGTGTCGTGCTGAAGGTGGCATTGCTCAGTTCGAAGCGTTCGTTGAAACCGCACCATCTATCGCAACCAATTCACAGCACAAGACGCCTAAAGAAAAACAAGGTGACGTAAAGCTTGAAGAGCATGAAATTGCGA
>NZ_JAPNXU010000049.1:0-1060 GCF_030397555.1 Neptunomonas sp. CHC150
ACCGATAATGTCCAAACCAATAGGGCTCGTTCTTAGCTCCCCAACTTGTGTGCCTGCAATGGTCACGGTGCCCGTTGGGAGTTCTGAACTGTTCAGTGTCACACCACCTGTAACCAAACCGATCACAGCAGCGACAGAACAAATAATTCGTTTAGTCACTTTCACTGAGTGCCACTCCTTTTTTGTTAGCGATACGTTGCATCGCTCGCTTATGCCAGTAATTCAATCCTAGAGCTGCCAGACCAATGACAAGCGATAAGACGAAATACCATTGTTCAAATGTCAGCTTGCTGAAGGTCATACCCGCCAAGGATACGATATAAGCAATTCCGCTGGTTATTCTGTCGTACCAATCTTTCATTCCGTTACTCCCGCTCTGCTTGGCAAAATGCACAGTAATGACACCCTGCTATAACCACTCGACGCGCTTCTGGGATTTCATCGCCACACTCGTAGCATTCTTTCGCACTTTCTTGCTGGCTTGTTTGCACTGACCGTTTACGTTGACTTGCAATCGCCATTTCGGTGAATTTGGCTTCATTACTACTGGCATGGTCGATAAAATCTGGCATTCGTACTCTCTCTGATTAGGCTTAAACTAGACCGCGTGTGTCATCTTTGCTTAGATATGAAATACCATTGATACGGACAAAGAGTGGGCTCGTTACAAACCCTTTCAGTTTGCGCTTGGTCTTATCGCTGCTATTAGGATCAACGCTGAGTAAATCTGAAATCTGCAATTTCACGCCGAACAACTCAACTTTGTCTTCATCGTCACCTGTATTTGCATAAAACATGCAATCATGTGGTTTGATGCCACGCCAACTGCCTGCTTCACGTGCCTTTTGTTGTAGCTTTCGGAAGTTGTTCAAATCCAACTCGTATTCCACATCACAGCCAACCGCACCGTGAGTAAAACCTGTTGGGATCCCACGCTCTTTATCAACAGCTGATTCATCATTGATAGTTGCAGTTGCTGATTCCACATGAACCAAAACACCCAACATATTTACGTCGAAGCTTCGACCTGTATAACGAGAATGCATGAATTACTCTCCTA
>NZ_JAPNXU010000005.1:0-392669 GCF_030397555.1 Neptunomonas sp. CHC150
AACCGCTAATTGTTAAATTAGCCTAAAAAAGGGATAAAAAAGGCCAAAAAATAAAGGCGCCCATAAAAGGCGCCTTTATTAAGAAGCTAGCGAGCCCGAAAATGATCAAATAGTAAACAACTGGTGCTTCTTCTTACCAAGCTTTACTAAGAAGTACTTATTAAAGCGCGCCTTCTCAGCAGCAAACACATCAGCAGACTTGGCAATTGCATCTAACCCTTGCGCTTCGCCATTAACAATCACGGCATTTCGTTGTAGCGCGTCTTTTACTTGCTTGCCTGTTCCCATATCTGCTTCTGAGAGTAATTGCGTTAAAGGCAGATCGGCCAGATTGTTTAAATCAAGCGAAGTTGTCGGCAGGCCATCTTGGCTAAGCTGCTCATAATCTGATTCACTTAGCTGATCCGCATTACCAGAGAACAATGCTTCTGTAATACGCTGAGCCGCTTCTAAACCAGCCTCACCATGAACTAACTTTGTAACCTCACGAGCCAACACGCCCTGAGCTTCAGGACGACCTTGACGCACTTTATCGGCTTCTTCTAATTGATTGATTTCTTCTACCGATAAGAAAGTGAAGTACTTAAGGAAACGATATACATCAGCATCAGCGGTTTGTAACCAGAATTGGTAAAATGCGTAAGGCGATGTTTTATTTGCAGATAGCCAAATAGTACCTGATTCAGTTTTACCAAACTTAGTCCCATCAGACTTCGTAATAAGCGGTAACGTTAAACCAAACGCTTTATTACCATTCATACGGCGCGTTAATTCAGTACCACCTGTGATATTACCCCATTGATCAGATCCGCCTATCTGTAAAGTACATCCGTGCGATTTGTTCAACTGCTGATAATCATAAGATTGCAGAATCATGTATGTAAACTCAGTGAAAGAGATACCATCTCCTTCCCTATCAATACGCTGCTTTACAGACTCTTTTGCAACCATTTGGTTAACCGAAAAGTGCTTACCGACATCCCGCAAGAAAGTCAGCACATCCAAATTACGCGTCCAGTCAAGATTATTCACTACTTCAGCGCTGTTGCTACCGCAATCGAAATCAACGAAAGCGCTAACCTGAGCTTTAAGTTTTTCAACCCAAGTCGAGACCGTCTCATCATCATTCAATTTGCGCTCTTGTGCTTTAAAGCTAGGATCACCAATTAGACCGGTTGCCCCTCCAACAAGCGCAAGAGGTTTGTGACCGTAAGATTGAAATCGCTTGAGCGCCAACAAAGGTACAAGACTACCAATGTGCAAGCTATCTGCTGTAGGGTCAAAGCCACAATAAAGTGTGACACTGCCATCATTAAGGTGCGCTACCAGCTCTTCTTCGCTGGTCATCTGCGCGACAAGACCACGCGCTTTCAAATCCTCTAACAGTGTCAACTCACTCATTTTCAAAAAACCCTTTAAAAAACCAAATTAAACGAGGCAGCATTCTACCTACAGGTGATGTTTTGAACAAATATCTCTGAAACACATCAACAAAATGGCTTAAAAGCCGCTACACCTTTATAAACTGATGTATATTTCTGCTCAAAAGGGCGTTAGCCCTCTATTGCTTGTTATTGGTAAGTTATATGTTGCTACACTTTCAAACTCTAAAAAACAACTTCCCCCCTGTCCATTTGGCTGCAGCTAGCATATGCGGACTGATTTTAGGTATTACATTGCTTTTGCTTCCTTCAGAAAATGTCTCAGCGACACGGGAATTAAGAGATCACAAAAGCACACCGGAGCGAACTTCCAACTCTTTAGCTCTACAGTTTTCTAATGCCCATACACAAGAAAACACACCGGCATCTTTAAACGCTCCTGAGCAAGGGTCGAATACCGATCAAACACCAGATAACTGGGTCATATACAGCGTTCAAAAAGATGATAATTTAACATCCTTATTTAGACGCGCTGGGCTTAGCGCTCAAGATGTTCATTACGTTAGCCAGGCCACCAGTAAAGGCAAAGAACTCAGCCGCTTATACCCAGGCGAAAAATTGGCCTTTCAAGTGGCCAATGGCCGTTTAAACAAAATTAAGTATCAAGTAAACGCGTTAAAAACTATCGTCATAGAGTCTCTAAACCCCGGGGCACCCCATCAGTATCAGGTAAGAACAATCGAGCGCACCCCTGAAACGCGAGAACGGTTCACAGAAGTCAGTATTCATAACTCTTTATTTTCAGATGCAGCATCCGCAGGGCTTTCCGACAACATGATCATGCGCTTTGCCTCTATATTTAGCTGGGATATCGACTTCTCCCAAGATATTCACAATGGAGACAGTGTTCGTATTATCTACAATGAACAGTTTTTAGATGGCAAAAAAATTAGGGATGGAAACATAGTGGCCGCCCAATTTATCAGCCAAGGAAAAACCTATACCGCCGTCAGATATACTGACTCAGATGGACGCACTCGTTATTACACTCCTGAAGGTCATAGCATGCGCAAAGCCTTTTTGAGGATGCCTGTGGACTTTGCTCGCATTAGCTCTCGATTCAACCTATCGCGTAAACACCCTGTACTCAACAAAATTAGAGCACATAAAGGGGTCGACTATGCAGCCAAAACAGGAACCCCTATCAAAGCTTCGGGTGATGGGAAAGTCATTTGGCTTGGTACTAAGGGGGGATATGGACGAACTATTATTATTGAACATGGTGGCAAAATCCAAACCTTGTATGCCCACATGTCAAAGTACAATACTCAGCTTAAAAAAGGCAGCCGTGTTAAACAAGGCCAAACCATCGGATACATAGGCAGCTCCGGCTTAGCTACTGGGCCTCATTTACATTATGAGTTCAGAGTAGACGGCACGCACAAGAACCCAATGACCGTTAAATTCCCTCAAGCGGAGCCCGTGGCCAGTAAAGAACGGTTAGCATTTCGGCAAATTGCCAACCAGATGATGGCACAATTGGAAACATACTCTGTCCGCTACGCGAGCGCTCAATAATGCAAAGAACAGACAACACTCACCCTATTTATATAGGGATCATGTCCGGTACTAGCTTAGATGGACTAGATATTGCAGCCATTTCTATTAATCCCTCTAACAATCGCACTCGCTTTATTGCCGCGCAGGGATTCGAGTTACCCAGCCTATTACGCAGCAATATCTTATCGCTCACCCAGGCAGGTAATAATGAGATCGAAAAGCTCGGACGCTTAGATGTCGCTTTAGGTCACTTATTTGCAGACTCAGTGAATAACTTTATAGCGGAACACAGCCTTCCACGCGCATTGATTCACGGAATTGGCTCACACGGCCAAACAATCCGGCACCGCCCAGAAGCAGGCTTTACTCTACAGATAGGCGATGCAAACATTATTGCCGAAAAAACAGCAGTGACTACAGTTGCTGATTTCCGTCGAAGGGATATGGCATGCGAAGGTCAAGGCGCTCCGTTAGTGCCTGCATTTCATGATGATATATTTCGAGAAACAGGCAAAGATCGCGTCATCATTAACATCGGTGGCATGTCGAATATTACTATTCTATCTGAATCCAAACTTCCTAAACTGCTTGGCTTTGATACAGGGCCTGGCAACGTATTATTGGATGCATGGATTCAAAAAAACAAAGGGGTTGAGTACGACAAAGACGGACAATGGGCAGCATCAGGAACCTGCCAGCCCAACTTACTCAACGCCATGATGGGATGCGAGTTCTTTCATACAGCTCCACCCAAAAGCACTGGTCGAGAAGATTTCAATATTGAGTGGCTGGATCACATCTTAACAAGATATAACCATGTAAATGACGCAGATGTCCAAGCCACATTGCTCGAACTCACCGCACTAACAATAACAAAAGAAGTAGAACGCATAGCCCTGACAACACCTGAGCTATATGTTTGCGGCGGTGGTGCTCGCAATCAAACGCTCATGCAACGGTTACAAGCGTTAAACCCTGATTCCGAATTAGCGACCACCCATACCTTAGGGCTGCACCCTGATTGGGTAGAAGCCTCTGCTTTTGCATGGTTAGCATATCGCACATTAACCAACCAAAGCGGTAATAGCCCAGCAGTAACAGGAGCAAAAAAGAGTACGATCTTAGGCGCGATTTATCCTGCCTAATGGGACGATAAAAAATTAGCCGTCATAAAAAAGGCCTTCGTTGAAGGCCTTAAAAACTTAGATGGAGAAAGAGGAACCACAACCACAGGTTGTCGTAGCGTTCGGGTTTTTGACCGTAAACTGCGAGCCATGTAACCCTTCGCTGTAGTCGACCTCCGAGCCTTGTAGATATTGAAAGCTCATGGGATCAACAACCATGGTGACACCATGATTTTGAATTTGTGTATCGTCTTCTGCCACGGCTTCATCAAAAGTAAATCCATAAGAGAAACCTGCGCAGCCGCCACCAGTGATGTACACGCGCAGCTTTAGGCTATCATTTTGTTCCTCTTCGATGAGACTTTTTACTTTATTTGCCGCAGCATCAGTAAAGACCATTGTTGTTTCGTAATTTACTGACTCTGTCATAGTACTCTCGGAACGGTTGGTGCACGATAAAGTGCGGGTTAATCTACGCCTATTGTCAATTAACCCAGCAATTTAGTCAAGTATCAAGGCATCATACCTAAGGCTTTCAGACCAGAGCTTTCATCCAACCCAAACATAATGTTCATGTTTTGAATTGCCTGTCCGGCGGCACCTTTGACCAAGTTATCAATAACAGATAGCACAACAACAGTGTCATCGTTCTGCGGGCGGAAAATACTTATCCGGCATGTATTAGCCCCCTTAACACTGCGTGTTTCAGGATGACTGCCCGCAGGCATCACGTCGACAAATGGCTCGTCCTTGTAGCGCGCTTCATATAGCTCCTGTAAACCATCCTTAGGGTCTTTAAGCGTTGCATAAAGGGTTGCGTGTATTCCGCGGATCATAGGCGTGAGATGCGGAACAAATGTCAAACCCACAGGGCGATCTGCCGCCAGCGCCAACCCCTGACGTATTTCTGGCAGATGACGATGTCCAGGCACACCGTAAGCTTTCATGCTTTCGTTTGTTTCGCACATCAAAGCGCCAACACTCGCACCACGGCCAGCACCACTGACACCGGACTTACAATCTGCGATCAAGCGACGGTGGTCCACCAGCTTATTTTCCAACAAGGGTATAAAGCCCAATTGTGCAGCCGTTGGATAACAACCAGGGCAAGCAATAAGCTGGGCATTCTTTATTTGGTCGCGGTTAACTTCAGGCAGCCCATAGACAGCCATTTCAACAAGATCCGGACAAGTGTGGTCAAGTTTGTACCACGTAGACCATAGCTCCACATCTTTGATACGGAAATCTGCACCTAAGTCGATAATACGTACACCGCGCTTAATTAAGTCGGGAGCCATACCCATTGCTACGCCGTGCGGTGTAGCAAAAAATACAACGTCGCAAGCCGCCAACGTATCGACATCAGGAACAGAGAATGCCAAATCATAATGTCCGCGTAGGTTGGGAAACATATCTGCCACTCGCATTCCTTCCTCCGAGCGGGATGTTATGACGCTAACCTCAACTTCAGGATGATTCGCGAGTAACCGTAAAAGCTCGACTCCGGTATAACCCGTGCCGCCCACAATACCTACCTTAATCACAATAACCTCTCATCGGCATCGAAAAACTGTTATTTTATAATACCGCTATGCACGCCTAAACACTATTGGATGAGTTAAAAACAGGATGCGAAAAATCCGCGAGCTTTTGCAGAACTTTCGGGATCGACTAGCACATTACGACGCCCTACCTCAGTTAGTCGTTCTTGGATTGCTTTCGGGCATCTTAACAGGCTTTCTCATGGTCTTATTTCGTTTAGCTATTGAGCTGCCCCTAACATACTGGCTAGGACACCCAGACAGCTTCGAAAGCTTACCCCAAAGCCAACTCTTCTGGTGGCCCTTAACCGGCAGCTTGATTCTTATTGGTATTTATTTCCGCTGGCCAGCATTAGCACGACAAACAGGCATGGTTAATATGTTTGAACGCCTTGCCTACCATCAGGGCACCATCCCCGGTCGCAGCTTGATTATGCAGTTTTTTACAGCGACCACCGCGCTAGTAAGTGGCCACTCAGTAGGGCGTGAAGGCCCTGCTATTTTTTTAGGTGCCGCCTGCAGCAGCTTACTCGGGCAGCGCATGCGCTTGCCAAACAACTCCATTCGCTTACTAATTGGCTGCGGAACAGCAGCCGCTATTTCCGCCGCCTTCAACACACCATTAGCTGGTGTCATATTCGCCATGGAGGTAGTACTTTTAGAGTACACACTTATTGGGTTTACGCCCGTTATCGTTGCTGCGGTCGCCGCCGATTTAGTCATGCGCAGTACATTAGGGTACGAGAATGCCTTTCAAGTGCCCTCATTTGAGATAGGGACCTTAGCCGAAGTCCCTTGGATTATCGCGTTGGGGGTTACCGTAGGCTTGTGCAGCGCATTCTTTAATCGCCTAATGATTAAAACCATTGCATTCACACAGTGGCCAGTCGCTAGCCGTTTCTTACTAGCTGGCGTACTTACGGGTATCGTAGCGACCTTTTATCCACAAGTAATGGGCGTGGGCTACGATACTATTTCTGAGAGTTTTCAAGGCAATATAGAGTTCACACTATTATTCGGACTGTTAATTGCCAAGCTTATCCTAACCCCTATTATTCTAGGGCTTGGGATTCCAGCAGGTTTGATAGGCCCAACACTGTTCATCGGTGCTTTAATCGGCTCGATTTTTGGTGAGGTTGGCTCTTGGTTTACCGATGCCTCAATGTCACATATTGGTCTATATGCCATGCTGGGTATGGGAGCCATGATGGGAGCCGTTTTGAATGCTCCACTTGCTGCACTTGTGGCGTTACTGGAATTAACCGGCAACCCAAACATTATATTCCCCGGCATGATTACCATCGTTATTAGCAACCTAACCGTTCGCTTCTTGTTTCATATGCCATCTATTTTTATCTCATCCCTGCAAGCACAAGGGTTAGATTACAGCCAAGAGCCCCTTGCTCAGGTACTCTCACGTGCTGCCGTCGCAAGCTTAATGGATAGAGAGTTTATTGCGACAGAACCTAAAACGCTGCCGGAAACCGCACAGCAAGTGCTAGCACTCAAACCGCGTTGGCTTTTACTACAAAACCCCAATGAGAAAGCCTTATCGGTGATGCTACCTAAAAACCTATCTGAATACTTAAGCCGAGAAGCACCGACTGAGGCCATTAATCTGCTTGAAATCCCAGCTGAGCGGTTCGATATCATAGAAGTGAGTTATCGCGCCACACTCTACGAAGCACTGAAAAAAATGGATGAGCTGCGCATCAATGTCGTATGCGTTATTAGCAACCAAGGGGACATTATGGGTATGTTAACGCGTTCAAAAATCGAATATTACTACACACACAAACAGGCCCTATGAAAGCATCGACGACAAAAAAAAATCGACTCAAAGGTTTATATGCGATCACCGACAGCATACTCATGCCTGATGATGAGCAACTCATCGCTCAGACTGAACTCGCTATTCTCGGAGGCGCTCGCATCATTCAATACCGAGATAAAACGACTGACCAAACCAAACGATTGCGCCAAGCGGCCAAGTTAGCCGAACTGTGTCATCAACATGGGGTACTACTTCTGATTAACGATGATATGTCACTCGCACAGGCAAGCGGCGCTGACGGTGTTCACCTAGGTCAAGCGGATGGCGCTGTACCTCAAGCTCGTCAGTTACTCGGAGAAAGTGCCATTATTGGCGTTACCTGCCATGATCAATTGTCTCTAGCCGAACAAGCACTTCACGAGGGCGCTGATTATATCGCCTTTGGCGCTTTCTTTAGGTCAAAAACAAAACCCCATGCATCCCCAGCCCCACTATCCTTATTGAGTGATGCAAAACAACAATTCGATTGCCCTATAGTGGCGATTGGAGGAATAACGGTGGATAATGCTCATCAAACTATTGCGCACGGGGCAAATATGATTGCCGTGATACATGCATTGTTTACAGCCCCGAATGTTAAACAGCAAGCTCAACTATTTACTGCGCTATTTGCCGCTAATTCTTAACAAATAAGGTATTTTATGTCTCGCTCTGATGATCTTTTTCAAGCAGCTCAGCAACACATCCCAGGCGGTGTAAACTCACCAGTACGCGCATTTAAAGGCGTAGGAGGCACACCTGTCTTCTTTAAAAAGGGTGAAGGAGCTTACCTATTTGACGAAGATGACCAACGTTACATTGATTACGTTGGCTCATGGGGACCTATGATTTTAGGCCATGCTAACCCGGTCGTACTAGACGCCGTTCGTTCCGTGCTAGATAACGGTTTAGGCTTTGGAGCACCCACCGCACTTGAAACAGAGATGGCCAACAAAGTTTGCGAACTCATGCCCTCCATAGAATTAGTACGCATGGTGAGTTCAGGAACAGAAGCCACGATGAGCGCAATTCGGCTGGCTCGCGGTTATACCGGACGCGATAAAATTGTAAAGTTTGAAGGCTGCTATCATGGCCATTCAGACTCATTGCTTGTTAAAGCAGGCTCTGGCGCTCTTACGCTAGGAGAACCGAACTCTCCCGGAGTTCCTGCATCGCTTGCAGAACACACGATCACGCTTCAATTCAACGACTTAGGCAATGTAAGAGAAGCTTTTGCAGAAATTGGTGATGAAGTCGCCTGTATTATCGTAGAGCCCGTTGCAGGTAACATGAACTGCATCCCACCGCAGCCAGGTTTTTTAGAAGGCTTGCGTGAAGTCTGCGACCAATACGGGACAGTATTAATTTTTGATGAAGTCATGACAGGGTTTCGTGTCGCACTGGGCGGCGCTCAGGACTACTTCAACATCAAACCAGACCTAACTACTCTAGGTAAAGTAATCGGAGGAGGTCTACCTGTAGGCGCCTTTGGCGGGAAACGCGAGATTATGGAGCATATTGCACCTCTTGGCCCGGTTTACCAAGCGGGCACTCTGTCGGGCAACCCGCTTTCAATGAGCGCAGGTTTAGCCATGCTCAATGCGTTATCAAGCGATACAACGATCCATGAACAATTAGATGCCAAAACGGAATTGCTAACTCAAGGACTTGAAGCCAAAGCTTTAAAACATGGCGTACCTTTTACCACGAGTATGGTTGGCGGTATGTTTGGCCTATTCTTTACCGACCAAGAAAAGGTGACTAGCTTTGCCGAGTCCACGGCCTGCGATGCGGCTAAATTTGCTGCATTTTTCCAAGGGATGCTGAAAGAAGGCGTGTATTTAGCGCCTTCAGCGTATGAAGCTGGTTTTATGTCAGCAGCTATATCCGAAGCCGATATTGATTTCACGCTAGAAGCGGCTGATAAGGTCTTTGCCACTCTCGTATGATGCTGACTATCTCTTATTTGGTACTCATTGCAGGCTGCGCTATTTGCGCAGCCTTACTGTTTCGCCAACCTGAAAAACTATCTAACGCCAACAAAACACGGGCGCTTTTGGTCACAGTGAGTGCTGGTTTTATAGCCATCGCGGGTGTTACTTCCCTCATTGTTTCACCTGATAACCAAGATAGCGAAACCATGCTCAGGTTATTTAATAACCTAAAAAACTTCATTGGGCTTCCGCTTATCGCCAGTATTTTACTGGCCTTTAGCTTGGGTAAAGCTTTTTCGCGCGCAACATGGGGTCGTTGGGTATTGGTTTTATTTGCCTTATTCGAACTGCTTCGACGCAGTGGCGCCGGAGACACTTATGCCATCGCGCTCGAAGTAGTGACCAGCATAGCTTTATGTCTCAGTTTTGTATTTGGTAAACAAACTTTGCTAAAACGTGATAAAGCCTCGATACGCTTACCGGGCATTTTGGGAGCCATTTTCATTGGTTCATCGATTTGCTTACTGGGACCTCACGCTATCGACCCCTACGCTCAGTCTAGTGACTGGCATAACATAAGCTTAGGTATAGGGCTTGCTTTACTGGGACTTGCCGCAGGGCGTTGGATCAATAGCAACCAACAGCTCCCCCCTACTTCACCTAGTTATAAAAACACAAAGTAGTTAAATGAGCAGAAAAAAACCGCCGAACGCAAAAACGTACGGCGGTTTTCATGTCAGCAAACGGCTTAGTAACGTTGGGCAATACCAGCCGCTTTATCAGCCCCTTCAACATCACCTGAATCATTACGAATTGAAGCAATCAACGTCCATAAGCGGCGCAGCTGTGTATTTTGACCTTGCGCTATCGCCACGCCTTTTAGGGCAACCTGCTCAGCCTGCAAAAATTCACCTAAGCGACGATGCGTATCAGCAAGTGAGTAATAGACCTCTGGGTCCCTAGGCGCTATGCGTTGTGCACGTTGCAAACTGGTTTGCGCCGCTCGCAAATTACCACCGTTCGTTTGCTGTTTAGCTGAATCTAACAGCGCAATAATAGCCGGGTTTTGCTGCACCTCCACGGACGATGGCGCAACGGGCACACTAGGTGCCACCTCTATAGACTCATCCCTTTGAGAGCGAACCACCTGAATAGGTGAGACAGGAGTGACCGTAACGCCGATTGAAGGATCTGCGGCGGTTACAACACTGGGGTTCTCATCGGGTACTGCTACTGTAGATCTATCTTCGATGGGCGTTTTATAAATCCCTGGAGACGAACAGCCCGCCAAGGTTAACAAAAGGCCTACTGCCAAACATTTTTTCGTATGTATCTTCATTGTTATCCCTGCCTAAACCAACGCTTGAACCAGTCTACCGGCTCATTCTTGGGGGTATTCTGCAGGGGTTCTACGCCACAATCAACCCGGTATTCAGGGCGAGTCCCTTTTATGAAGGGCACCTGAATAGCACCCTCACACCGCTCATCAGATAAGTAACCAGTGGCCTTATCAACCCACAAATATTCAACCCCTTCCGGTGCCGGAGCAACAAAAGGCTCTGGCCGCTCTGCCTTCATATAAGCGGTCCAAGCTCTCAATGCTCCGCCCGAGCCGGTAAAAGGCAACGGTTCGTTGTCATCACGTCCAACCCATACAACAGCCAACCGGTTACCAGTAAAGCCAGCAAACCAACTGTCTCGCTGATCATTCGAGGTACCTGTTTTCCCCAGTACGTTCGTATTAGAGGGCAACTGGCTATACACATAACGCGCGGTTCCTTCACGCGCTACTTCTTGCATAGCGTATTGAAGCAAGTGGATTTCATCACCCGGAATTGTTTGCTTAACCTGATAAGGGTAACGCGACAACTCAACCCCGTCTTTATCGGTGACCATACGTATTCCACGCAGTGGCATCTGGAAGCCGTTAGTCGCTATCGTTTGGTAGTACTCAGCCACTTCAATGGGTGGTAAGCCCTGGGCACCTAAAAGCAAAGATGGGAAAGCATCAAGATGGCGAGTGACACCTAACTTATGCAAGGTATCGATAACTTTATCCACACCCACATCCAAACCAATTTTAACGGTGGATAAGTTATAAGAATTCGCTAACGCCTTGTGCATCGGTATCACGCCATGTGTTTTCTTATCAAAGTTCTGAGGCGACCAAACAGAGCCATTTGGCATTTTCAAGTTGATCGCTTCGTCTTCTACAGGCGTTACCAGTGAGTAACCGTTTCTTAGTGCTGTTAAATAGACCGAAGGCTTTATTAATGAGCCAATAGGTCTAACCGAGTCGAGCGCGCGATTAAACCCTTGGAAACGTGTGCTACGCCCACCGACGATAGCCAAGACCTCGCCGGTTTGAGGATCTGTTACAACGGCACTCGTTTCAAGCTTATCAACGCGCTTACCGTACTTTTTCTCCAGCATTGCTAAAGTATCAGTTAGGCCTATTTCTAATTTAGCTTGTGTAATAGGGTTTAAGCTAGAAAACACACGTAGGCCTTCTGAACTCAAATCTTCTTCGTGATAGTTTTCTCGAAGCTGGCGTTTTACAAAATCCAGATAAGCCGGATAAGCCCCCTTTAGTAAACTCTTTTCTTTAACAACACCCAGCGGCATAGCTACCGCCGCTTGGAACTCATCTTCAGTAATCTTCCCTTGGTTACGAAGCTCCGAAAGAACTAGGTTGCGGCGACCTAAAGCACGCTCCGGGTGCCGACGAGGGTCGTAAAAAGATGGCCCTTTCACCAAACCCGCTAGCAACGCAACTTGGTGCAATTGAAGCTCTTTAATAGGCTGAGAAAAATAGTATTCAGACCCTAAACCAAAGCCGTGAATCGCTCTGGAACCTGCTTGCCCAAGATACACTTCGTTAAGATAAGCTTGAAGTATTTCATCTTTACTGTAATGAAAATCCAATAACACGGCCATAGGGATTTCCATTAGCTTACGTGCCAATGTGCGATCAGATGTTAGGTAAAAGTTTTTAATCAACTGCTGCGTTAACGTACTACCGCCTTGAACGAAGCGGCCTGCTTTTATGTTAACCCACATCGCCCTCATGATACCCCGAGGCGAGATACCAAAATGATCGTAATATCCTTTATCCTCAATAGCGATCAGTGATTCGGCTAAAAAAGGCGGGGCATCTTCTAGACGAATAAGATCCCTATCTTCATTGTTTTGAGGATAAACACCGCCAACTAAAATTGGCTCCAAACGCGCCAAGTTAACGTTGTTGCCAGCGCCATCTCTAATACGCGAAACGCTATTGCCCGAAAAGTCGATCAATAGTTCCTGAGAAGGCTCCTCACCATCAGGAAAACGAAAGCCTCGCGTGTGCAACCGAACTCGGCTACTGCCAAACTCAGCTTGTCCGGGATGGCTTACCTTTTTAACCGGCTGATAACCTAGCCCCGACAATTCTATCTTCAAATCATCGAGTGAAAGCGGCAGCCCTGGGTACATTTCTAACGGCCGAGCAAACACTTTGGCAGGCAGCGCCCAGCGCTTACCTTCAAATTGTTGTCTAATTTGAGCATCGAGGTAAATCATCCCGATGCCACCAACCACAATCATCAAAAGGAGAATTTTTAAAAAGATTCCACGAATTACACGCCATATCCCTACTTTTTTCTTCGCTTTTCCTGCTTTCCTTGTTGAGGTCTTTTTGGCAGGTGTTCTCTTTTTACTCATCTGACCCGTATAATTCCTGTACTTATCTATCAAAGTTGAAGGTGTCATGCTGAACGTCTTACTCAAAGCCTTAGAAGACCCCGAAAACTACCCTCACCCGGTAGACGCTCCCATTCGGGTGATTGAAACACAAATATCGTGGTTATTCTTAACCGGCGAATATGCATACAAACTGAAAAAGCCCGTAAATTTTGGCTTTTTAGATTTTACCACTTTAAAGCAGCGCCAGTACTACTGCGAAGAGGAGCTAAGGCTCAACCAGCGTTTGGCGCCGGACATCTATGATACCTTAATCGGCTTCACCGGTTCGCCTGAAAAACCTTTTTTACAAGAAGCCTCTCAACTAACTGATGGACAAGCTTTCGAATATGCCATTCGAATGAATCAGTTTAATCCAGAATTACGGCTTGATCTCATCTTGAACCGTGACCGATTTGAGCCCGCTTGGATTGATATGCTGTCAGACCAAGTAGCACACTTTCATAACCGCATTCCACGTGTAGCTCAAGACAGCCCTTGGGGTAGCACCGAAACATTATGGGGTTTGGTGTCTGATAACTATCGCGATATCAATAAAGAATTACTCGAACCCGCTGACGTGCAGTTGTTGCAGCAACTTTCCCAACGAGCCGCACAGCAGTTTCGCAAGCTCATGCCCCGTCTTGAGCGCCGCAAGCTAGACGGCCATATCCGCGAATGTCATGGCGATTTACACTTGGGCAACATCACCCTTTACCATGGCCAACTTCGCTTATTCGATTGCATTGAGTTCAATTTGCAATTCCGATGGATAGACACCATTTCTGACCTTGCGTTCCTCCTAATGGACCTAGAAGCGAAAGGCCAATACCGCTGGGCAAGTCGCTGTTTGAATAACTACCTAGAGATTACTGGTGATTATGAAGGCATCACCATTCTAAATTTTTATAAAGCTTTCCGCTCGATGGTCAGGGCTAAAGTTGCGTTACTAGGTGAATACCCAGACCCGCTAGCCTGTCGTCGATACTTGCAATTAACGCAAAGCTACACCCACCAATCACAACCGACGCTTTATTTGATGCACGGTGTTTCAGGGAGCGGTAAAAGCTATTTAAGCAGTCAGCTTATGGAGCGTACCGACTGTATACGCTTGCGCTCTGACGTTGAGCGTAAGCGCCTGTATAGAGAGCTAAGCCGCCGCGGTGAGCGTTTAGAACTGTACGGCCAAGAAATGAACGCACGCACATTCCAGCATTTACTCAACCTAACTGATGCGCTGATCGATAGCGGCTATTCAGTCATAGTCGACGCTACATTTATCCGCAAGCGCACTCGACAAAGCTTTATTAAGCTAGCAGAGAAAAGGAACACCCCGGTGCGCATTTTACGGTGTGAGTGCGAGCAAAAGCTCATAGAGGCGAGGCTAAAACGACGAAAAGAACAAGGCGATGATCCCTCTGATGCAGATGTTGCGGTTATGCATGAGCAACTTAAACATTTTCATAAACTTAGCGAAGATGAAAAACGCATCACAGTCACCACCAACACCGATGACGATGATGCGATCAATCAATTGGTGAGCCAACTGATCGCCCAAGGGCTTATCGACCCTTAATACTAACCGGCAACATAAAACAAAGGCGCTTCGGCGTCTTTGCTCTTTCGAATTTTTGCATCAAAAACATCTGACAACAACGGGCTCTGCATAACACTTTGCGTGGTTCCTGTGCGTATAACACTCCCCTGCTTTAGCAATGTTACACAGTCAGCAAAACGTGCCGCTAGCGATAAATCATGCAAGATAACCACCACAGCCAACCCTTGAGACGCCATACGTTTCAGCTGCTTCATCACTACATACTGATGCGATAAATCAATTGCTTTTAGAGGCTCATCAAGCACCAATGCTCTCGTCTGAGAACTAACCTGCATAAGTAATCGCGCTAAATGAACACGCTGTTGCTCACCTCCCGATAAGCGCGTGTAATCCTGATCACGCAACGCCAATAAATCAAACGTTTCTAGTGCATGATCAAGGGTATTCACCGATGCTTCGGTATCTAAAATGGAATGAGATACTGGGTACCCCCCCATAGTAACGACTTCTTGTACACTAAAAGGAAAATCCAACCATTGTTGTTGCAGCAAAACAGCCAGTTGCACTGCTCGCTCGCTCACAGATAGTTTGCCAATGGGGCAGCCAGCACACAGTACCGTGCCAGCACTGGCTGATTGCAAACCGGCCATAGCTCTAATCAAGGTCGATTTACCCGCCCCATTAGGCCCTAGAATCACATGTAATTCCCCTGCCCTAGCTGCAAAAGACACGTCTTTTAAGAGTGTATTCGTTTGCTCAACAACCGTGAGTTTTTTGGCTTCTAAATAGATCGCAGCATGACTCATCTCGCTCGCCCTTTATGTCGCCAAAGAATCAAGGCCATGAAAAATGGACCACCTATTAATGAGGTAATTAATCCAATTGGAAGCTCCCCGGGTACCATCAGTGTACGCGACAACACATCCGCAATTAACAGAAACAAACCACCAGCCAATAAAGACATGGGCAAAACACGTCGGTTATCTACACCCACCAGCACACGAACAATATGCGGCACAACCAACCCAACAAAACCAATCAGCCCCACACAGGAAACAACAGCGCCAACCAATAAGGCTACGCTAATAATTAAACGCCATTGCAACACGGGCACGTTCACGCCCAAAAGCAACGCTTGCTCGCTACCCAACAGCAACACGTTAAGCATACGTGCACTGCGGATAATTATTGGAACTAAACCGATAGCAAGCGCGACCAACAACGCAATTTGTGACCAGTTTGCTTGTTGCACATTCCCCATTAACCAAAAAGTCACTTGTCGTAACGTCATGGTATCCGACGCATATTTAAGCACAGCAATACCCGCCGTGGCTGTGGCATTGACAGCGATTCCCATTAGCAACATAACCACGACCGACAAACCTTGCCCTCCTGATGAAAGGCGCATAACCACAGCGGTTACGAGCACCCCTCCTAAAAAGGCCGATAAAGGCAAACCTAATAAATCCGCCAAAGGATGGTCGATTAAAGGTGCTCCCAAAACCTGCCACAACACAGCGGCAAAAGCCGCACCACCGGATACGCCAATCAGCCCTGGATCGGCTAATGGATTGCGAAAAAGCGACTGAATAACAGCACCGGAGACCGATAAAAGAGCCCCGCATAATAAAACTAAAATAGCTCGGGGTAGGCGTAGCTCAACCAAAATACGATGCATAATGTCCGACGTGTCCCACCAGGCAGATATAGGAATCCAAACCGACCCTGCATGTAAAGCAACACCTCCTATTATCACTACTAAAGCGGCGCTAACAGACCAAAGAAATGCAGACCTAGTGAATCGCAATCTAACGCCCCTTTTCTAAAGTAAAATTAACGGGTATCAGAACGTCAGCCGCTACCACTATCCCATCATGCTCGGCAGGGTAAAATTGCCATTGTTTAGCTGCTTTAATAGCCGCCTGATCTAGGGCTATGTCCCCTGAGCTTTTCTCTATCTGCACTAACGATATCTCGCCTAACGGGCTTAACGAAACGCGCAACATAACAACCCCTTCAACTCCTCGCCTGCGGGCTGATCGCGGGTATTTAGGGGCCAATGGTGTGTTTTTGTATCTCACATCTTTTGATAGTAGCTGCACGACAGATGTCGCACTAGGCGGCGCTGTTTGAACTGGCGTTAACGGAGACTTAGCCGCTTTTGCTACCGTGCTGCCCTGAACATTCACTTGCTTATTGCCCGCTACTTGCGACGTTAACTGTCGAGCATTGTTAGCAGGTAAAGTTAGCGCACGTTCTTTCGTGGAAGAAATGATGGGATCAACCGGGCTGGTAGCTTCTTTTCTAGTAGTGGGCTTGGGCTCTTGCGGTTTTATGTTGTTAACTGGCTTATCCATCGCACTATTAAGCACTGCAGCATCCATCTCATTAGGCATGACCTTGGTTGTGTCCGCAGGCGTAATGGATTCATCAACAACACCCTCTTTTGGCGGACTGATAGACTTCAAACCTACCTGTAGGTGGGTCTGATTTAAAGAAGGCTCTATTGCGGCATAGCCTATCCTTTGTTGCCACACATAAAAGGCCGCTGCGTGTATAACAACGGAGATAAACAACACAATCGGCCAAATCCTTCTGTGCATGCGCCCTTCTTTATCTCTAAATTCACCCTAAACACCGCACCAACTGTCAAGCTAAGGACATCAAATGGCGAGAAATCAGTTAAAATATATAATCTACTAAAATACTAGCGCTACTTGTTTAGGGCGCCATCATATCATTGTTTTAAAAAAGGACGCCTGATGTCACCTATTTGCTCCATTAACGACATAACAGACCCCGGCGCAAAAGGCATTTTACACAACGGTGTCTCCTTTATGGTTATCAAAAAAAATGATCAATTTTATGTGTATGAAAATAGCTGCCCTCATCAAAGAATTGCACTCGAATGGCAACCTGATCAGTTTTTAGACATCGATAAGCAATTCATTCAATGCGCCATGCACGGAGCGCTTTTCACTATTGAAACAGGGCAGTGCATAGCTGGCCCCTGCCCAGGAAGGTCACTAACTCCAGTGCCTCATCAGATTATCGACAACACACTCTATCTGCCTTAACTCTCTACCTGCCTTAATTTGGCAAATTACTATCGCATTTTAGACAAACGCTCCAACGCCAACTCGATACGATTTATCCCAGTGGTGTATGAAAATCGAATATAGCGATTAGCATTAAAGCGCCCAAAATCTAAGCCTGGCGTAACGGCTATATGCTGCTTTTCCAATAACTCCCAACAATAACTGAATGTATCATCCGTGAGGTGAGAGGCATCAGCATATACGTAAAAGGCGCCCTCGGGGGTTAATGGAATCCCAAAGCCCTGCTCCCGTAGGCCATCGACCAACAAGTCTCTGCGCGCTTCAAACTCGCGGCGGCGTGACTCTAGTATCGCAAGCGTTTCTGGTTCAAATGCAGCCAAAGCCGCATATTGGGAGATAGTAGGCGGCGATATGTA
Organism: Neptunomonas sp. CHC150; assembly: GCF_030397555.1. NCBI lineage: Bacteria > Pseudomonadati > Pseudomonadota > Gammaproteobacteria > Oceanospirillales > Oceanospirillaceae > Neptunomonas > Neptunomonas sp. CHC150. Next base: position 18,108 of record NZ_JAPNXU010000005.1, read on the forward strand.
TAAGTTCTGAGCTATCTTTTCGATACTTTCAACAGCACTTTCAGGGGCAACTACCCAACCTAAACGCCACCCTGTCATGCCAAAGTATTTTGAAAAACTATTGATGACAAATGCCGTGTCGTCCACCTCAAGAACAGAAGGCGCATCAAAACCGTAAGTCAGCCCATGATACAGCTCATCAACAATTAACTGCCCGCCTTGCTCTTTAACTGCCGCTGAGACCTCTGCTAGCTGCTCACGATGCAATACTGACCCGGTTGGGTTAGCAGGAGAGGCGACCAAAGCTCCTGCCGTATCACTCGCCCAATGCGTTCGGATCAAATCAGCCGTCAGCTGATAGGCTTGCTGATGATCAACGGGAACTAGCTGCGCCTGGGCATCGACAAAACGCAAAAACTGACGGTTACATGGGTATCCAGGATCCGCCATCATAAAACGGGATCCGCCATTCGCTAACAAACCAAATACCATCAATAAAGCACCCGACGCTCCCGACGTAACAATCACCCGCTCTGGAGCAATGTTCAGTCCGTATCGCTGCTGATAAAAATCAGCAATAGCCACCCGCAACTCAGGAATACCTGCTGCTGGCGTATATTGTGTAAGCCCTTTATCAATCGCCCTATGGGCCGCTTCACGGATAGGCGCAGCCGTCGCGAAATCGGGCTCACCGGCTTCCATATGAACAACATCACAGCCTTGCGCATCCAAAGCTTTCGCTCTTTTGAGCAGATCCATGACTTTAAAAGACTCGATTTCACTCGCCCGTTGCGACCACTGTGTCATATTAACCTCTATAATGTAGCGATAACCGTTGATTATAAACCACCGCAGTAGCATGCCTAAGCTTGTATTTACTGAAAAATCGACTCATTACAGGTATTGCTGTTGAATTATGAGAGATATTCGACGATTTTTTCATTCATAGGACTAGCCTAACGTGAGGCGTTCTGGTAATTTCCTCAACCTTCCAAGCTCAGGAAGCTGGAATTACATAGTATTGGACTGCTGGTTTGTCCTTAGACCCCCAGCCATTTCGGAGAAGTGAGGCGCATTATGCCAAACCCTAACGATTCACAGTTCTCTCACTTTGTGCCTTACGAGGCAGCCAAGGATGAGGAGTATATGAACGAACCCCAGAAGGATCACTTCCGCGATATTCTTCTGGCTTGGAAAAAACAATTGATGGAAGAAGTGGATAGCACAATCCACCATCTTCAAGAGGAAGCATCCAACTTTGCTGACCCGAGTGATCGCGCCAGCCAAGAAGAAGAATTTAGCCTTGAGCTTCGTACTCGCGACCGTGAGCGTAAATTGATCAAAAAAATCAATGAAGCCATGGAACGTATCGACGACGACGAATACGGCTACTGCGATGCCTGCGGTATTGAAATTGGTGTTCGCCGTCTAGAAGCGCGCCCAACGGCCACTATGTGTATTGACTGCAAAACACTGGCCGAAATCAAAGAGAAGCAGATCGGTTCTTGATCGATCTTCATCGACAGGTGAGTCAGACTCGCCTGTCGAACTCTCCTTAGCCAAACCTATATCCAATGTATATTGGTCGCTTTGCTCCATCGCCCACCGGCCCACTTCATTTTGGATCATTAATTGCCGCTTTAGCTAGCTACGCCGACGCTCGTTCATCAGGTGGACAATGGTTAGTGCGCATAGAAAATACAGATCCACCCCGGGAAGTCCCTGAATCAACACATCAAATTTTACAAACACTAGAAGCGTACGGTTTTGAGTGGGATGGCAACGTCGTATGGCAACATCTACAGCATGACAAATACCAAGCCGTGCTCGATAAAATGGTTCTTGAAAGGCTCGCTTATCCATGTGATTGCTCACGCAAACAAATCATGCAACGCCATCACTCAAACCGCTATGACAACTACTGTCGTCATCGAGACGCTGTTTCAACCCCCTCTGCCATGCGATTTAAAGCGCAAGACTCGTACAACGCTCATGTAAAAGAGCAGTGGAGCGATCGTATTCAAGGACTAGTCACCAGCTCATGCAGTGACGATTTTATTTTAAAGCGTAAAGATGGATTATGGGCCTATCAACTTGCGGTTGTCGTCGATGACATAGAATCACAAATCACCCATGTGGTGAGGGGATCTGATTTGCTACATGAAACCCCCAAACAGATGCAACTACAAATAGCCCTTAATGCTCCCACCCCCAGCTATGCGCATATCCCAATCGCAACGTCAAAAACTGGCCAAAAATTGAGCAAGCAAAACTTAGCTAGAGCCATACAACCTCATGAAAGTAGCAAGTTATTGACTGAGGCGCTGGTTTTTCTCAACCAGATAGTAGATCCTGATTGGTCTGCAGCTTCACCACATGAAATTTTACAGCAAGCAATCAAAAACTGGGACATGACTCGCATCCCCCAACAGCTCGCTTTAGTGCGAGAAAAAGGATAAGCACTATGTACTCGCATCGCGTTATTCTTTTACTACTGGCTATGTGCTGGCTATTTTTACCAGCGGTATTTAGCTGGTGGCTGCAATTGGAACACAGTTTTGGACTCACCTTTTTAGCGTGGGCAATTGGCATCGCGATCTGCTTACATAGTGACCTTAAGCGAACACCATCATGAATTTTTCGGTGACTGAACTTTTTGTAATATTCACGGCGTATTTATTTTTCCTCTTTGCGATCGCCTACGCTACTGAGCGCAACATCATCCCTCGCCGCATTTCAGAGCACCCTCTAATACATGCCGTGTCTTTAGGCACTTATGCCAGCGTTTGGACCTTTTATGGTTCCTTTGGAATGATAGAACAATCAGGCATGCTTTTTCTGGCATCTTATCTTGGTGCGACTGCCGCTTTTTTCCTAGCGCCTATACTCTTTACGCCTATTTTCACCATTACTAACCGTTATAAACTCAGCTCGCTAGCTGATTTATTTGCTTTTAGATTTCGCAGCGCATTGGTTGGCACTATTACTACCTTGTTATTATTTTGTGCGATTTTGCCCCTACTCTCGATACAAATCCAAGCAGTTTCAAGCTCATTAAACGTACTCAACCGCAATGTACCTAGTCCACAGATCGCGGCAGCCTTTTGCACCCTGATCGCCTTGTTCGCTATTCTTTTTGGCACTCGGCATCCCTCCCTGCGTGCGCGCAACCGAGGCTTAGTCGTGGCCATGGCAACCAGTTCAGTTATTAAATTACTGGTTCTCTTAGGGGTCGCTCTTTATGTCTTATTTGCTGTTTTTAATGGTCCCACTGATCTACATACTTGGATAACAGAACGACCTATTATTATCGATAGACTACTCAAGAGCAGTGATGGAGAAAGCTGGCGAACCCTACTGCTAACCTTTTTCGCAGCAGCAATTGTGATGCCTCATATGTTCCATATGGCATTTACTGAAAATCGCACTACGGAAACCCTTCGAAAAGCCTCTTGGGGAATGCCTCTTTACCTATTCGGTATGGCAGCCTGCATCCCCATTATTGTGTGGGGCGGTTACAAAATAGGCGTGACAGATCACTCTTCCTTCTTAATGCTTCACTTAGGCCGCGCGCTCGAATCAGACATTATCATTATTGCTGTGCTCATTGGTGGCTTAACCGCTGCTAGCGGCATTATTATAGTGACCGCTATCTCCATGGCCTCTATGCTACAAAACCACGTTATTTTGCCGCTCATCAAAACACCAGATAACATAAAATTTTATGACTTAATCCTGTGGATGCGCCGCATTCTCATCATACTTGTCGTGTCTTGTGGATACTTTTTTTATATTGCAGCGGGCAACTCCCAACAACTTCACATGCTGGGTTTAAGCTCCTCTATTGCTTTTTTACAGTTTTTACCTGGACTCTTAGCAACGCTATTTTGGCTAGGAGCAAACCGAATAGGATTAATTTGCGGGTTAATTGTTGGCATGTTCAGCTGGGCTGTTACAACCTTTTACCCATTACTTAGCGCAGGGCAAAAGCTTAACAGCTCTCTTGAAGCAGTCGACTGGCAATCCTCGGCGATTGTCTCATTATTACTAAATATTTTCGTTTTCGTAGCCGTCTCCCGTATCACACGCACATCACCCGAAGAGCGACGCGCAGCCGAAGCATGTTTAGCAAATGCCTTCGTAACACCAGAGGGCTTGGCACGACCAGCCTTCGAAACTAAAGATATAATTCGTTTACTCTCGCCAAAATTAGGCGAAGCAGCTGCACGCAGAGAGCTGCGCCACGCCATTCGCCGCCTCAACTTAACCGCCGATCAGCTCGCGCCACTTGATATGCTGCGCTTACGAAATACATTAGAGCAAAACTTATCGGCATTGATCGGTCCTATTGAGGCCGCCACATTATTAGAGCCACTGAGCAAGCAACCTTCAAGAACAGGTGATTTCCCTGCCCGCGACATTCATTTTTTAGAAAGCCACTTAGAAACTTACCAAGCCAAATTGAGCGGTTTAGCAGCCGAGTTGGACGAGTTGCGTCGCTACCACCGTACAACTTTAGAAAAGTTGCCTATTGGCGCCTGTACAGTCTCGCCGTCTCAGCAAATTTTATTTTGGAACAATGAAATTGCCACGCTAACCCAACTGACTCCAATGGACGTTAGCGATCTCGTATTATCAGAGCTTCCACAACCTTGGTGCGAAGTGTTACCCGCATTTATCTCCCAAGAAGAAAACCACTTAACAGAAGTTCATATCCGACTACGTGATCAGGATTACTATCTCACGCTACATAAAAGTCATTTATCTGATAATCCCGACAGCTCAATTGTTCTCCTAGTCGAGGACGAAACCAGCCATCATTTACTCGCTGAAAAGCTGACACATAGTGAACGGCTCGCTTCCATTGGGCGATTTGCCGCCGGCGTAGCTCATGAAATAGGCAACCCCATTACCGGTATCGCCTGTCTTGCACAAAACTTACCGCTAGAAACAGACCAGCCCGAAGTACTAGAGACGGGAGACCAAATTGTAGAGCAAACACGGCGCATCAACCGTATCGTACAGTCGTTAATACGCTTTGCGCGAACAGGCCAAAGCATCGGAGATATCCAACTCGAACGCTTAAGGCTAGCCGACTGCGTAGAAGAAGCCATTCACTTGGTGTCACTAGACAGTCACGCCAAACAACAAAATTTTTTCAGGGATATTCCTAACAATTTAGACCTTGAAGCGGATCCTCAACTCATCACTCAAGTATTGGTCAATCTTTTAAATAACGCTTGCGATGCCTCTCCAATACAAGGAGCTATTTGGGTTCATGCCGAACAGCAAGACCAACAAATCATATTAAGTATCACGGACGAAGGCACTGGCATTGATGATTCCATTAAAGCCAAACTATTTGAGCCTTTTTTCACCACAAAAGACCCTGGCAAAGGAACGGGGCTAGGTCTACCTTTGGTGTACAACATCATCACCGAGCATTATGGTAGTATTGAGATAATAAGCCCCGCCAACCAACAGCTTCGTAACGGCACGCAAGTGATTATTACCTTGCCAGGGCTACAGAGCGACTCCGCTGAGCCGCATGTGTGAGAAACGTAGGTAGAAAATTTATGAGTCGTATTTTGATCGTAGAAGACGAGTCGATCATCCGTGCGGCGTTGAAACGCTTGCTGGAAAAACACAGCTACGCCGTCGATGATGCGGCATCTGTTGATGACGCCGTCTCCACATTTAACCTCAACGATTACCAATTAATTATTAGTGACTTACGCTTACCAGGATCTCCGGGCACGGACTTAATAACCCTCGCCAAGAATACCCCGGTACTCATCATGACTAGCTATGCAAGCATGCGCTCCGCTGTCGATGCGATGAAAATGGGTGCTGTAGACTACATTGCTAAGCCATTTAATCATGATGAAATGTTGGCTACGATCCGTACAATTTTAGAAAGCGCTGAGACCAAGACAGCAGCCTCTTTGGATGAACCAGAACCAGATAGTTCAGCCAAAGATACAGAGAACCTTGAGCAAGGCGATTTTGTTGGCAGTTGCGACGCCATGCGTTCACTCTTCACGCGTATTTCTAAAGTTGCACGCACCGATGCCACCGCCCTCATTTTAGGGGAATCAGGCACAGGTAAAGAGCTAGCAGCCAAAGCCATTCATGAACAGAGTGATCGGCGCTCAGCTCCTATGATCTCGGTTAACTGCGCCTCAATCCCCGAGACCCTCATCGAGTCAGAACTGTTTGGTCACGAAAAAGGCTCATTTACTGGTGCCAACTCCGCCCGGAGCGGCTTAATTGAAGCGGCCGACGGTGGAACACTATTTCTAGATGAAATAGGCGAGCTTCCGCTGGAGGCGCAAGCTAGGCTGCTGCGCTTTTTACAAGAAAGCGAGATTCGGCGAGTAGGCTCTGTACAGTCGAAAAAGGTGAATGTGCGCTTAGTTGCAGCCACACACAGAAATTTAAAAGAACTCGCCAAACAAGGGCTTTTCCGCGAAGACTTATATTACCGTTTATATGTAATGGAATTACGTATGCCCCCTCTTCGGGAACGTGGGCAGGATATCTTAGAGTTAGCAGATCAATTTCTCATCAAGGCTTGTGAGAAAATGTCAGCGCCGCCGGCCATGCTATCGCCAAGCTGTCGAGAAATTATGCTAGGTTATCACTGGCCGGGGAATGTCCGAGAACTCGAAAACGCTATTGAACGCGCCGTTATCTTAGCTGATGATCATATTATCACCCCCGAGCTGCTCGGCTTAGACGTTGAGGTTCGACCTTCACTCGAAACCATTGAGCACACCTACGGTGAAAGAACCGCCAATAATCCACCTACTGACTTACCCGTTCAAAAGCAATCTAGGGCGGGCTTATCCCTCGATGACTACTTCCAGCGCTTTGTTCTAGAAAACCAAGAACGCATGAATGAAACGGATTTAGCCAAAAAACTAGGCGTTAGCCGCAAATGTTTATGGGAACGCAGACAGAAACTCGGCATACCTCGTAAGCCTAAAGTAGCACAAGGGTAACACTTTAGGCTTAAAAACCCATAGGTAACACTTAATCCTCTTTAGTGTTACCTATGTGTTACCTGAGGTAACACTTTAAAGTTACACTGCGTTACATTCCTGAACACTTATTCACGAAAAATAAAATTAACTCTTTAAAAACAACAGGTTAATAAAACTGGCACATCACCTGCAATATACTAGGTGTACAAACAACAACAATAAGCTTTAAACATTAACCGCAATAAAAATAAAAATTGGAAGATGTCGTAAAGTTATCTACCTCGAATAAAAATAAAAATGAGGTTTAAAAAAGGCTGGTCGCTAGGATTGTGTAATAACACCCCTCAAGCGCCAAATAAAAATAACAAGCTTAGGTAGTACCGGCTTGCGATCAGCTTAAATATCTCTCTTTCATTCAGTTCTTCTTTCAGCTTAATGTGGTTGCCTATAGATGGTATGATTAGGAAAAACCTATGAGCTGCATATTAAATACACATGCCTACCCGACTTATTAAAAAAGTGACCGGTCTTTTCCGGAACAAATCTACATCTAACACTATCGCCACAAACGAAGCGCCTGCGCCGGTTGTTGTATCATCACCTGAACCTGATAGCTTCCCGCGTGTCATCAAAGAAGAGCAACACCAAATTGCCCGTAAGTATTTGGATGACAATGCTGCAAAAGTCGTTTATCGACTGCTCGACGGCGGCCACGAGGCTTATTTAGTCGGCGGTTGCATTCGCGATTTGTTACTTAAAAAACGCCCTAAAGATTTTGATGTGGCCACCAGCGCTCATCCCGAAGAGGCGCATCAACTTTTTAAACGCTCTCGCTTAATTGGTCGTCGTTTTAAACTGCTGCATGTTCGCTTTGGCCGAGACCTAATCGAAGTCGCCACTTTCCGCGCCAATCACGATAGCAACGACAACGAAAATGAAACCTTAGGTAAGCAATCTGACTCTGGGCTTATCTTGCGTGATAATGTATACGGAACCATTGAAGATGACGCGGTTCGTCGTGACTTCACGATTAATGCACTCTATTACAGCGTAGCCGACAAGAGCATTTATGACTTTGCTAACGGTTATGACGATATTGAAAAACGTACTATTCGAATGATAGGCGAACCCGATAGCCGTTATCGAGAAGACCCTGTACGCATGCTGCGAGCCATTCGTTTTAGCGCAAAACTCAACTTCACCATTGAGCCAGCAACCGAGGCACCTATCAAGCCGCTCGCCAATCTATTGCAAGACATTGCGCCAGCACGTCTGTTTGATGAAACACTGAAACTGCTGCAGTCAGGCCATGGTGAAGCCTCTTTCGCTCTGCTAAAAGAGTACAACTTGTTAGAGCAACTACTCCCGCTCACACAGCAAGCTATTAATGACCCAACAACCGGCAAGCAAGCTGAAACGTTAATCATTAATGCACTTAAGAATACAGATCGTCGCTTAAGCCAACGCAAAAGCGTTACTCCTGCCTTCTTATTCGCTGTACTTTTATGGCAACCGCTTCAGAATCGCATGCAAGCATTACTCAAAGAGACACGCATGCCCGTTTACACAGCAATGCAAACGGCTGCCAACGAAATCATTTCTGAGCAAGTTAAGCGTATCGCCATTCCAAAACGCTTTTCTGTACCTATGCGTGAGATTTGGGAATTACAATTAAAGTTACCTAAACGTCACGGTCACCGTGCTCAACAAACGTTAGAACAACCGCGCTTCCGTGCCGCTTATGACCTATTACTTTTACGAGAACAAAGCGGCGAACAAACCAATAACTTAGGCCAATGGTGGACACGTTACCAATCAGCATCTGAAGATGAAAAGTCCAACATGGTTGCCCAAATAAAACCAACGCGCCAACCACGCCATTCATCCCCCAAAAATGCCAAAAGCACCTCGGGAGAGAATAAACCTAAACCTCGCCGTCGTAGCCGTGCTAAAAATGACCCTCGCAACCAACAAGCCTAGTCATCTTTGTTACATAGGGCTAGGCAGCAACCTCGATAACCCCAAGCAACAGGTTATCGAGGCGCTAAATGCTCTGAACAAGATCCCTAATACGGCATTACTCAAACATTCGTCACTTTATCGGTCAGACCCCGTAGGCCCACCTGGCCAGCCTGACTATATCAACGCAGTAGCAGCACTCAGTACCCACTTAGAACCGGAACGGCTGCTGGATGAATTACAAGCCATTGAGCAAGACCATCAGCGTATTCGCAAAATACACTGGGGACCTCGGACGCTCGATTTAGATATTATTCTGTTTGGCTCTCAAATCATTACGACCGATCGATTAACGATACCTCACCCTTATGCACATGAGCGCAGTTTTGTCCTTTGGCCACTGGCCGAAATAGCGCCTGAGGACCTTCAATTCCCTAATGGGAACACACTGACTCATCTTTTAGTCTCGAACCCGCTGGGCACACTCGAAAAGATATCGGTATAATCCGCCCCTAAACCAATAAGACACTATGGGTTACCTATGAACAATGTCACATTACATACGTTATCCGCTTGCAAACAGGCAGGCGAAAAGTTCGCTGTACTGACGGCGTATGATGCATGCTTTGCGCACGCCGTTAGCGAAGCTGGGATTGAAGTGATCTTGGTAGGTGATTCCTTGGGCATGGTCCTACAAGGACAAGATAGCACGCTACCTGTCACGGTTGACGACATGGTTTACCACACTCAAAGTGTGGCCCGCGGCAATCAAGGCGCTTTAATTATGTCTGATATGCCTTTTATGAGTTATGCCACCACAGAGCTTGCCATGGCAAACGCTGCCCGATTAATGCAAGCTGGCGCTCATATGGTTAAATTGGAAGGCGACCGCTGGTTAGCCGACGCGATTGCCTTACTATCCGAACGCGGTATTCCAACCTGTGCCCACATGGGGCTAACGCCTCAAACTGTCAATAAAATGGGCGGTTATAAAGTCCAAGGACGCGACAGTGAAAGCGCTAAACAGATGATTGAAGATGCCGTCCTATTAGAAAAGGCAGGCGCCAGCTGTTTGTTACTGGAGTGCGTTCCGGCATTGTTAGCCGAAGAAATCACTCGCGCGGTGGAAATCCCTGTTATCGGAATCGGAGCAGGAGCTGCTACTGACGGGCAAGTACTGGTTGTACATGACATGCTAGGCTTAACACCCAAACGTACTCCCAAGTTTGTTAAAAACTTTATGGCAGACACCGGTGACGTCCAATCAGCCTTGCGTGCCTACGCGATTGCCGTAAAAGACGGGAGTTTCCCGGCCGAAGAGCACACATTTAAGTAAGCGATAATGAAAACTTTCCACACCGTTCAAGAATTACGTGAGGCGCTCGCTAGTGAGCGCCAACACGGCCACCGTATAGCGCTCGTTCCAACCATGGGAAACTTGCACGAAGGCCACATCTCTTTAGTTGAGGCCGCAAAACAGCACGCTGACATTATTGTGGCGACGGTTTTTGTTAACCCTCTTCAGTTTGGGCCTAACGAAGACCTTGACACTTACCCGCGCACCTTAGATGCCGACAAAACACAATTATCAGCGGCTGGGTGTCACTATCTGCTAGCCCCCTCAGTAGAAGAAGTCTACCCCGACGGCCAAGCCACACAAACACAAGTATCCGTTCCGGGCGTAACCGAACTTTACTGCGGAGCTAGCCGTCCAGGCCATTTTGATGGTGTCACGACTGTCGTTTGCAAACTTTTTGGCATGGTACAACCAGATGTAGCCCTGTTTGGTGAAAAAGATTTTCAGCAACTTTTTGTCATTCGCAAGATGACACGCGACCTATGCATGCCAATCGATATCGTCGGCGTACCGATCAAGCGCAACGCTAAAGGTCTCGCTCTCAGTTCACGCAACGGTTACCTCTCAAAATCACAACTTGAGACGGCGACTATTTTAAACCAAACTCTTAAAGCACTTAAAGATCAGCTAATAGCCGACATTGAGCCTCGAGACCAGCTGCTTAAAAAAGCACAAGAAGCGCTCGAAGCCGCCGGTTTTACACGAGATTATTTGGTACTTGCTCGCCAGTCGGATTTACAGCCAGCACAACCGGATGATACCGATTTAGTGATATTAGCAGCCGCTTTCATGGGCCAAACTCGACTAATAGACAACATTGCTTTTCGTCTATAACCCCTTCCCTAAGCCCTTTGTCCCTGATACGTTTGAAACAAGCACAAAGAACATTTTATTGATCTTTGTGCTTGCATTCGTGTTATTGCTCGCACACTATGGATTTCTACCGCAGTGCAACATTTTTTATGTTACATAGCGGCAAATATGCCAAGGATAACCATAAAACTAGGCAATAAGGATGGGACTAAAAAGATGCGACACACAGGCTTTTTGCCACGTTTAATGCATCCATTAATAGCCCAGTCCACAATTGGGATTAATCAGGAAAAGAGGCACTATCATGCGTGATGTAGTCATCGTTGCAGCTGGCCGTACAGCGGTTGGTACTTTTAATGGAACACTAGCAGGCGTCAAAGCATCTGACTTAGGTGCAACTGTTATTAAAGGTCTTATTGAGCAAACAAAGATAGACCCCTCACAGATCGATGAAGTTATTATGGGCCAAGTACTGACTGCCGGATGTGGGCAAAACCCCGCCCGTCAGGCTTTGATTAATGCAGGCCTACCACAAGAAGTTCCCGCGTTTACACTCAACAAAGTATGTGGATCAGGCCTCAAAGCGATACAACTTGCCACTCAAGCTATCCGCTGCGGTGACGCTGATATGATTATCGCTGGCGGCCAAGAAAACATGAGTGCCTCTCCACACGTACTACCTAATTCTCGTAACGGAGCTCGCATGGGTGATTGGAAAATGGTTGATACCATGATCACCGATGGTCTGTGGGATGCATTCAATGACTACCACATGGGTATTACCACAGAGAATATCGTGGCTAAGTATGGTTTTACCCGCGAAGAGCAAGACGCTTTTGCATCAGCATCACAAAACAAAGCAGAAGCGGCTGTAAAAGCTGGCCGCTTTAAAGACGAAATCATCCCTGTGGTCATTCCTCAGCGCAAAGGTGATCCAATTGTCTTTGATACGGATGAGCAACCTCGCTTTGGTTGCACACCAGAAGCACTTGCTAAGCTGCGCCCTGCTTTCAAAAAGGACGGAACCGTAACCGCAGGCAATAGCTCCACAATCAATGATGGCGCTGCCGCTGTTATTGTATGCTCTGCAGAAAAAGCTGCCGAACTTGGCTTGCCTGTATTAGCGCGCATTAAAGCCTATGCTTCTTCTGGTGTTGATCCAGCAATTATGGGCACTGGACCTATCTGTGCGACTCAAAAAGCATTGGAGAAAGCAGAATGGTCAGTAGACTCCTTAGACCTTGTTGAAGCTAACGAAGCCTTTGCGGCACAAGCTATGTCAGTTAACAAAGACGTTGGCTGGAACACAGACATTGTTAACGTCAACGGCGGCGCTATCGCACTGGGTCATCCTATTGGCGCATCCGGTTGCCGTATCTTTGTTTCATTAATTCACGAGATGAATAAACGCGATGCCAAGAAAGGCCTAGCCACTTTATGTATTGGTGGCGGTATGGGTACTGCACTGGCTGTCGAGCGTGATTAATCACTGACCCAAAAATCGACATAAAAAAACCGCCGTGTCATCGGCGGTTTTTTTTTGGTCAACCATTAAGCTTCTGAAATAGCACCCTTACCAATGCCTTCGTAAGCCCTTACTCGCACTTCATCTAGAGGCCGAATCTGCTTCGTTCGCTCCGCTAAATGTTGAGCTATTTGCTCAACCGTAGTTTCCGTATCGATGTCATAACAACGATCACTGGGTAGCGACAAATAAAACTCACCTTGCGGCGCGTCATAGGCATATACATTCACACCCTCAGGCCCTTCTTGACGATGTGCCTTTGTGCCGATGTAAATATCCTTCCAACGCGTGGCTAAATCAGCCTCTAGCTTATCGTCTCGCACGTCATTAACAAAAATTTCAACCCGTGAACGATGACCATGAGCGATACGTTGGCAATTCCCGTTATGTTGTTGCAAACCATGGCTGTAATGATAAAACGCCCCGTCAATACTCTCAGGGACAAAAGACAACCTCATCCCTCGAACTTCTTGCGGGAAAAGGGCCATTAGCTTTTCAATACACCACGCCGCTAGCGATTCAGGAGTGACCTCATCGATCTCAACCAACGCAATCGCTCGGCTGGGGGAACGACAAACCAGCTCACCACCGTCTGGATATTGCCATTTCACTTCGGTTTCACCAGCATCCGCGCTAACGCAAAGGCGCTCCATCTCAGTAGGCACAACAAGCGCATGATCAATGGTAGTGTCCATCCATTCACGCACGAGCTTTTTAACCACACCGAAATCACACACCATTCCCTGATCATTTAACGAGCCGTCCAGCTCTAATTGCACCAACCACGATTCGCCCATCAAGCCACGAGTCGGGTGCAAGTAAGAAAAATCTACATTTGTCAGGTTATTTACAAACAGCTTCACAATATACGCCTCAATTCTAAGCCGCCCATTCTATCGCATGGAGCAAGTCACTTGCATGAAAAATACAAAGATCAGCTATAAAAAAGTCGTATATTAACGAACAACACATCAATCATTTATGTATAACGAACGGACGCGGTATACTTTAACTTTTTGGACAAAGCCCTATGCGTCTCGACAAGTACCTATCACAAGCCACAGGCCTCTCGCGTAAAGAGGTGAAACGATTAATGCACAAGAACACGGTTACTGTGAATGGTGATCTCGTACGAGACCCCTCACTGCATATCAGCCTAGATGACAATGTCGTTTTTAATGACGGCGAAGTGGCCGCACCAACACCCCGCTATTTGATGATGAATAAGCCTGAAGGCGTAGTGTGCGCTAACGATGACCCTCTTCACCCTACCGTGATTAGCCTGCTATACGATGAACCACGCCCTGACAGCTTACATACAGTGGGCCGCCTCGATATAGATACCACCGGGCTGATCCTAATAACGGATGATGGTCAATGGTCACACCGAGTCACAGCACCCAAACATAAAATGCCCAAGCGATACCGTGTGACAACCGTTGACCCTATTCCAGAGTCAGCCATTGACGATTTTGCCCAAGGCGTTCAGCTGCATAACGAACCACAGCCAACTAAACCAGCCTCGTTAGTCATCATTAACGAACATGAAGCCTTTTTAACCCTCACTGAAGGTAAATATCATCAAGTAAAACGCATGTTTGCTGCCATTGGTAACAAAGTTGAAACCTTACATCGTGATGCCATAGCCGATGTGTTACTGGACGATACTCTTGCTCCCGGTGAATATCGAGAACTGACCCAACAAGAACAGGAGCTGTTAGGCGTATGATGCGCGACAAAGCATTTGATCTACTTTATCAGAGCTTTAATCCAGCACTGCCAAACACCTTATGGTTTGTCGATGAAAACCTAATACCCGAACATGCCCCAGCAGCGATGGGCAACACACGAGTGATCGCTAACCGCTACCATCTACACAGACAACTGCTCGATGCGGGCTGGCATGCGGAGTTTTCTGACTTTGACTGCCAAGACTTAGCACCTGGTAGCTATGATCAAATCTATTTGCGCATCCCCAAAGAGAAGGCGCTTGCTCACTACTTAATCAACACTGCTTCTCGCCTATTAGCCCCAATGGGAAGCCTCATTTTAAGCGGCTTAAAGCAAGAAGGAATCAAAGGATTTTTTGATCGCGCGGATACAGCCGGCGCTCAAACTGAACGCTGGAAGCTTGATAAAGAAACATGGGCAGCGGCTATCACTTTTACCCAACCGATCACGTTAGATGACAAAGACTACACTACCCTGCGCCCCGCCGTCGCCGATACCTCTTTCTCATTTATCAGTAAACCGGGGGTATATGGCTGGAATAAAATAGACCAAGGCAGCCAGCTGCTCATCGAGCACCTTCGCGATATCATCGGTCAATCTCAGCCCCAAAGTGCGTTAGATATCGGATGTGGTTATGGCTACCTTTCCTTACATACGGGGAAGATGCTATCCATCCCCGTGATCGCAACAGACACCAACGCCGCGGCTATTGAGTGCTGTACTGCTAACGCAACGCAATCCAATGTAAACATCTCTGCGGTAGCTGATGACTGTGCACACCACATAGATAGTGTATTTGATTTAGTGGTTTGCAATCCGCCGTTTCATAGCGGGTTTGGCGTAGAAAGCCAGCTAACAGACCGCTTTCTAGCCAGTGCTGCGCAACATTTAACCCCAGACGGCCAAGCTATCTTTGTTACCAACCTACACATCGGCATTGAAAAGAAAGCGGCAGATTACTTTTCAATCGTTGACACTCCAGTGCAAACCAACCACTTCAAGCTTATTCACTTACGGCTCCCCAAAAAGGGCAAAGCTACCGTAAGTGACTAACGAACAACCAAAAACGCCTAGCAAGGCTAGGCGTTCATAAGCTAAACACGTAACAGCATATTACAGTAAATCGCGGATATGCTCTTCACGGTCTTTCGAAGCCGGGTGGCTTGAGAATACACTATGGCTACCGCCACTGGCGGCTTCCATCGCTTGGAACTGTTTCATAACACCAATACCTGCACTAGCATCCCAACCGTGGCGCTTCATAAACTTAACGGCATAGGTATCAGATGCACTTTCTTGTGATTGTGAAAACTGAGCAGACACCAATTTATGAGTAAAATCTCCCAACTGCGAATCCGACAACATACCGACAGTACCGCCAGCTGCTGAAGCGCCTTTACGTGCCGCTGAAGCCGCATAAGCTAACTGGTACTCTTTACGCGTGTGGCCTAATTTTACATGACCTACTTCGTGACCAATAACAAATCGTACTTCATCATCCGTCAACTTATCCATCAAACCCGAATACACTCGAACCGTACCGTTAGGCATAGCAAACGCGTTCATTTCATCTGTTAGATACACTTTGAAGTTCAATTCAAGTCCGTCTTCGTTATTCAGACCCTGAGTAATTCGCGCTAAACGTTTAGCGTATTTATTGCTAGCCGGTGCCACGTTGTTACTAGCATCCAGCTGTTTAGCCGATTGATCAGCTAGCGCAATCACTTCTTGATCGCTAATAGTGGCCGCTTTGTATAAATCCGTCGCGGCTGTCATATCAATGTTTTCCACACAGCCTGTGAGTAAGACAGATGCTGTGACAGCGGCCAATAATGTTTTTTTCATATTCACTTCCAATTTGTGTTTACCTTAAGAAAGGCCGGAATGTAGCAAAAGGTCACTATATTTGCATCTAATAAGACACAAAAGTTCCATTCAGGCTTATAAATCATCAAACATATTACGCAAGCTATTTAAGGTAGCTCTACCTCTTGCCTTATTTAATTCTGGATTTTTTTCCCCATTACCTTCGATTTCCAAATCTTCTTGAGGTAATTCATCTAAAAAACGACTAGGAGTACAGTCGATAAGCTCACCAAACTGTTTGCGCTGGCGAGCTAGCGTCATGGTCAGTGTCTTTTTAGCGCGCGTAATACCCACGTAGGCTAACCGGCGCTCCTCTTCAATATCGCCATTTTCGATGCTATTGCGATGGGGCAATAGCTCCTCCTCCATACCCATCAAATACACATGAGGAAACTCAAGTCCTTTAGACGCATGAAGTGTCATCAACTGAACGCGATTCGAGTCATCTTCCTCTTCTTGGCGGTCCAACATGTCAATCAGGATAAGGCGCGCGATGGCTTCTTCCACACCGGCATCAGGATCATCTTCCTGCAGACGTTCGAGTGTATTGCGTAATGAATCAACCAAGAACCAAACATTCTGCATACGTTTTTCGCCCATTGCATCACTAGAACTGTTCTGATAAATCCATCCTTCATAATCGATATCCTGAATCAATTCTTTAATCGCCTGGATAGGATCACCTTCATAACAAAGGCGATACTTTTCATGCAACCAATGTGTAAAGCGCCTCAGTTTTTCAACAGCGGCCGCTGGTAAGCGCTGCTCAAGTCCTATTTCAGAGCAGGCATCAAACAAGCTGACACGACGCTCTGTCGCGTATTCACCTAACTTTTGTAAAGTGGATGGCCCTATTTCACGGCGCGGTAAGTTAATGATGCGTAAAAAGGCATTATCATCATCGCGGTTAACAAGCACTTTTAAGTAACTCATCAGATCCTTGATTTCAGCACGCGCAAAAAACGACGTACCGCCTGATAACTTATAAGGCACCTGAAACGCCTGTAACTTAACTTCAAGCAAACGTGATTGAAAGTTGCCTCGATATAAAATAGCAAAGTCGTTAAAGGGGATGTGATTACGTAAGTGCAAGTCGAGTATTTCTGTGGCAATACGTTCACATTCCGCATCTTCATTTCGGGTATGCACCACTCGTAGCGGATCACCAAACCCCATGTCACTCCATAAAGTCTTTTCAAAGGCGTGAGGGTTATTCGCAATTAAAGTATTAGCGGCTTTAAGAATGCGGCTCGTTGAGCGATAGTTTTGCTCAAGTTTGACGACTTTTAAGCTAGGGAAGTCAACCTGCAGCTGCGCTAGGTTTTCAGGCCGAGCGCCTCGCCACGCGTATATGGATTGATCATCATCACCTACTACGGTTAACGCGCCTCTGTGGCCTACTAACTGGCGAACTAGCTTGTATTGGCTGAGGTTAGTGTCTTGATACTCATCCACTAATAAGTACCTTATACGCTGCTGCCAGCGCTCTAACACATCAGGGTGCTCTTCAAACAAACGAACCGGAGTCCAAATCAAATCATCAAAATCGACCGCGTTGTACGCTTGTAAATGCGTCATGTAAGCATCATAGGCACGTGCAGCTAATACTTCTTCCGGGGTCTTAGCAAAACTCTCTGCTTTAGCAGGCGTCACCATCTCGTTTTTCCAATTCGAGATCATTGTACGAATCATATCTACTTGCTCCGCATCTTCATCATGATGCATCAGCAGGTCTCTGATCAGCGCCTTGGTATCTTGATCATCAAAAATAGAAAAACCCGGCTTCAAACCTAATTTTTTGTGTTCGCGGCGAATAATATTCATACCCAAATTATGGAAAGTCGACACCGTTAACCCTTTGGTCTTGCCGGGCAATAATTGCGTAACACGCTCCTTCATTTCACGAGAGGCCTTGTTCGTGAAAGTTACAGCCGCTATATATCGCGCCTCAATGCCGCACTTATTAACCAAGTAGGCAATTTTGCGTGTTATAACACTGGTCTTGCCTGAGCCCGCGCCTGCCAGCACCAATAGTGGACCACTAATATAATCAACGGCTTCTCGCTGACGGGGATTTAACTTACTCATTTGATTTGCTCGTGCTGTTTCGCGTCGGTGACAGGTAATGGAAAACCACTAAGAAAAAGCTATATAAAACACTTGTTTGATGGCTTACTGCTTCATGTTACAGTTGATTCTCTGTACAGCATTATATACAAACAAAGGACGAATGCGTTCTGTTCCGTCATTATAATTGGCTGAGGCTCTACCCAGAAAGCGGCAATGCGATATTCACATACTCTCCCTATCAAAGTTCTGGTTTATTGCCCTGATTCCTCGGCTACAGCGCACTTAACCAGTTTATTGCAGTCGCCCACTATTCACACCCAAATCGTTCAGTCTCTCACGGCGGTTAGGCGCTCACTTATCCAAGACTCAGTCAACTTGTTACTGATCTATGATACACCTGACAATGCCCTAGCTGACGGCGCTTTTTTTTATCAAGAGGTTATCGATTCGGCAAAGCCTGTGGTTCTTGTGCAACCGTCTATATCTCATCACGATGGTCAACGGTTATTAGAAGCCTCTTTTGCTGATTACATATCCCTCAACGGCCTTACGCAAGAAGCACTTATGCGTAGCTTTCGCTTGCTCACTCAAGCACATATAAAAGAAGCAGAAATACATTACTTAAAAGAGACCGATTGGCTGACACGTGTTCAAAACCGCACTAGCTTTTACAATACGCTAACTAAACTCATTAACAATCAGCAGGTAAAGGGAGGCGCGACCGCCTTAGTAACTGTTGATATCGATAATTTCCATGGTTTCAATCAGCGTATGGGAAACTCAGCTGGTGACAGCATCATTCGTAGCCTCTGCCATCGCTTATTGATCTGCGCACTCAATAACCCCGTTTATCGGATTGGCGGCGATGAGTTCGCTATTATTTTGGATGTTAACGATAAAACGCAAACAACGGCCGAAATTCAAAAGCTTATCAGCTCGCTAATCGATACCCTTCGCCCAGCGTTCCAACTTCATGGTGAAGAGCATATTTTAGGGGTTAGTATTGGCGTTTCTGTCGCGCCCAAACACGGGAAAAACCCCGACACCTTACTGAACCACGCCAACCAAGCGAGAGCCCGCGCTAAACACAAACACGGTTGTAGCTACTCAATATACGAGCCTAAAAAAGATCCTAAGCCCGTGTTCGACGGCCTTATCGAATCGGACTTGTGGGCCGCATTAAAATACGAGCAGTTTGCTCTTTATTATCAACCAAGAGTTGATCTTCAAACCGGTGCAGTGGTTGGCGCTGAAGCACTCATGCGCTGGCACCACCCTAGCCATGGGCTTATTATGCCTACAGACTTCATCCCTCTCTCCGAAAAAACAGGCCAAATAGTACCGATGGGGTTTTGGGCAATCCAACAAGCAGGGCGGGACTTAAAAACACTGGAGAAAGCAGGGTGCTACCTAGATAAACTAGGGATCAACTTATCGTTTCGCCAATTTCAAAATGATTACCTAGCACGCACCATCCAGCGAATTATTGCTCGCGATAATATTGATACCCAAGTTCTTGAATTTGAACTAACCGAATCATCTCTGTTTAGTAATGATGAACATGTTCGTCACAGCATCGAAGAGCTGTGCAAAACAGGGATTGAGTTCTCGCTAGATGACTTTGGAACAGGCTATTCCTCTTTTGCTTTACTGCAAAAACTACCGGTTAGTACACTTAAAATCGATCGCTCCTTTATTGCCAACTTGCCGCATAATAACGATGATGTAGAAATAGTCCGCGCGATAATTTCCTTAGCGCACAACTTAAGCATGACGGTTATTGCCGAAGGCGTTGAAACCAAAGAACAGCTCGATTGTTTAAAGGCTCATCAATGCGATCAGGTTCAAGGTTTCTACTACAGCCAACCGGTAACACTGCCTCACCTAATCTCTATGATTAACGGCCGTTCGATAGCCCTTCTCTAAAGCCAAGCGCCTCCATAATGGCTGGCCGTCCCACTGCAACATCGCCTTTTAAATCCGCAATAGTTCGCGCCACTTTCAATACACGATGGCATGCACGCGCCGACAAACCGAACCGACCGGCAGCTCCAGCTAATGTATCCCGTGAGCTGTCGGATAAATCGCAAATGGCATCCAGCTGCTTAGCTTCCAATACATTATTACGACACCCCTGGCGCTCGTACTGACGAGCTAACGCTTGCGAAACCCTTTCAGCCACCTGAGCACTGGACTCTGATGGCTGTCCATCCAAACGCAACAAGGTGTCAGCCGGCAACGCAGCGACATTCACAAACAAGTCGATACGGTCTAGCAACGGTCCAGATAATTTGTCTTGATAACGTCTGACTTGATCCGGTGTGCATCGACATCGTCCGGATGGATCACCGGCATAGCCGCAGGGGCAGGGATTCATTGCGCCAATTAACTGAAAACGTGCGGGGAACTCTGTTTGACGGGAGGCTCTAGAGATTAAAATTTGGCCTGTTTCTAAAGGCTCACGCATAACTTCTAGCACCTTGCGTGAAAACTCGGGCATTTCATCCAAGAAAAGAACCCCTTGATGCGCAAGCGATATTTCCCCCGGGCGTGGATGGCTACCGCCCCCAACGAGCGCCGCTGGTGATGCCGTATGGTGTGGCGCTCTAAAGGGACGCACCCCTTGGCAAATATTATCCACAGGCAGCCCAGCAACCGAATAAATGGCGGCAGCTTCTAAGCGCTCATCTTCATTTAATGTAGGCAACAAGCTTGGTAAGCGCGCCGCCAGCATACTTTTACCACTTCCCGGCACACCGCTCATTAATAGATTATGTCCACCCGCCGCCGCTATCTCTAAAGCTCGCTTTGCCTGCACTTGTCCTTTCACATCACTCAGGTCGTGTCGTTGAATTGAATGTAAAGGCATTTCAACTTGAGGTTCCACGGCCTCTAGCTTTTTTTGTCCAGAGAAAGCGGCACAGACATCCAAAAGATGATCGGCCACACGAACTTTTAACTCGCGAACCAAGCGGGCTTCTTGTCGATTTTCATTAGGGATCAGTAAAGCACGTCCTGCTTTTTTACACGCAACGGCCGCTGGTAATACGCCGGTCACAGCACGTAAATCACCCGATAACGCCAGCTCACCGAGTAATTCAACCTTGTGCAGATTGTCTGTCGGTATCTGTCCCGAAGCAGCCAAGATACCAACTGCAATAGCAAGGTCGAACCGCCCCCCATCTTTAGGTAAATCGGCAGGCGCCAAATTTATAGTAATTCGTCGTTGGGGGAACTCATATCCAGCATTGAGAATAGCGCTACGCACACGCTCTCGGCTCTCACGAACAGCCGCTTCTGGCAAACCAACCAAGTTAAGCGCTGGCAACCCAGGCGACATATGAGTTTCAACAGTGACCGCAGGGGCAACAACGCCCAACTGAGCACGGGTATGAACAATAGCTAGGGACATACATCCTTCCTTGGACGTAACAACAATAGAATCAAGACGATAGCAGAAAACAACCGCCGGGTTCAAATACTCTCCTTTATGCTCAT
The DNA here is from genome assembly GCF_030397555.1 of Neptunomonas sp. CHC150. NCBI lineage: Bacteria > Pseudomonadati > Pseudomonadota > Gammaproteobacteria > Oceanospirillales > Oceanospirillaceae > Neptunomonas > Neptunomonas sp. CHC150. The sequence goes on from NZ_JAPNXU010000005.1 coordinate 39,892, forward strand.
CCTATCCAATGGCAAGAAATGCAGCCTACGCTGTCACATATTCTCAAGGATAAGTTGTTCTTGGAGCATTTCGCTACTTAACAGGCGCCCGAAATAATCACCCTGCATATAGCTAACCCCTTGGTGAGTGAGCTGCATGCGTAACCCCGCTGACTGAACCCCCTCTGCCCCTAACGGAATGTCCAAATCCGCGGCTATATCCGCTATTTTTTCAAGCTGACGCCGGCGAGCCAAATTGGAGACCATGTCTTCAACAAGCTCTGCATCTAGCTTTAACAAGGATGGCTCCAGCTCTTTCAGTTGTTGAATGGGGGGTAAGTAATCACTCAAGCGGTTTAGTGCTATGCGATAACCCAGTGCCTCAATATCGAACAAAACGCCTTCATGGTCGCGGGTTTCTATCGCATCAAACTCGATTATCACATGAGTACGTAACGGTTTTGGGAGATGGATACGTTGCGCCATAAACTCAATAAAGCCTGGCAACTCAACAATTTCACCTCCCAGCGTGATAACCACTCCCTGAAACTTCGTGTGTTGAGCCAAACGAGCTAATGGTAGCTCTAACTGTCCAAACAGCCATGTTAAGTACGTTTGCCACCCACCTTCACCTTCAAAGAAAGGAGCCAGTAACGATTCATTACTACCCAAGCAAGGTACACCTTTAAACAAAGGAGTTAACTGGGCTACTTCTATACGGTGGCTACTAACGCCATAAACGGGGCGAAAGCCTATCGCCATTTGCTCATAATCAGGTTTTATCAACCGAGCAAAATCATCGACAGTCAGTGCTTTGCGCTGGCGAGTCGGATCGTACAAGCGCACACCTGCACCCTGACTTCGCTGAGCGGTTTTCAGCGCTTGACTCACGGCGCCCATCAGCTCTCCAGCATCATTTGCTTGCAATGGAGCGAGGGCAATACCGACAGCCGTAGACAGGTGTATTTCGCGACGATCAACACGAACCGCATACGCCAGCAGCTCGTTTAAGCGATTTGCCACCCGTAAGGCCTCCTCTGCACAACCGACATGACGCAACTGAATCAATAATCGGTCATTACGAATTCGGTATAATGTGTCATAACGACGAAGCCCAACTTGGATACGCTCGGCCACATCACTCATGACTTGCTCGGCCGCCTGTTCGCCTAACGTTTCTTGCAGCCAGTTAAAGCGCTCCACCGATAGTTTGACCAATGCGATATGCTCATTATCCAACCGAGCCTGAGAGATCACATAATCTAACGATGTTTTCAAACGAGGCACTTGCTCGGTATCGTTTAAATTACCTAGCGAATAATGCCCAGCTTGGTATATCGGTTCGGCAACCATCAGCCAATGATCACCCTGAGGCGTACACATCAAGCGACAGCTTAACGAAACCGCAGGGGTTACTGGTAGGATGATAGGCTCACTTAACTCACCAAGTCTTTCCTCTGCCCCCCGCTCCATCATAGAGAGGATCTCAGCCGCTTGATCTGGATGAATATCGGCTACCGCTTTCCCTTCTATTTCATCACGGGTGCGCGACAACATGTGGGCAAAAGCATCATTAACTCGTGCGTACAACCCCGGGCTTTGCAGCCATGCAAGTAATTTTGCCATTTCAGCCTCTGCGCTATTCTTTCGTCTACCGTATTTCTGTTACCTAGCAGCGCCTGGGATTATTTCTCCGTGCTTGTGTCGCTGCCGCTCTCTAGCTGGACTTGTATTTCAGCTACCACCTTTTCTAAAGCATCAACTTTTTCGCGTGTACGCGCAAGCACCGCTGATTGCGCATCAAACTCTTCACGCGTTACTAAGTCCATTTTTGATAAGGCTGACTGTAATAGTGCACGCATCTGCTGCTGCCCCGGCAATTCTGCACCATTATTGAACGTGTTTAGCATTTGGCTAAACTGGGATGAGAGGTTATCTATTAGCTTTTCATTCATAAGAACTCCTAATTTATCTTGTATTTATAAAATACTTTGAGCAAATCCATGATAGCTCAATTACGGCTGCCTGAACCCAACATTTTCAGCTCACTGCAAACAAGCATCATATTGGTGCGCGCACAAAAATCGAGCACTGCTTTGCATCGTTTTTCACCTAAGCAACTCTCACAAAACCGAACAAAACCGCTTAAGCTATTGATTACTAACAACAAAAAATTATAGGTATAGCTTTTGCTTTGTGAGACTCAACCGTTTCGAGTCACCAGACCAGAAACGGGCTGGTGATACGAGAAAACAGTTTATAAAAGGGAGACGACCCATGAAACTCATTTCGGCAATTATCAAGCCATTCAAGTTGGATGATGTGCGCGAAGCACTGTCTGAAATCGGTGTGCAGGGTATTACAGTGACAGAAGTTAAAGGCTTCGGTCGCCAAAAAGGTCACACAGAACTGTACCGCGGTGCAGAATACGTTGTGGATTTTCTACCAAAAGTACGTGTTGACGCAGCCGTAGCTGATGATATCGCTGATCAAGTGGTTGACGCTATCAGCCAAGCTGCTCAAACCGGAAAAATTGGCGATGGCAAAATTTTCGTTATGCCGCTTGAACAAGTCGTACGAATTCGTACCGGCGAAACTGGCGATGACGCACTGTAAATAACGACAAATATTAGATCGAGCCTATCGGAGGGCAATCGAGATGGAAGAGCTTTTAAACTCAACGGCGGGGGACTTAACCCAGCTGAAGTATGCAGTAGATACTTTCTACTTCTTGATTTGTGGCGCGTTAGTCATGTGGATGGCGGCGGGCTTCGCTATGCTAGAAGCAGGCCTTGTTCGTGCTAAAAACACAACTGAAATCCTGACCAAAAACGTAGCCCTATACGCTATTGCTTGTACTATGTACTTGCTGTGCGGTTACTACATTATGTACAGCTCAGACGCGGGTGGCATTATGCCAAACTTTGGCGGCCTGATCGGTGACGAAAACACAGCTGAAGCCGTTTTAAGTAGCGGTGGCGACACTTATTACTCAGCTCGCTCTGACTTCTTCTTCCAGGTAGTGTTTGTTGCAACGGCTATGTCGATTGTATCGGGTGCTGTTGCGGAGCGCATGAAATTATGGGCTTTCCTTGCATTCGCAGTCGTCATGACAGGTGTTATCTACCCTGTTGAAGGCTACTGGACATGGGGTGGCGGTTTCTTAAGCGAAGCTGGTTTCTCTGACTTTGCAGGCTCAGGTATCGTACACATGGCGGGTGCCGCTGCTGCTTTGGCTGGTGTATTAGTACTCGGCGCTCGTAAAGGCAAGTACGGTAAAGACGGATCTATCAACGCCATCCCTGGCGCGAACCTTCCGCTAGCAACACTGGGTACATTCATCTTATGGATGGGTTGGTTCGGTTTCAACGGTGGTTCTGAACTTAAGCTATCGGATGTTGGTGAAGCTAACGCCGTTGCTCAAGTCTTCGTGAACACGAATGCGGCAGCTGCCGGTGGTGTAATCGCAGCTTTGATCACAGCCCGCTTGTTATTCAAGAAAGCCGACTTAACAATGGCTTTAAACGGTGCGCTAGCGGGTCTAGTAGCTATTACAGCTGATCCTTTATCACCTACTGCATTGGGTTCTACTGTGATTGGTGCAATCGGTGGTGTCCTTGTAGTCTTCTCAATCTTATCGCTTGATAAGCTACGTGTTGATGACCCAGTAGGTGCGATCTCTGTACACGGTGTCGTTGGTATCTGGGGTCTGTTAGCCGTTTGCTTAAACAACGCTGACGCTACTATTGGTGCTCAATTACTCGGAATTGTCTCTATCTTTGCTTGGGTATTTATTGCATCACTGGTTGTTTGGTTGGTACTGAAAGCCATCATGGGTGTTCGTATCACCGAAGAAGAAGAGTACGAAGGTGCTGATATCGCAGAATGCGGTATGGAAGCATACCCAGAGTTCACTAAAGGTAAGTAATACCTAGACTCTGTAACTAAAAGAGGCGCCTTAGCGCCTCTTTTTGCGTATATAGCGAATTGATTCACTTCACTGGTATTATGGGTATACTGGTCTACTATATTTTGACGTTGTTAGCTGTCGATCCTTTCTATCGACGCTATTAAGGAGACAATTATGAAACTGGTCAGCGCAGTTATTAAGCCGTTTAAGCTAGACGATGTACGTGAGGCATTGTCTGAAATAGGTATTCAAGGGGTGACCGTTACGGAAGTTAAAGGTTTCGGACGCCAAAAAGGCCACACTGAACTGTACCGTGGTGCTGAATATGTGGTCGATTTTCTACCAAAGGTAAAGATTGAAGTCGCTATCGATGATGATATGACCGACCAGGTTATTGAGGCCATCACTAAAACAGCTAATACCGGAAAAATTGGCGATGGCAAAATCTTCGTTATGCCTTTAGAGCAAGTTATTCGAATTCGTACAGGCGAAACAGGCCCAGACGCACTATAGCCGCTTGCGGTTTTAGTCAGCTATTTGGCTAAAATAATAAAAAAGCACCAATGCTGTACGCCCACTATTCTTTAGAGCGGATAGATTGGTGCTTTTTGTTCCGCTGATCACAGCATTTGCGTAAAGACTAACCGCTAGCGTGACGGCACTTCTATCGTCACGGATAAACCTTTCCCTTCAACATTTTCGGCTAGTATATATCCTCCTAAGCGTTCAGCAGCTCGCTTAGCTATGCTCAACCCTAAACCGTAACCTTTGGTACGCTGGTTTTGTCGATAGAACGGCTCAAACAGGGATGATAATGTATCCTCAGGTACTCCGGTTCCATAGTCGGTAATAACGACACGAATACGATGCGCCTTAGGAATGCTCACTTCTATATCAACACGACAGTCCGGTTCAGTATGCTTTAATATATTTCCGACAACATTGCCTAGCGCACGCGAAAAAAGCTCCCCGTTACCCAGCCCCACCCAATGACTTTTTGAATCACCTTTATTGGCGATCAACAGCTTAACTGGCCGATCAGGTTGCGAAAAACTAACATCATCGATTTCGGAGCGTATTTGCTCCACGACATCAAATGTCCCTTGGCGCGCATCAATGTGGTCCAATCGAGCTAACGATAGCATTTCATCAATTAAGCGACTTAAGCGCTCGCATTCCATATTCATGCGATTAACAATTTTATCGTCAGTACCTAATTTTTGCTCAGCCAGCCCCGATGCCGCTTGCAAACGAGCTAAAGGAGCACGTAGCTCATGTGAGACATCTTCAAATAAGCGCTGCTGGCCCTGCAGCATGCGTTCTACATAGCCTGCCATCACATCAAACTCTCGTGCTAACTCACCTATTTCATCACCGCGCCCCAGCAAAGCGGGCTCTATTTGCATTAAATGATCACCATTATGAAATTGCTGAACATGACGGCGCAAACGGTTAACCGGCCTCACAACCACAAAAGACAGCAACAGACTGGCAACTAAAGAGCCGATAAGAATAAATACGCTCTGAAATGAGAACAGCAACCCCAGCAAACGATTAACAGAATTACTCACTTTACCGCTAGGCACAATGACTCGGTATTTACCGGTATCTGCCGTTATGCTGAATTTAAGTGAGTTGGCAAATACCTGTTTATTTTCGCGGCCATAAACCAGATTGCCTTTATCGTTATAGATTAACAAAGGTAAAGGGGCGCGATTTCGTTTGCCGTTCACCGGACGATCGCGGTCATCAAAAAAGTTCGGTGGCGGTGGTGGCACACCAAAATCAACAGCAGGCTTATCTTCCATAGCATCTGGGTTATAAACAGCACCAGCTTCTAAGCGCTCTATAATGATCTGAGCCATCTCTGTTGCTCTGTACTCGTTCATGCGTCGGGCACTATTACGTTCAGCCACTTCACCGATCACGATGACGGTCACGATAATAACGCTCAAACTCGTTAACCAAACCGCAAGAAAGATTTTCCAAAATAGCCGATTAAGACGCATTAAACATCGTCCCTCACTAATAAATAACCTTCACCTCGGACTGTTTTTATAAACTCCTTATCCCTCAAAAAAGCGCCCACTTTTTGACGAACACGACTTACGTGAACATCAATAGCCCGGTCATAAGGAGTTAGGGGGCGATGCAAAACAATTTCCGTTAATTTCGACTTGCTCAGGATTTCCCCAGGATGCTGCATAAACTGGTGCAGCACATTAAATTCGGCACTGGTTAATTCAATCACCTCGTCGCCACACAGTACTTGCCGGCGGGATGGGTCGAGCGTGATCTGAGCGTAACTGAGCACGGTATCAGCCACTGGTTGCTCCGTTAGACGACTGCGTCTTAGCACCGAACGAATCCGCGCCAATAATTCACGAGGATTACAGGGTTTTGACAAATAATCATCAGCCCCCATTTCCAAGCCGAGAATTCGATCAATATCGCCGCCACGCCCTGTTAGCATAATGACGGGAACCTGCACGGATGGTCTCAGTTGCTGCAGCAACTCCAATCCCGAAATTCCTGGCATCATGATATCAAACACCGCCAAATCAAATTGAGCACCCTCTTTAAATAAGCTCAATGCCTCTTCACCACTATTTGCAATAGAGATGGTTAAGCCTTCAGCGGTTAAGTAATCACCCAACAGCTCTGTTAATTCGATGTCATCATCAACCAGTATTATATGTGCGTCACTCATGCTTATTCCTTTCTTCGTGGCAACGTTAGATGTGCCACTCACTTAATATAAGACATTGTAGCGCGTAAAAAATCACTCCAACTACGCCCTCTTCAACCCTTTACCTAACTTTACAAGCATGAAACCCAACTTAGCATTGCCTTGGTACACAATAGCTCCATCATTTGAACAAGGAGATACACCATGAAAAAGACACTCATTACTTTACTCGCTATTCCAACATTAATGATGGGCACACTGGCACTTGCCGACGGCAAACATAAAGGCGATGACTGCCAAGGCCCTCGCGGTGATAAACACGGAAAATTCGATAAGAAAGGCGACCGTGGAGAGCCTGGTGAGCGCATGATTGAACGCATGTCTAAACGTCTCGACCTAAGTAAAGAGCAGCAAGATTCACTAGCGGATTTGTTCAAAGACCGTGCAGAACAGCGCCAAGCAATGATGGACAAAACACGCACATTACATGAAACCTTGCGCGATTTAGACTCAACCAGCGATACCTATAATCAAGACCTTCAATCAGCTAAAGAGCTAGCAGCTAGCCTAGCCGTCGAGAAAATTGATGAACGTGCCAGCATGAAAGCTGACATTGCTAAGATTCTAACCCCTGAGCAGTTAGACAAATTTGAAGATGCTATGAAGCACAAAGGCGAGCGTGGCGAACGCGGTAAAGGGCCGCGTCCAGAGCAGCCAATGAGCTAATCAGTCTCCATGTGCAAAGGCCTGTGTTCCGTCATAAGGAACCAGGCCTTTTTTTGTTAAAAACAAACCTTTAAGCTACATAAAAGACGCCACAAACAGACAATTTAAAGCCTTTTCCCTTTTAGTCATCTTATTGTCATAAGAATTAGCAAGAATCTCCGGTCTGAATTATCATAGCTCGAGGATTTTAAAAGGGATGCCGCTCTAAGATGCCACTCAAACGGATAAGTTTGCTGCTTTTTTTGCTGATTGCTTGCGCATGCGCTATCGCACTCTCGCAGCTGACATGGAAAATTATAGGCCTTTCATTGCCAAACTCTGTGTCGTCAACGCTTTCGGTAAACAGGACAACGTCCGACACGACAAGTACCCATCAAATCCTCGATGAGGCCATCAATAGTATTAGGCAACAGCACCTGTTTGGCCAAGCTATCGCTGCCCAAATAGCGCCCCAAGTCCTGCCTCCTCAAGACGACATCAAACAAACGCGCCTTAACATACAATTGCTAGGCTTGGTTCACGGAACCAACAGCGTTGCTGTCATTAATTACGAAGGAAAACAAGGCGCTTACCTTGTCGATGAAATCATTGGCAAAAAAGGTGGCCGTGAAGTTTCCTTAGCCGCAATCGATACAGATCATGTCATTATTTACAATAATGGCGAGCCCGAAAAGCTCCTGCTACCTAAAGAGAAAGCAGTGAGCCAAGGCGTAGAAAGCCGAACGTCTTCTGTAGCAAGCGATAATACGCTCGACAAAACTATCGACTTAACCTCTACGCGTTTTCGTCGCCTAGTCGGCAATGATCCGAAAACCACCTTAATGACTAACCCCTTGTCATTGAGCAAATTTATGATGCTAAGCCCCGTCAATGCAGGAGGGAGCTTAAAAGGTTATCGAATTTCAGCCGGCCCTGATAAAAGATTACTGGCTACATCGGGGATTAATGCCGGCGATATTGTTACGCATATCGATAATACTCCCGTGTCATCACTGGATATCACCTCCCTTTACCAGCTGCTTCAAAGCGCTAGCTCTGTATCCCTTACACTCGACAGAGATGGCCAGGCAATCAATATGGATATCAAGTTGTAATGAAAATGTTTACCCCACGCGCGCTTACTCCGCTATTGCTTACTCTAGCCCTTTTGAGCTCAAGCCTAACCACCTTAGCGGAAGAGTACACGCTAGATATGCGTGGCGTTGATATTCGAGAGTTTATTAGCACCATCTCCAAAATGACGGGCAAAACAATCATTACCGATGACAAAGTCCGTGGCAAAGTGGATATTCAAAGCCCCTCAACACTGACAGAACAAGAGCTTTACGAAATTTTCCTCGTTCAGTTGGGTATTAATGGTTATTCCGTCGTGGATGCGGGTAGCAATATATTAAAAGTGATCCCCTCTCAGGGCGCTAAATTAGAAGGGTCGGACGTATCCCAGCTCATACCAGAACGCAGTAGCGAAGAAATTGTGACTCGCGTCGTAGAAGTCCGCAACGTCAACGCGAATCAGCTCGCTGCCACGTTACGTCCATTGATAGACAACCGCCTAGGGATTATTGCAGCGTATGACACCTCCAATGTCATTTTAATTACCGACCGCGCGTCTAACGTACGACGCATAGCGCAAATTATCGGGCAAGTTGACCAAGCCGATTCCCAGACTTTAGAGCTTATCCCTCTCAGTAACGCATCGGCTAGTGAAATGGAGCGCATTCTTACCAGTCTTATGAACGAGACTCAGAAAGATAAGTCCGGTCCAGCGCCGATGATTACTTCTGATAAACGAACAAACACCCTCATTGTAAAGGCTGACGCAACCACCCGAAGCCGTATTGGGCGCATAGCCAAAGAATTAGACAGCGAGGTACAAACCAACTCAAATACACGTGTCGTTTATTTGAAATATGCCAAAGCTAGCGACCTTGTCCCCGTACTTCAGGGAATTAGCGATACAATTATTAAAGAAGAAACAGGACAGCAGGCCAGCGCCGCCTCTACCTCTCAGAGCAGTCTCCACATCGATGCTCATGATCAGACTAATACGATCGTTATGTCTGGCAGCCCACATATTATTAAAACCATTGAAGATGTTATTACTAAACTCGATATTCGTCGTGCTCAGGTTCTAGTAGAAGCGATTATTGCCGAGGTTTCAGAAGATGCCTCTCGAGAGCTAGGTGTCCAATGGCTATTTTTTGATGCCGATGATGGCTCAACCACACCGCTAGGCGCCGTCAACTTATCCACAGACAACACCTCAGGCATTGTAGATATTGTGGCCGCGGCAACGTCTGACTCGGCTTCAACCTCCCTCGTTGGGAACGGCTTATCCGTGGGAATTGGTCAGTTCAATAGTAATGGCTTTAGTTTTGCCGCTTTTTTGAACGCGTTAGACGAAGATACCGACTCAAACGTATTATCAACACCTAGCCTAGTCACCATGGATAACGAAGAAGCGTATATTCAAGTGGGCCAAGAAGTACCTATCATCACCGGATCTACCGCTAGCTCGGACAATACCAATCCCTTCCAAACAATTGAGCGAAAGGACATTGGCGTTATGCTAAAAGTAACGCCGCAAATCAATGAAGGGGATGCGATTCGATTAACACTGGAGCAAGAAGTGTCATCACTTTCAGGCGCTGTTGCTTCCGATATCATTACCAACAAGCGCGTTATATCAACCACCGTGTTAGTCGATGATGGCGCGACACTCGTATTAGGTGGCCTGATTAATGAAGACGTACAGGACACAAGCTATAAAGTCCCTTTATTAGGCGACATACCATTCGTTGGCCGTGCATTTCGCTCGGATACCAGCACCCGCGAAAAACGCACCTTAATGGTTTTTATACGCCCAACAATCATACGCGATCGTTTTGCGGCTACCGAAATCAGCCGCGAAAAATATAATTACATTCATGCAAGGCAAGTGCTCAATAGCCAACGAGATAACTTATTCCCTGATGGACACACCCCATCACTACCGGCTTGGGAGCAAAGTCAGACTAGCCCAATACCGCAAGAAAATACCAGCAAACCAGTAGCAGCGGCCCCTCCAAAAGAGCCGGCTCAGCCAACACCCAAAGCGCCAGCAAGCACAACAAAGCAAACGACTAACAATAGAGGCGACATATTCCAACGGCTGGATGGAGATTTCTAATCCCATGGCCGTTCAACCTGCCTTTAGTTACAGCTTTGCACGCAAGCATATTATTTTAGCCCTCATTAACGATGAGGGAGTAGCCAATGTTAGCTACTCCACGGACACAAGCACCGAAGCATTGCTAGAGGTAGATCGGCTTTATGCAAATCAGATGCAGCTAAAACTCGTGCCTGTTGATGAGCTAAAAGATGCCATAAGTCTTGCCTATCAAGCCGCCGATAACTCTCTCGAAAATATCTCCGATATTAACGAAGTTATCGACTTAGACGCCCTTGCTTCAAGCATTCCTGAGTCTGAAGACCTGTTGGATGCTCAAGACGATGCCCCCGTCATACGCTTGATTAATGCCTTATTTGCCGAAGCACTGCGCCAGCAAGCTTCCGATATACACTTAGAAACTTTCGAAAATAGCATGTCTGTTCGGCTACGAGTTGACGGCGTTTTACAAGAAGTACTCAAACCCAACCGTGCGCTAGCGCCTTTGCTTATTTCTCGCATTAAAGTTATGGCGAAGCTCGACATTGCTGAAAGACGGGTGCCGCAAGATGGTAGGGTCTCGCTCAAAATGGCAGGCAAAGCATTGGATGTACGTATATCCACTATGCCCTCCATCCATGGTGAACGTGTTGTTATGCGCTTACTCGACAAGCAAGCCTCGCGCATGGATCTAACGCATTTAGGTATGCCGTCAGATACACTGGCCTCGTTAACAGAGCTTCTAGCACAACCCAACGGGATCATACTGGTAACTGGCCCCACAGGCTCAGGTAAGACCACAACCCTATATGCTGGCTTGTCGATGATCAATGATCGCAGCCGCAACATTCTTACGGTAGAAGATCCGGTTGAGTATGCACTGGAAGGTATCGGCCAAACGCCCGTAAACACCAAAAGCGGTATGACCTTTGCAAAAGGCTTACGTGCTATTTTGCGCCAAGACCCTGATGTCGTCATGATCGGCGAAATACGTGACCCGGAAACGGCTCAGATCGCCGTACAAGCCAGCTTGACGGGGCACCTCGTCTTATCAACCCTACACACTAATGACTCACTGGGTGCAATCACCCGATTAATGGACATCGGTGTAGAACCTTATCTCATAGCCTCAGCGGTTAAGGGAGTGTTAGCACAGCGCTTAGTGCGTACTTTGTGCCAACACTGCCGAACGCAATACCGCCTCACGGATGAAGATGCTCGCGCATTAGGCGACAGTCAAATTAGTCAATGTCTGGTTTTTGAAAATGCTGGCTGCGACCAATGCAACCACACGGGATACGCAGGCCGTAAAGGCATTTATGAAATGCTCGTCATTGACCGTCCACTGTCACGCTTGATACATGACTGCGCAGGCGAACATAAAATGGCGGAATACGCTAACAAAACCTTGGTAACCATGCTGGATCAAGGTCGGGATTTGGTACTTGCTGGTGTAACTTCACCGGCGGAAGTACTTCGTATGGTCAAGGAGTCTGCCGACCATGCCATCCTTTGAATACCAAGCCGTTAACCCTCAAGGTAAAAAGCTTAAAGGGTTTCTAGACGCCGACTCTGAACGACATGCTCGCCAACAATTGCGCGACAAGCAGTTAATGCCTATTAATCTGTACGAAAACCATAAACGAGGCACCACAAGCAAACGTGGCGGCGTCCGAGTTTCTACTCGCGATTTATCACTTTTCACCCAACAATTTGCCGCGCTTATCCAGTCAGCAACCCCCTTAGAGGAAGCTATTCAGGTGAGTGCAAACCAAACCAATAACAAAGCACTTAAACGCACACTACAAGCGGTACGTAGCAAAATTTTAGAAGGGCATACGCTAGCGGACAGCTTGCGAGATCACCCACGCGTATTCCCACCGATTTATTGCGCCTTAATCTCAGCCGGTGAGCACTCTGGTGATCTCGCTAAAGTACTGATGCGACTAGCGGACTATACCGAGCGCACACAACAGTTGCGCAACACAGTATCGCAGGCCGCCATTTACCCCATCGTGCTCACCATTGTGGCCTTAGGTGTGATCACGCTGCTCATGGCCTATGTTGTCCCCAAAGTCGTCGAACAATTTGATGGCCGTGGACAAGAGCTTCCTTTGCTAACACGTATCATGATTGCCAGCTCAGACTTCATCATCCATCAAGGCTGGATGGTTCTTGTCGCCGTATTTGCAGGCATTTGGGTATGGCGACATTGTCTTAAAAAGCCTGCATTTCGATTGCGCGTGCATGCAGGCATGCTCAAATTACCTATTTTAGGCAACCTTATTACTAACTTAGAGACGGCTAGATTACTCAACACGCTCAGTATAATGGTGACCAGTGGCTCCCCGCTGCTCGACGCGTTACGGATAAGCCAAGAAACCTTAAACAACCGCGTCATACGTAACGCCGTAAGCGAGGCTACGGACCGAGTCCGCGAAGGCCAATTGCTCAGCAAAACGTTAAATGATAGCGGGGTGTTCCCGCCTATATCCGTCTACATGATTGCTAACGGCGAACACAGTGGAGAACTCGGCACAGCGCTTGAGCATGCCGCTCGTCAACAAGAGAACTTACTAACAGGCATGATCAATATCACCACAAAGCTGCTAGAGCCGTTACTGATTATTGTTTTTGGCGTACTGGTACTCGCCATTGTACTCGCCATTTTATTGCCTATTTTACAGCTCAATAACTTAACACAGTTCTAAATCTGCTAAGCGGCTTCGCTTTTAGGTTTAATGAGAAAGGAGTTAACAATGAACACAACACTTGGGCAACCACAACAGCCCGTCCACCCGCGTACAAAAGAACGCGGCTTTACGCTACTTGAAATCATGGTTGTGGTTGTCATTTTAGGCCTGCTTGTTGCTATTGTGGCACCCAATGTATTGGACAACCAAGACCGCGCCATGGCGGAAAAAGCCCGGGCCGACATCTCAGCACTAGAGCAAGCGTTAGACATGTACAAGCTGGATAATTTTGTTTATCCAACGACCGACCAAGGCATTGAAGCTCTGGCTTCACGCCCTACCATTAGCCCTGAGCCTAAGAACTATCGCCCAAACGGCTATATTAAACGCCTACCTAACGACCCGTGGGGTAATCCTTACCAATACGTCCAGCCCGGCGAACATGGCGCATTTGACCTGTATTCCTTCGGCGCTGATGGAGATAACGGTGGTGAAGGTCAAGCTGCCGATATCGGCAACTGGTAACCTGCAACGCTCGCGCGGTTTTACGCTGCTCGAGCTGCTGGTTATTGTCACACTCGTCGGTTTGCTATCAGCGGCAGTTATGCTCACGCTGCGCCCCACCGAGCGCGCTTATACGGCTAACGATGCAATTGATGAAGTACGAGAACAATTGTTAACGATTAGCCGACAAGCCATAGCCAAACAAAATTGGTACGGGCTGAGTTTCGAAAATAATAGCTACCAACGGTGGCATTACCGCGACTCCGAATGGAATGTCATCACAACTGAGTCACCTTATGAACTACCACCGGAATTGGTGATATCCCTCAGTGTCAAAGGCGAAGACCAACGGCTTTCAGATGAGGCACAAGGCCCACAAATTTTAGCCGCGCCAGATGGACTATTAAGCCCTTTTACTCTGGAGATAAGTGACCAAGATACTACATCAACACTCACTGATCCCTACGCTAGAGCGGATGCCCATGATCAAGAATAAAGGCTTTACGCTCCTCGAAGTCATGGTCGCTCTTTTTATACTCGCCGTGGCCGCTGCTGCTCTATCACGTACGGCAGGCCAAGCTACCGATACAGCACAACAGCTTGAAGTTCGCCAACATGCTGGCTGGGTAGCTCACAACCAACTCAGCTTACTACTGCTAGGCACGCAAGAAGCACTGGATGGTGAAATCAACTTTGCCGGGCAGCGCTTTTATTGGAAGGCCACACGCGCAACCACAGAGCTTGCTAATTTCCAACGTGTAACAGTAAAGGTGAGTCAACCGGCTCAACCCGACTATATACTCGCAACATTGACAGGTTTTCGACATGACGAGTAAGCCGCCAGTGCAACGGGTTAGTAGTAACCGTGACCGCCAGTTACAAACCGGTATGACACTCATCGAGCTTGTCATAGCTGTCGCTATAACAGCAATTATTGGATTAATTAGCGCGCAGTTACTGGGTGCCATGATACAAAATAGCCAACAGATTACAGATCACGCCAGTGAGTTAGAGCGTTTGGATCGAGGTTTACGCATCATTCAAAGCGACTTTGACCAACTGGTTGTCAGGGGAGAAAACAGCCTCCTGACCGCCGAAGACTCCAGCGTCCCCGGCTTGTTGATAGAGTTTACTAGGCTGCATGAACAGCCCTCGGCTTTACATACTACTGGGCCAGCTAATAGCCTTAACAGCGACCAGCTCGAACGCGTTCGTTATGTCCTAGAATCTAATAATTTAGTCCGATATTCATCCCCTGTCGGTATGCCTATTGATGAAGATCATTGGTATCAAAACACACTCTTTACACGTTTATCACAGGCTCGTTTGTACTTTCTTTATGAGGACTGGAGTGAGCAACTTTCAGACGCAACCAAGAGTGCGGGTTCTACACCATTGGGGGCTATTCGGTTCGAAGCTGAAAGTGATCGCTGGCAACACCTCGAGCTAGTCAGCATGCTGCGTACCGGAGCCGACTCATGAAGAAGGCCCTATACACCCGTGCGCCCGCAAAGGCACAACGTGGAGTGGCGCTGATTTTAGTGCTCGGCCTCATGGCAATCATCACCATTTTAGCGACCACTATGACAGGCACCGTTCAATTTAGCGCAAATCAACATGTCACCTTAAAGGATATGCGACAAGCCTACTGGTTCGCTCGAGGAGGGGAAGTTTACGCCTTAAGCACCTTGGCTGATCTTAAAGAAAAGAGCCTCTTAGAAGCGACAGACACTCAAGTGACCTTCCCCGTTAGCGGCGATGGTCATACAGGTATGGTGAGCTATCAACTCACACCTTTGCATACCTGCCTTAATATCAACAGTTTAGATATTACTTTTGAAAACCCAGATGCGCGTAGCCTCTTAAATAAAAATGTATGGACTTACTTTCTCGAAAACAAAGCCCAAATATCCGGCGCAACCATTACCCAACTTTTACAACGCGCAGCGGACTGGATCGACCCAGATACTCAACCAAAAACGCCCTACGGTGCCGAATCACTTTTTTATAGCGGTCAAACACCTCCACAACAACCACCCAACAGCACAATGCTGGCTAGCGCAGAACTCGGCGCATTAGATGTGTTAAATGAAGACGAACAACAAGCTATTCGTCCCTTTTTATGTATTCGCCCTGACGATAATACACTGGCTATCAACCCCAACGATTTAACCGCTGACGATGCTTACCTGCTGAGCGTGTTAACACAAGGCCAGTTAGACGAGAATCAAGCTCTCAGCGTAATTGAGAGCCGCCCCGATGATGGTTATGCTGAGCTAGCCGCATTTTGGGCTGACCCAGCATTGAGTGAAGTCGATGATAGCGTTGAGGCCAGTTTCACGTTAGCGCGCCATTATTTTAAACTAGACACACAAGTTGTCTTAGGAACCGCACCTTTTCGGCTGATCTCACTATTGCGCATTGATGAGGATGACACCACCCATGTTATCAGCCGACGTTATGGAGTAACCCCTTGAGTAGCATTCTGTTTATACGCCCGCAGCAGTTCCCTCCCCGACAAGTAGATTGGGTGCTGTACAACACGGCCTCTAAAACTTCCGCCGAGCAAGGCTCCATTGAGGTCACTCAAACAGAAGAAAATACGTCCTTCTCAGCTCTTTCCTCTCTCGCCTCTCAGGCCATGACTATTCTTTTTGTACCGGGGCATCAGGTTCGATGGTTTAAGCAAGCGCTCCCTAGTAAGCAGCGAGCGCTGGTGAATAGCTTGCCATTTATGATCGAGGAACAAATCAGCACCCCAATAGAGCAGATACATGTTGCGCCAGGGGAGTACAAGGACGGAGCTATAACAGGCTTAGCAATCGAGCATTGCGTTTTGCAGTCTTGGATTGATTGGCTAACAGCACACGCCATAACTCCTTCAATTATCACAGCCGATTTTGAACTGCTCTCTAGCACGCAAGACGGTGAAACAGCTATCCCAGTAGGCGATCACGTATTGCTTCATACGGCCGATATTCATGCCAGTGTCAGCCCTGCAACCTATCAAGCATTAGCTGCTCGATTCGCATCAACCACATTAGCGGAGCCTCTTTCCCCGCAGGCCTTTCTTACACACGGTGCGGCACACTTCTCGTTAAAGCAGTTGCCAATAAACTTACTGTGTAACCAATACCAATCGCAACATGCAGCGAAAAAATGGCTTTCTACCTTTAAGCTTCCTCTCATTGCCACCGCCGCGTTACTGCTCATCAGCTTTATTGGCCTTATTGTCGATAACCTGCAGATGCAACGACAAATTGATCAGCTAGACACCGCCATGAAAGGGATTTATCAGACGAGCTTCCCTGATGCTCGCCGAATTACCAACCCTGTTAGTCAAATGCGAGGCGCCTTGAAACAGCTTTCCCAAGGCGGTGACGGAGCGCTCTTTATTGAATGGTTAGCGATGGCTGCACCGCACCTCAAACAAGACGGTGTGAGCGTGCAAAACTTACGCTTTAGCCAATCTCCTGATCTCTTACGCTTGCAATTACAAGCCAAGGATTACGCCACGATTGAGCAAATAAACAGCGCCATAACGCAAGCTGGGCTAACAGCCGATTTGGGTACACTAACCCGCAGTCAAGATGGCGTTAGCGGTCTACTAACCATTAGAGCGCAATAAGGATTATCGACATGTTAAAAGAACGCTTTGCCGCTCTGAATCGAAAGGACCAACAAACCTTATTAATAGCCGCTCCGATTGTTGCGCTACTCATCATTTGGTTAGCTATTGTGAACCCGCAACTGGAACGCCAGCAGCAACTTACACAGCAGCTGGAACGCAAACAAGCCGACTTGGCATGGATGCAACAAGCAGCAATGAGCTTAAATAGTCAACAAAGCAATGCACCCAATGCATTGGCAGCAGGCTCCCTACGACAAGAAGCAACACAAGCGTTTACGCGACAAAAAATTAGCATTAACCGCATACAATCTAACCAGGAAAACGAGCTGAGCATGTGGGCGGATCAGGTGTCTTTTGATCAGTTATTAACCGTTCTAGGCTCTCTCAATACTCGCGGTATCACCCTAGATCAGATCCAGTTAAACCCCACAACAGCAGGACGCGTTAATGTACGTTTAACGCTGACCACAGGTAGCTAGCCAGTATGAAACGTATCATTGTTTTACTCCTGTTTATTTTTATTATTAGTTTTGGCATCAGCACACCAGCACATTTCTTATACTCGTTAGTTGATGATCAACTACAAGGGGCTGAGCTCACTAACATTGAGGGCTCAATATGGCAGGGCGAAGCCGATTTATCGGTTGGCAATATGGACACAGGTAAGGTCACATGGCGCTTTAGCCCTATGGCCTTATTAACAGGAGGCTTAGGCTGGAATTTCACATTGATTAACGAGTCAGTGACGGGATTTGCAGCCGCCAAAGTTTGGTCATTGTCTACACTCAGCTCTCTGGCTATTAACACTAACACGCAACACTTGGCACAATGGAATCCTCTGTTAAATACCATCAGCAGTGATGTTTCAGCTCAATTAGAACAGGTGAGCGCCGACCAATGCCGACAAACCCAAGGGGCGATGACACTAGAAAACACGTCGATGATGGGGCTTCCATTTGGCATAATTGACGTGCAAGTCACCTGTGAAGGCGAGAATTACAGCGCCTCCTTTCGTAACCAAGAGTCACCTATACAGCTTACAGGCAGCGCTTTGTTGACACCCAAAGGAGGCTACCAATTTAATGCTCAATTACTCAGCCGGGATCCTGCTTTACGTCAACAATTGTCAGGTTTGCTAGGAGGCTCCCCTGAAGATCAGCGTTTTACAGTTCGTGAAAGGGGCAACCTGTAAACGATCAAAGGCCAACAGCGGCCTTTGATCGTGATAGGCTTATCAGACTTTAAAGCGGCCTAATGATTGGTCTTGTTGCTCAGTCATTGATTTCATCGATTCACTATGACGGGCTTGGACAGCAATACCTTCGGACACTTGTTGGCATATTTCTCGGATATTAAGCGTATTGCGATTAATTTCTTCCGATGTGCAACTTTGCTGTTCAGCGGCTGTTGCAATCTGCACCGTCATATTACCAATCTGTCCAATACTATCGCGGATCGCTTGTAGCGCTTCACCTGCCTCATTAGCAATTTTTCGTGTTTCTGCCGCGCGCTGATGACTGCCTTTAATTGTCGTTTGAGCATTGCGTACGCCCGACTGCAACTGCTGAATCATGTTGCTGATTTGCTCAGTTGACTCTTGAGTTCGCGACGCTAATGCTCTCACCTCATCGGCAACTACAGCAAAACCACGCCCCATATCTCCTGCCCGAGCGGCTTCTATCGCCGCATTCAGTGCTAGCAGATTGGTTTGCTCTGCAATACCGGTAATAACTGTCAGAATAGATTCAATATTGTCACTGTAACCGCTCAAGTCGCTAATCGTACCAACAATCTGATCCATATCAGCGGCCATGGCATCAATCGCTTGGGTTGTATTGCCAACAATAGAAACCCCTTTCTCGGTCGCTCTGTCAGCACATTCGGCGGCATCGGCGGCCTGCTGGGCACTGTTAGCCACCTCTTGGGCCGTAGAAGACATCTCATTCATCGCTGTAGCCAGTTGTTCCAGCTCAAACAACTGATTGGACAAGCCTTTTTCGGACTCCGAAGCCGACGCCGCTATTTGTCCCGACTTTTCCCTTACAGCGGATGATGTGCGCTTAATTTGCTCTATTAACGTTTGCAAATATGCAATGAATTGATTGAACTCACCAGAGACGGACGCAAACTCGTCTTTACTGGTTATGGCTAAGCGCTTGGTAAGATCACCCTCACCTTGGTTTATTTCCACCAAAGAGCCATTTAAGTAACCCAAAGGCTTAAGTAAACGGGTAACTACCCAATAAAGAATAAGCGAGCAAGCCAATGCACTAATAATGGTTGAAGCAACAGCTAGCCATCCTAAATGGCGCGATTCGGCCATAACAAGCGACTTATTTAATACCACCCCAATAAACCATTCCTTACTGGACAAGCCGGTGAGCGGCTCAAAAAGGGTGTATACATCAACACCATCAACCGTTGATTCTTGCATCGTCGACGTAAAGTTAGGCCGTTGCCCTTCAAACAATTGATCAACCGATTTTGCGTTTAATTCAGTATTGGGATGGGAAATAATAGTCCCGTCAGCACTCATCAAGAATGCATAACCTTTCCCATGAAAGTTAAGTGTGTTTACAGCATCCGATACAACTTTCAAACTTAAATCACCACCGAATGAACCACGCGAGCGACCATTATCGCTCAACTTAGTGACAGCCGAAATGATGATCTCTTTGGTAGATATATCGACGTATGGGTCAGTTAATACAGTTTGTGAATGTGACTGAGCTAAGGCATACCAAGGGCGCTGACGCGCATCCTTATCCGAGGACCAGCTTTTATCGTTGGAAATCCACGTGCCATCTGATGCCTTACCAGCAAAAACCATCAGAAACTCTTCCGACAGTTTTGGCACCAAAAACAATGACTGTACTCGCTCTTCGCTGTACTCGACATCAATAATGTCCCGTAGGGAGTCTATCAATGCCATTTTTCCATTAAGCCAGTTTGTCACTTGTGCTGACAACGCTTTAGAAGCTTCTTGGGTGCTTATTTCAGCTTGCTGGTAGAGCGTGTTTCGAACACTAATAAACTGTACAATAGAAAATATAGAAAAGGCCACGATGACAATAACTGTCGACAGCAGCGCGACTCGATGCGATACCTTCATAAAGCAATTACCTCAAATGAATGTGCTGCGCTAAATGCGCTCGTTAGCATCAATCATCGGCATGAAGGCTCAATGCTTTAGTATTAAAAAGTGATTGAAGCCTCTCAACGCAAACCTAGCCTAGGGTTAGGTTCTCTGCAGATATGCTGTTAATTGTTGGGGCACCGGCCAAGGCCATAGTGACCTCTAACTCTTCACGAATAATACGTAACATATGTGCTACCCCCAATGCGCCCGCCACCGATAGGGCATACAGCTGAGGGCGGCCTAACATAACAGCGTTAGCACCCAAGGCCATCGCTTTAAATACATCCGTGCCACGTTCAATAGCGCCATCCAGTAATAACGGGTACTCTGAGCCCACCACCTCTCGAATACGGGGTAACATCTCAATAGCTGAAGGTACACAATCCAGGGTACGACCACCGTGGTTAGAAACAATCACACCCGCTATTCCCATCTGTTTAGCCCGCAAAGCATCGGCAGGACTTAAGATCCCCTTAAGAATAATTGGCATTTTGGTTTGAGTTAATAACCACGCGATATCATCCCAAGTTGGGACTTCAGACATCATGCCTTGAAAAACGATACTCTGTGACGGCTCTAAAACTCGACTTGGTAACGGTGGCCGATCACGCAAATTAACAGCTTCGACCCCTTCTGGTAACTCAAAGCCAGCACGCTGTGCTCGATTCCGAATCCCGTGTAGTGGCGCATCAACCGTAACCACTAATTTGGTAAAGCCCGCTGCTTGGGCACGCTCAACTAGCTGTAAGGTAAACTCTCGGCTTTGCTGAACGTAAAGTTGAAACCACTTGGGGCCTGTCAATTCTTGTGCAATAGCCTCTAGCGGCTGCGATGCCAATGTGCTCACAGTCATCGCGGTTTCTAATACGCTGCATGCCTGCGCCGTGGCTATTTCACCGGCGGGATGCACTAGTTGGTGAAATGCAACAGGGGCTAGCATGATGGGATGACGAAATGTCTCTCCCATCAATGTAAAACTTGTGGAACCTTGAGTACAGTCTGTTAGCACTTGCGGCATAATCAAAATGTTATCCAGAGCGTCCCGGTTACGACGCAAGGTCACCTCATCCGCCCCTCCTCCGACAATGTACTCGTAAATATCAGCGGCAATAAACGACTTAGCATGCTTCGCGTAATCGCTCACGCTGACTAAATGAGAGGGGATTTCAGATAAAGCGGCCTGAGGTATATGCTTCATGAGGGACTCTTAAATTGTGGAATCAAATAGGGCCAAGCGAATATTAGGTATCTATCCACTGCTGTATAAGGTTTTGATAAATACCCGATAGGCGTATTACGTCAGCATGGTCATGACCATGTTGGCTGGTTAGTGATTGGACACTCGTATCCAAATCAAATAACACATCACGCTGCTCGTGATTACGAACCATACTTTGCAACCAGAAAAAAGAGCTCACTCGCTGCCCTTTGGTGATCGGTTCGACACGATGTAAGCTAGTTGACGGATATAGGATCATGTCACCCGCCGATAATTTAACTTGATGTGAGCCAAATTTATCTTGAATGGTCAGTTCGCCTCCCTCATATTCTTCAGGATCACTTAAAAACAGAGTAGCTGATAGATCCGTACGAACACGTACAGCGGTCCCCGGCACTACCCGTATTGCATTATCCACATGCAAACCGTAGGTTTCACCGACACTGTAACGATTGAATAACGGCGGATAAATTTTCTGAGGTAAAGCGGCAGAAATAAAGGTGCTGTGACGCGCTAACGCATCAAGTACCACGTCTCCTAATTGCTGACATAAGGCTGAGTCTTGAGACAACTGCTGATTACGCTTAACAGAGGAAGCCTGTGCACCTGCGGTTTCGGCTCCATCAACCCATTCTGCATCGTCCAAATAACCGCGTATTTGACTGACCTGCTCACGGGTAAAGACTTGATGAATAGGAATGATCATAGCGCTCTTTTAAACCCAATCGGTTAATACATTGACTGATAAAATAACAAGAAAGGAGGGCACAAGCCCCCCTTTATTCGTTCAATTACGATTAGAACTTATATTTCAAAGATACTTTAGCAGAGCGACCGTCACCGATGTAAACGATACTGCCACCACGGTAAACCGCTGTGTAGTACTCTTCATCAGTTAAGTTTTGCACGTTAGCCGTTACCGATAAGCTACGAGAGAAATCGTACGTAGCAAACATGTCGTAAACTGTATAGCTTGGTAGCTTGATCGAATCGCTGGCTGCGCCATCAGGCTGACCACCCGACATTTCGCTTGAGTATGTCACAGTACCACCGAAGGCGAACTGTGGCGTTGCTTGATAACGAAGCTGAAGGTTTGCACTCTTATCAGCGAAGTTTGGCTTATCGTAACCAATGTAATTAGGATACGTAATACCGCCACGGCCTGATAGAGCCTGTGTTCCATCATAATATGAATCTAGGATTTCAGAGCTCATGATCGCCATACCAAACTGACCGCTCAGTTTTGGCGTGATGTTACCCGACAACCCTAACTCAATACCACGCACACGGTTCTCACCTGTGTTACCCGAACCGGCTGTATCGTAATCAGCCCCTTCTAGAACGTTATCTTTTGTGGTTTGGAAAAGTGCAGCTGTTAATAGCAGACGCTCATCCATCAAGTTCCACTTGGTACCCACTTCTAAATTAACGGATTCCTCAGGTTTAACATTCTTATAGGCATCTGAGTCGGCATTACACAAACCGCCATAGCCACAGTTTGTGCCGGCATCTGCTTCACCACCGTTGATATTTGACGACGTGCTCCAAGATGCATAAACGTTACCGTTTTCCCATGGTGAGAAAACAAGACCTAAATGACCGTTAAGCAAACCATCGTCATAGTTGTAATTTTCATCTGCTGAGTAAGAATGCAGTTTGTAGTCAAAGCGGTCATAACGCACACCACCAAACACTTCTAACCAGTCATTAACGGTCACTGTGTCCATAAGGTATACAGAGACTGTTGTTAAATCTAGGTCAGAAGAGGCACTGTTTTTGGTTACTGTACCCGTCCAGAAGTCATTATCGATATTGTATGGATCATCAACAGCACCTGTTGCCGTGGTATCAACTGTGTAATTACCTGACCTTACGCTTTCTTTACCATACTCAACACCGGCAACAATCGTATTTCGCATGCCTGCGATATCTTTATCAATTACGAAGTTCGTTTGGTTGCCTACGTAATCATTATCCTGCCAACCAGTGAAGTTACGCAGACCAGTTGGACGGTTATCACTGACACCTGAATAGGTCGTTACTACATATTCGTTTTTGGTATTACCCCAACGAGTTTTGTTTTCCAAACGAATATCGTCGGAAATATCGTAATTTACCGTTACAGTAAATACATCCGCTTCGCCACGCTGGAAGTCTGATCCGTTTTGTACCGCTGGATCGTACTTATTGACGCCACCCGTTGTACGGTTAATGGCATAACCCGTATCTGTTTTATCATCTGCCTTAAAGTGATAGTAATCTGCAGATACTTTTAGATCTTCAGTTGCTTGATGCACAACAGAAGCCAAGACACCTTGGCGTTGCTCACCGGCAGGCGCACGATCTGGTGTATCGGAATCGGTATATAACATGTTCAAACGAACCGCTGTATCGCTGCTCAATACTTGGTTCGTATCTAATGTCACTCGCTTATATTTATCGGTTCCCAAACCGGCTTCAACCGTTGTGAACGTATCATCCATATTGGCTTTTTTAGTCACAGTGTTGACAGAACCACCTGTTGAACCACGACCAGCAAAGGTAGAGTTTGGACCTTTAGAAATTTCTATTTGCTCTAACGCAAATGTTTCACGCGTGATCAAACCTGGTTCGCGCAGACCGTCAGTGAAGATATCGCTACGAGCTTCATAACCACGGATAATGTAGCGGTCACCAAACGAGTTACCGCCTTCACCTGTACCTAACGTGATACCCGGCTGTGCGCTTAGCAAGTCTTTAAGTTCTGTCTTACCTGACTCTGCAATCGCCTCTTTAGTCATTACCGTCATGGTATGAGGCGTATCAGCTATGTCACGAGTCTGGCGCGAGTCAGATAGCTTTTTTGCTTTATAAGGCGCATCAGGCTCAGCGTACGGGTTTCCGTCTGCTGCGATCCCTTGTTCTTCAACCATTAATTTGTCGAGAGTTACTTCTTCTGCATAAACACCCTGAGTGGCTAATGCAGCAGAAATAGCGAAAGCAAGCGTTCCAGCCTTTGAAACAGGAGATTTTTCAGCAAACTCCGAGCGTAACGAAAACGCTGTTTCCATTTTTTGATGAGACATGTTTTACCTTTCCTTCCATAAGTCATAATGCAAAGGGTTGTTATAAACATACAATTGAGACGCAATAACGTTTAGATACGTATTTACACCCTAAAAATCCAGCACGCTTAATTCCAACCCAAAACCTGAGAGCTGTTCAGGGACGACAGTTTATTTCTTGATTTTTTACTTCGAGTTATTAACGAAGATCTTTCAGGTAAAAGCCCACAGGAATGTTGTAAGACATCTGTGACGCCGTAATCTCATCCGGAAAAGGAGGAAACGGCTGTGCTTTCTTCAGCATTTTCAATACGGCATCATCCAGTCGTTTAGACCCAGAGCTACCTTTAATGCTGTGTTCAAGCACTTTACCTGATCGATCAACAACAAAATGTAAACGCACTTCACCTTCTTCCCCGCGACGACGCGAGGCAATAGGGTAACGTTTATATTTTGCGAGTTTGGCTTGCAGCAAAGCGTTATAACTTTGCAACGCGCCGGGGTTGCCTCCTGTGGTGCGAGACTGCCCTATCCCTGTCGAAGCTTTTCGCTGAGCTACCGTACTGTTAGTTTTCTGATCTGAAGGGGGGGAATCAGTCACTACAGCATCGTTAGTCGACGGTTTAGGTTCAGGCTTCACTTCACGTGGAGGCTGTTTCTTTACTACTTTTTTAGGCTTTTCTGGCTTAGGTTTTACCTTAACCACGGGTTTCTGTTTAGGCGGTTCAGGTTCGGGTTCCGGCTCCGGTTCTGGCTCAACTTCTGGTTCCGGTTCAGGTGCTGGCGGCGGTTCAACAGCGGTTACTTCTACTGTTTCTTGCGCCTCACCCAGATCACCTAGCATACCTAAGTCTATCTCTATACCTAGCTCGCCCTTATCTTTAGCGCCTTCCGTTTTGGAGTGCGCTAAACCGATAAACACCAACAGGTGTAAGGCAATAGCCACCACGAACATGATTATCCAATGATGCGTGCGTATCACGACGTTTCACCTCCACGCCGTGTTGCTAAAGACACTTTCATCAAGCCCACACTTTTTACCAGCTTTAAGACATTTTGAAGACGGTTAACCGGCAGAGTGCTGTCTACTTTAACCAGCACCGCGAACTCATCCGGTGTCTTCGATTGAGCAAAAGCGGCTTCTAGACCCGCTTTTAAGCCTTCCTCGTCCACTGGCTGATTATCCAAATAAAGGTCACCTGATAAATCAACCAAGATGGTTGCTTTGTCCTCAGTGTGTGGTATCTCACTCACCGAGGAAGGCGGTTGTAGTTTTATGGCATCCGACTTCTGTATTTGTCCTGCTACCATGAAGAAAATAAGCATCAAAAAAACGACATTAATTAGTGGAATCAAGTTGTCGTCACTATCATTTTTTTTATGCACAGCTTCGTTACAGAGCTTCATGGTAAAACTCCAGCCAATGACACATGTGTAGCACCCAATTGCTTCAGCGTATCAAGCAACGTGATCATCGTTTGCGTCATAATTCCTTCTTCAACTTCTATGGCATATACCGCATCAGGGTCAGAAGCTATCTGTTCGCGTAATCCCGCTTCGTTATTGAGCAGCAGTTCTACACCGTCGAAGTTTAGAGCGCCTTGATCATCTAAAATGCGTACAACACGGATTTCTTTAGGGTCAAGTTGCTCAGGCTGTGCATGCGTAGCTGTCGACAAGTTCACTTGCCGCCAGTGCATAAAGTTGGACGACAGCATAAAAAACAAAAGCAGAATAAACACGACATCGATTAACGGCGTTAAACTAATCGCCCGACGACGGCGTTGAGCAGATTGATCAAGCTGCACGCTTGATCTCCTCTGCTTTAGCTCGACTCAATGATACGGATTGATGGCTAGTAAAAACTTGAGTGACCGAATCATTCATCAACGCCGATACACGCTCTACTTTACGTTCTAGCCAGGTATGAATCGCAACAACGGGGATAGCCACAACTAAACCAACAGCCGTTGTGAGCAATGCCTGCCAAATACCACCCGATAACACGGACGGGTCCACCTGACTGCCTGCCGCTTCCATTTGCTGGAAAGCTACAATCATCCCCAAAACAGTACCTAACAAACCAAGCAATGGGCTTAATGTAGCAATGACTTCCAAAGGGCGTAAAAACGCGCGCAGCTGGTTCATTCGGTTAGTTGCTACACGCTCAAGCTCTTCTTTTAGCAAACTGTGATCGGCACTAGTGCGCGACAGTCCATGCATAGCCATTGATGTGACTTCCGAGACAGGGCGACGAGTTTTCAGCGCGGCTATCGCCTCTTGATTTTCGCCTTTACGCCATGCCAATAAGGCCTTTTTTACGTCGCCTGTCGACTCCGGACGCAGTAAAGCAAACTGCCAAATTTTCACCAAAACAATACACAAAGCGATAACTGAAAAGCCCATCAAAATCCAAACAACAGGGCCACCAACCGTCAAAAAGTCTTGCAGTTGGGTCATAAAGTCGACTGGCGTATTCGCAGCCACATCAGCGATAGTGCCGTCTACATTTACATCATTTGGAAGTCCATTTTCCGACGCGGTTGTATCGGCGGCTAGGGTCGTTTGAGGAACTGAGTCCGCATTGTCAGACGAAACGGTGTTAACAGCAGCGTTATTTGTCGAGTCTAAAGCGGTATTAACAACACTAGAGTCTGTTTCTGCAGGGGCTACTGTACCTGTCGGAGCAGGTCCATTTGCTGTTATTTCATTCGCCATAGCGGTGGCGTCAACCGTATTATCAGTGCTCACTAGCAGCTCCATTTATTTACATTTGCGGATACACATATGTATCTACATCAATAACGACTTACTAATGATAATGATTCGCGTTTTTATGATCAATAGATTTGTATGATTGAGAAACTTTGTCTACGCTTAGTTGTCATGCTACTTTCAAAGAAAGAGCGAGGATTTAGAAGACTTTATCTGCATTTTTTGTAATTTTCGTTACTAAATTTTATTTTACGAAACTTAACAAATATTTACCCTGCGCTGACATTCCTGTCTATAAACCGCTGACAAGAGGCTAATTGACTAACAATTCCACCTCTTTATCACTAAGCGAGCGCCACTTCCCCTCAGGTAATTCCCCCAATTTACAACCGCTAATCTCAACCCGTTGCAGGTCAATGACATGATAACCCAGCGCCCTACTCATCTTACGTATCTGACGATTAAGGCCTTGCGTCAGGACAATCTCAAAGCGGTTAGCCCCTAACAATTGCACACGGCAGGGCAAGGTCACAGCTTGGCCAATATCAACACCCTGCTCCATTAAACGACAGAACTGCACATCTATATCAGGCTTGTTAAAATGAGGCCTAACACTTACATGGTAAGTTTTGCGGTAGTGGAATTCAGGAGACAGTAACCGATGGCATAAACCGCCATCATCGGTCAGTAGCAATAAACCATGCGAATCTTTATCCAAACGGCCTACAGGAAACAATCGCTTAGGCAAATCGAGATGGTTAATTAGGCTCGCTGGATCTTGAGAACGATAATTACAATCTATCCCCACAGGCTTATTATAAATAACGTAGCTAAAGTGATCGGGCAGCGTTATTAATTGGCCGCCCAACGTGATGCTTTCACTGCCATTGATTACGGTATGGTTATCAGCAAGCACACCATTTACGCATACCTTTCCCGCCGATATCAAACGGTTAGCGGCCCGCTTAGAGCAAGCGCCTGCGATACTTACATACTGAGAAAGGCGCATTAACTACCTAAAATCTTCAAAGGCAAAGCCAGGGCTTCGTTACCCGATTGGCCGCCCATCCAAATAATGGCGCACAAGCCTGTTACGGTAACCACATACCAAGCCGCCGATACACTTTGTGCATATCGATTTAATGGCAACAATTGGCTCGCATGACGACCACGCCACTCGACCAGTATTTCTATACTGCCAATAATCAGCAAAAAGCCCAAGAGTGCCATACCAAAGCTATAGCTTAACAAAATGCCGATGATCGCTCCTAAAACGCACGCGATAAGGCCAACTAATGAATTCATCGAGAACGTAATGCTTTTTAAAATGTGTCCCCCATCTAAAGGAAGAACAGGCAGAAGATTAAATAAATTGAGTAAAGCATTAAAGACAGCAATGCCCGCCAACATTTCAATTCCTGTAATGGCGTATAACAGCAATAAAACAATCGATAAAAGCAGGCCGAAAAATGGCCCCATAATCGAGATAACAACATCTTGCCAACGCGTATTAATTTTATCGTCGCTGAGCGCCAACCCTCCCATAAAAGGCACTAAGTAAATGCCTTTAGTACGCATCCCGAAATACTTCATCGCACGAATATGCCCGTACTCGTGAAAGACTAAACAAGCAATAAGCGCTAAAGCGAACTGCCATGAAAATAACCAGCTATAAGCAGCCAAGCTGCCAGCAGCAAATAGTACTTTAATCACTTTCGCGCTTTTAAAGAGCTTAAGCGCTAGTGATCCCAGACCTATAAGGCTGATGCGATTAGGGGTTTTGGGGCGTTCTGCAACAGACTGGCTTTCAATGTCTTTTTCAACACGCTCGCCCTGCTCCAACAATTGATCACCCATCATTAACTGATAGCTAAGAGAGAAAGGCTGCCACTGCAAAGACACCTTCAAGCAGCACTCAACGGCTTCCTCCCCTCGCATCAGCGTAAAGGGTAGTTCAGAATTTTTTTCAGGATCTTGGCTGGCGTCTCGCTGTGCGACAAGATGGTTATCCCAATAAAGTCCCTGCCACCCGGACATCGTCGCTTGTAAACGTAATGGGCGTCCTGCACACATGATGGATAATAACTGCACGATGTACTCTCTTATGCTTTAACCACAGACAATTGAATCATATCCCGAAAATGGGATCTTAAATAAAAATGCCGACTATACTGAGTCAGGCGTACAGGGCAAAGGGCTGATCGGCTCAAAGAAACGTAAATAATTGATTTAATGGAACTATGAATATTTTAGTTACTTTTTTGCTACAATTTAAAATCATTTTAGCCACGACCACCCCGTGTAAAGGTAACTACTCATGAAGTGTTCAGAAGTCTCACGAGTAACCGATAGCATAACTGGTAAGCAGCTAGTTATATTGTGCGATGAAAATACAAACCGCTTGTTTGCGATCGAAGCAAGTGAATTTGGTGATGGTAGCGGTTGCGACATCTACTCTCCCTATGATCGTCGAATGCTCAGCATTGAACCATCAAATGATGCTCTGCTTCATATCGACAGCGTATTCTTGAGAGAAACGTTTGGCGAAAACAACGATTCGACTTACCCTCGTGCGCAATGGCTCAAGGCAGTTGCTTCGCACTCCACCGACTTGGGTTATTGGGAATGGGTAAGCCAACAAAAAGAATCTATGCTCTGTTTTGATGGCTTAACGATTATATGAAGGTCGGTATTCACGATAAAGCGCTGTACTATCTGTTAACGCTGATAAGTCCCGACTAAGCGGTTCATCCCTAGTGTATGCGCTTCTACTTTTTCTAAGAACTCACAAAGATCTAAGCCGTCAGGCAATGCAGGTTCAAGATCTAACGCCAATACCCAAAAGTAATAGCGATGCAGGCCATGGCCTTCTGGCGGCATTGGTCCATTATACGCGTGCTCGCCCATATCATTGACACCATGAGCAAAGCCTTTCACTCCTTCATCAAGCTTAGTCGTTGATGGGGGAATGTTATATACCAACCAATGCACAAAGCCGTAATTCCCTTGAGTTGATATTTTAGGCGCATCTGGGTCATGACAAAAAACGGCAATAGATTTCGTCCCTTGCGGTATATTTTCCCAAAAAAGCGTTGGCGAGACATCGTCGCCTTCACCTGTATGTTTTACGGGAATAGCGCCATCAGGTGTAAAGTTGGCACTGGTGAGCTGTATATTTGACAGTGAAAAGCCCATTTTAGTCTCCGTATGTGATCAATGTATTTTTAGCCTAACATAGGTTCAACACACATTGGCAGCTAGACCACCGCGTGCGGTTATTAATAAACCCAGTTAATTTAAAAGTTACTCTCTTAAAATCAAAAGGTTGACTAAAAGGCGGGGCATTGGTTCAGCTATTTGATACAAATAAGCCGAATAACAAGCAAGGTAAAATCAACCACTCGATGAGCAGCGTTTTAATACTGAACTATAATTAAAAAAATCAGCTTTATTAATTAATAGGAATTACGCATTCCTTATGACATTTCCACAAAATTCTAACAATAGTTATGTCGAAGAGAACTTAATTGCTCTTGCCTATAAAAACCACCTTGGCATGTTAGCGGTTAATTCCTTTGCAACACTTGTTGTATTCTGGCTATTACGTTTGTCCCCTGTCACTTGGATAAATAGCTGGGGCTTAGTATTTTTGATCGTGATGCTATTACGGTTTCTAGTCGAGTTTGCATACCGAACCCATAGACGACTGCAACCAGAGATCAGCCTAGGATCATTATTACGATGGCGATTCGCGTTTAGGATAGGACTATGGTCAAGTGGTGCTCTCTGGGCTGCTATAGCGATTGCAGCCCTT
Source organism: Neptunomonas sp. CHC150 (assembly GCF_030397555.1). Lineage (NCBI taxonomy): Bacteria > Pseudomonadati > Pseudomonadota > Gammaproteobacteria > Oceanospirillales > Oceanospirillaceae > Neptunomonas > Neptunomonas sp. CHC150. The sequence continues at coordinate 71,103 of NZ_JAPNXU010000005.1, forward strand.
CCCCATGCAACCGATACTCAGGTGCTTTCAACCATCCTGATCATTAGCGCACAAGCCAGCGGGGCTACAGCCGTACTGGCTCCGGATAAAATCGGCGGTCGTGTTTATATCACCAGTTTACTTTTACCTTGTAGTGTATCGCTACTCCTGATTTCCACTCCCCTGCCTTTCCTTACATTTTTAGGCTGCATTTTTCTAATCGTCATGCTGATTAGCCACGCCAATAACCACCGCCTCATAGTAGGTTCTCTGAAACTGACCTTTCAGAACGAAAATCTACTGCACCATTTACAATCTCAAAACGCTGAAATATTGGCGTTAAATTCAGAGCTCGAAGGCCGAGTCAAAGAACGGACGGCGGCTTTAGAACACATGGCGAGCCGTGACAACCTCACGTGCTTGCTGAACCGATCGGGCTTAATCAACCAGCTCACCAGCATGCTAAGCCATACTCAATCTTTCCATGTATACTTTCTTGATTTAGATAAGTTTAAACAAATCAACGACAGCAAAGGTCATGAAGTAGGTGACAAAGTACTTAGACACATCACTAAGAACTTAAGTGAAAATGTTCCTAGCAACGGGCTTTTAGCGCGCTGGGGTGGCGATGAGTTTGTATTCTGCTTGCCTGGGGAACAATGCAAAGATCAGGTGTTACATCTCATTTTTTCAGGCATAAGCTCCCCCATCGAAATTGATAACGAAATGATGCAAGTGGGTGTCACCATTGGGTACGCCGTTTATCCTGACGATGCCGAGACCATTAATGATGCCATTGGAGCGGCTGATTTAGCCGCCACCGAACTCAAGAAACAAGGCCGACGCGGCGAGTTACTGCGTTTTAATAAAAACATTGCTGTATCACTTGAACGCAGGACGTTAATCACCGAATTGCTCTCACATAAAGACTTAGGCGAGCACTTTTATGTTGAATATCAACCCATTGTTGATAGCCAACAAAATATCATCGCCTTAGAAGCATTATGCCGCATAAACGCCCCTACTTTAGGATCTGTAACACCTGACGAATTTATTGCGATTGCTGAAGAAAATGGGAAAATTCATGAGCTTGGGAAATGGGTGCTTAATGAAGCTTGCCGATATTTAACATCACAAATATCCGCCGGAAATAGCCCTATCATGTCAGTCAATGTATCGCCTATCCAGATGAAAAACCCACGCTTTTCAATAGAAATAAAAGAAGTTCTGGATAAACATCATTTACCGAGCCATTTAATTGCTCTTGAAATGACAGAATCTTTTTTAGAGCACGAGGAGGTAGATGGCATCATTGATCGACTCAATCAAATTGTTGAACAGGGTATTCACATCTACATAGACGATTTCGGTACAGGCTACTCATCACTATCTCGTTTACGAGATTTACCCGTACACACCCTAAAAATAGATCGTTACTTTATTGCGTCGCTAGAAGAGGAAGGGGATGAACTGGTGGATAGCATCCTCTATTTAGCCAACAAGTTTGGTTTAGATGTAATTGCAGAAGGCGTTGAAACGGATGCGCAGTTTGTCCATTTACAAAAGCTAGGCTGTCAGAACTTCCAAGGTTTTTTGTTTGGCCGCCCTACACCTGACCCTTTACAGCACTAAAAAAGCCATCGCAAATACGATGGCTTTATATTTTGAAAGCAATAGATTAACGAGTCCGTTCGAACATCAGATCCCAAACACCGTGACCTAAACGCTCACCCCGCTTTTGGAATTTAGTCACCGGACGCCACTCTGGCTGGGGCGAATATTCCCCCTCACCGGCTTGGTTAGTAAAGCCCTCGGCGGCTGTCATTACCTCCATCATATGCTCGGCATAGTTTTCCCAATCGGTCGCCATATGGAAGTAACCACCCACTTCCAACTTTTGGCGTATTTTTTGAGCAAACTCAGGCTGAACAATACGACGCTTGTGATGCTTCTTTTTATGCCATGGATCCGGAAAGAAAAGTTGTAGCGCATGTAAACTATTGTCCGGAATACACTCAGCCAAGACTTCTACTGCATCTTCCGCATACACACGAATATTCGTTAAACCGGCCTCGTTAGCGCGTGATAACAAACGTCCAACACCGGGTCTGTGCACTTCAATTCCAATGTAGTTTTTATCCGGTTGCTGAGTCGCCATCTCAATAAGCGAGTCGCCCATGCCAAAACCTATTTCTAGTACGACTGGAGCCTGACGACCAAAAACTTCAGCAAAATCAATCGCCCCATTTTTGAGTTCCAGCCCCATCTCTGGCCATACTTCTTCTAACGCTTTTTGCTGACCTTCCGTAGTCCGGCCGGCACGCATGACAAAGCTGCGCACCGTGCGCATATATTTCTTTTCTTCAGTCATCAAATATCGTCTTTTTGTTCGAGTTTAATCTATTAACCAATTACGCCATCTAGCGGTGATGATGCACTAGCATATTTTTTGCGCGGCATACGGCCAGCCAGATAAGCTTCACGGCCGGCTTCTATCGCTTTACGCATAGCCGAAGCCATCAACACAGGGTTACCTGCTGCTGCAATAGCCGTGTTCATCAACACACCTTCGCACCCCATTTCCATTGCAATAGCCGCATCCGATGCCGTGCCAACACCCGCATCAACCAAAATAGGAACATTAGCCGCTTCCATGATGATACGAATGTTATGTGGATTCAAAATACCTAGCCCAGAGCCAATTAAAGACCCCAGCGGCATAACGGCCACACAGCCCATTTCTTCTAATTGTTTTGCAACGATTGGATCATCATTAGTGTAGACCATGACCTTAAAGCCATCGTTAACCAAAGTTTCTGTGGCCTTAATCGTTTCTACAATATTGGGATATAGCGTTTTCTGATCACCCAAGACTTCTAATTTAACTAAATCATGACCATCCAATAACTCACGTGCTAACCGGCAAGTACGCACGGCATCTTCCGCGGTATAACAGCCAGCCGTGTTTGGTAGAATCGTGTACTTATCTGGCGTGATGATATCCAGCAAATTAGGCTCGTCCGGATTTTGACCGATGTTAGTACGGCGCACGGCTACTGTGACTATTTCAGCGCCACTGGCCTCGATAGCGGCACGAGTTTCATCCATATCTTTATATTTGCCAGTGCCCACCAACAAACGTGATTGATATTCTGTACCTGCAATAACCAACGAATCACTCACTTGAGACATTATCTTTTCCTTATGTTCTAAAACGCCATATCATCAATCGCTAACAGACTTTTATCCACCACCAATAGCATGGACAACTTCAACCTGATCGTTCTCTTTAATACGATAGTCAGCATGCTGGCTACGTGGAATAATTTCTTGATTAACTTCAATTGCAATGCGCTTACCGACTAAGCCCATCGACTCAATTAGATCAACCAAACAGGCGTTATCATTGAGCGTTTTCGATTCGCCATTTACATAAAACTGCATCTAGTTTCCTCGTTGATTACTTAATGCATGCAATGCCAATAAAAACCAGCCCGTCAGAAAGGCAATGCCCCCGAACGGAGTTATAGCACCCAACCAATGCTCACCGGTCAGCGCTAACACATACAAACTACCGCTAAACAAGATAATACCTGTAGCGAAAGCAACTCCGCTGCCTGAGAGCAAGCGCGATGTATGGTGACGTAACAATAACGCAACAGCGAGCAAAGCTAGCGTATGGTAAAACTGGTACTGCACCGCCGTTTGCATCACTTGCATAAGGCGCTCACTCAAAAGCCCACGCAACGCATGCGCGCCAAATGCACCCATGCCAACCGCGACAAAGCCGCTAATGGATGCGAATAGCAGGAAAATTCTGACCGTCATGATCAATCTCTTTATGTACGGGGGTGGAAAGTATATCACCGTTGATGGGCGAATTTTAATGCGAAGGAAGGAATCTCTTAGGCTTAGAAAACAATAAAGCCGCTAACAAGCGGCTTTATTTAGGAATCAACCCCATTTATGACGGAGGCTATTTAAAAGGCAAACTCTAAATTCTCAGCGCCAATGGCTTCCTTGAGCTTTTTCATCGCATTTTTTTCCAGCTGACGGATCCGTTCAGCAGAAACCTGATACTGCGCAGCCAGTTCATGGAGTGTCGATTTCTCATCACTTAACCAACGCTGAGCCAAAATATCACGGCTGCGCTCATCAAGTGATTCCATTGCACCCATTAGACGTGTTTGCGAATCCTCTTCCCAGTTAGATGCTTCTAACTGCATGGCAGGATCAGTTGAGTGATCTTCTAAATACTGTGATGGAGACACGATAGGTGCATCATCGTCATCGCTGACTGGTGCGTCGAATGCCGTATCAACTGATGCCATACGGCCTTCCATTTGACGTACAGTAACCTCATCAACACCCAAATCTTCAGCAATAGCCTTTACTTCAGCTGTATTCATCCAGCCTAAGCTTTTTTTCTGAGATCTCAGGTTAAAGAATAATTTACGCTGTGCTTTAGTCGTTGCGACTTTCACGATACGCCAATTACGCAAGATATATTCATGCATCTCAGCTTTAATCCAATGAACCGCAAACGATACCAAGCGCACGCCCATGCTAGGATCAAAGCGTTTAACCGCTTTCATCAAGCCAACGTTACCTTCTTGGACAAGATCGCCCAATGGTAAGCCATAACCTGAATAACTACGCGCAATATGTACAACAAAGCGTAGATGAGACAAGACAAGCTGGCGGGCGGCTTCAAGATCATTCTGATAGAACAGACGGTCAGCCAACTCGCGCTCTTCAGCAACACTCAACACAGGAATCGTGCTGATTGTTTGTACGTATGCATCCAAGTTTTGCCCCGGAGATACGTGCTCTAAGAGTTGTAAACTATTGCCCATTAAATCCTAACCTCGTTAATTCATTAACCGATTATATGACGCAAAATTCGGTGTAAAGTTCCCTGTATTTTCCATCAGGGACTGGAAAAGATAGCGGCAGATCCACAAAAGATCAAGCCATCAACACATCGTTCCCATTTCAATCGACTAACAAACAAAAAACCACATCATTTAAGCTATCAATATGCTCTACAACGACTATACATTGCTTAGCGAGGCTCTATATCGCGCAAATGTCGACGAACCGATAGCCAAGCTCCTAACCAGCCCAGCATAACACTCGACACCAATAAAATACCGGTGCCAATCCAGCCAAGGCCGCTCAACTCGAAACGGCTTCGGTACAACTCAGCAAGCTCTAAGGACGGTGTTTCTAACATCAGCCATGCCAACTGAATCATCAACCAAGCGAGCGCAGCGCCCATTAAACCATACCAAAAGCCCGTATATAAAAAGGGACGGCGCACCCACGCGTCGGTCGCGCCAACGAGTTTACTCACTACTATTTCATCACGCCGACTCTCAATCGACGTACGAATGGTATTACCAACCACGAGTAAAACAGCCAACCCTAAAAGCACGCCCAATACAAAAACAGAACGCTGAGCCACCGCTAAAATCGCTTCTAAGCGCTGTAGCCATTCCATATCAAGGATGGCATCCTCTACTTCTGGCATGGCTTCGTAAGCTGCTCGTTGAATCCCCAAATCAGCTGCACTGGTCGATTTAGGTAAAATCATAATAACGGCCGGTAGCGGGTTATTGTCTAGTGACTCAAGCACATCACCAAACCCTGCATACTTTTTAAACTCGAGCATGCCTTGGTCACTGCTAATCATATCAATAGCCGCTATATCCTCGCGTAAGAGCAACGAACGACCAAAGCGATCAGCCTCTTCATCGCTCAACGACGCTTGCAGATAGAGCGTGATACGGGTTTCACCCTGCCAACCTTGGGTGAGTGTTTTGAGGCTCGCCAACGCCGAAAACATAAAACCAGGAAGTGTCAGCGCAATCGCCAATACTGCCACCGTCATCAAGGTGACCATGGGGGTAGATAGCAAGCGTTTAAGTGAGCTTTTACAAACATTACTGTGATGACGCGCCCAACTTTCCCCGTGCCCTTTTAAATCAACTTTATGTTGCTTTGCTCCACGAGGCTTAGCTGGCTGTTTTTGCTCGGGCTCTCTTTTGGCTTTTTCGTCACGCGCTCCCGATATACTAGGTTCTATTCGAACAGCTCCACGCGGTTTATTCATCGCCAATCAGCCTCCCTTCTTTAAGCACCAACATACGATGGCGCATTTTAGAGATGAGGGATACATCATGGCTGGCCACCAGCACGGTTGTTCCAACACGGTTGAACTGTTCGAACAACCGCATAATTTCTTGGGATAACTGCGGATCCAAGTTGCCCGTAGGCTCATCCGCCAATAACACCTTAGGTTTATGCACAATAGCGCGGGCGATACCGACACGCTGCTGCTCACCACTGGAAAGTGCTAGCGGGTTCATTTTTTCTTTAGCCAATAGCCCCACCTTATCCAAGGCTGCACGCACTCGACGAGCGGCGTCTTCTGGCGAGTATCCGCTGATATGCAATGGTAACGCTACGTTATCAAAGACAGTTCGGTCAGAGAGCAGTTGGTGGTTTTGAAAAACCACACCAATAGAACGGCGTAAATAAGGAATACCCGAGCGACTTAAACGCCCCAAGTCTTGTTCAGCCACAGTGACCTGCCCTGACGATGGACGCTCCATTAACATGATCAGTTTCAGGAGAGTACTTTTACCTGCCCCGGAATGACCGGTTAAAAACGCCATTTCGCCTGCATTGAGTGTAAAACTGACATCTTTGAGGGCATCATGCCCTTGATCATACCGCTTTGATACGTGCTCAAATTGAATCATGTTGTGGCTAATTATCCGTTTGAACTTAATTGCTTACATTCTTAAAGCTCACACCCCTTAACTAGGCATGCTGCGCTTTTTATAATGAGAATACGACATATGGGATTCTCAATAATATGCATAAACGGCCGTTATATTAGCACACCGATTTGCATATGATCAGATTAGCACGCAGACTCCCGTCGGTTATTAAACACGCCTCCACATTAGGACAATAGTAAACTCGTATGACGACTAAAGAAGACGCCCCATTATTTAACCGCTCGTACCTCAAATTAATGCCAGTATTGGTGGGTGCCGTTATTTTATGGCTTTCTCTTAGCAATCAGAGTGACAAAGCGCCAAAAATCGAAACACTTACGCCTAACCACACTTATTTAGTAGTTCAAAAACAAACAACCGTGCCAGCGCTGCACCTTACTTATGCCGTTGCTCCAGGACTCAGTTACCAACAGGCCGAATATCGACATGCCATTCAACACGCTTTTAACCAAGCCTTAGGCAACTACCCCGCGATTAGCGCCTATTGGTTCGATGATCGCGTCACATTACATATTCCCGTATCGAGAATTCGCTCTGGTTCTTTACCCAAACTAATTGATGCATTCATAACAGATGTGTTTGATTTATATCCCAATGCACTAAAACGCGCCGCTGCCGAGCACTACTTAGATCAAAACGAGCAACAAGCCCAAGCATTGCTTAACCTGACGCAACAAATCGCGGGGTATCGATCTACCGTGTCCGTTCAACAGATATTTTCGCAACCACCATTGGCATTGCTTGAGCTTACAAGCCGGGACAAAAAACTGACCCAAGACATAACACAGCAAATAGCCGCATTATCAAGCAGGCACGCAAGCCTCGATACACAAGATGCCTCATCACTCAGCACCCCATCGTCTATTCACTTAACCCATCGTGGAACAGGCTACTTATACATGTTAGGGCAAGCCGCTCGTGCTAACACGATGGATGATACTGATCTAGTAGCATCACACCTTCTAGGCCAACAACTTGCTACTCTAACCAGCAATAGCGATACACAGTTTCGCTTAGTACAAAAACCGCTGCGGCCAATTGGGTATCGCGCACTACTACTGCAAAAGGATTCGCCTTTTAAAGCAGGCTTAGAAGACCGCCTAAAGGCGACAATCGAGCAAACTCTCACAAACGAACAACTCGACACCACCCGCACATTGCTCGTTCAACAATACAGAGATCAACTCGCCGACTCGCAAAGTCGCATTGCATTAATCAACCAAGGTCTCTTTTACAATCGCCCTACCGTTTCAGCCGATCAATTTCGTGATACGCTAGACGATATTACGTTAGCTCAAGTCATTACTCGTATTAACGAGTGGCTTGATCCTAACCGCTCGCTGACCTTACTGATTGAACCACTGTAGCCATGCCACGAAAAAACTCGCCTCGCCGCCCGAATGCGCGCACTAATCAAGCTCAGGCTTCCACCACACTGTTACGCATTATTGGCGGAGAGTGGCGTAGCAGAAAACTACCATTCCCTGCCGTAGAAGGCCTACGACCAACACCTGACCGCGTTAGAGAAACGTTATTTAACTGGTTACAACACCACGTAGGCGGGGCACGCTGCTTAGATATGTTTGCTGGTAGCGGCGCTTTGGGGTTGGAGGCGTTATCCCGGGGTGCAGAGTCAGCATTATTTATTGATCAATCCAGCATCGCAGCCCGACAACTAAAGGATAATTTAACAACCCTTAAATGCCAGCGTGCCGATATTATCAATACAGCCGCCGCGACTTGGTTAACGCAACAACAAGCGGCAGAAGAAGCACAATACGACCTGGTTTTTCTTGACCCACCCTTTCGTAAAGGAATGGTAGAGCCAATTTGCCAGCAGCTCGATTCTTTAAGCTTATTATCCGATCATGCGATGGTCTATATTGAAACAGAGGCAGAACTGGCACAGTTGACCGTACCTGCCAACTGGCATCTGCACAGAGAGAAAAAAGCCGGCCAAGTCATTTACCGGCTTTATCAACGCGAGCTTCTCAGTTAAGCCATCAGCCCGCGAATGGTATTTTCAAATGTTAGTTGAGTAATTAACCGCTTTTCTGACTCGGGGACATCTGGGTGCAACGAGTCACACACAGCTAAAACCCCCTGCATTTCTCCAAACAACATCTCGGCTAGGGGCAAACTACGCGTTTTTTTACGCAATTGCTTTTGCTTACGTGCCTGTTTTAAAAATCGGTTTATGTAACCCATCCACTCTTCACGGTTTTCACTCAACAAAACCATCAGCTCATCATTTTGCGGGAGCATTTGCTGTCGGCTATAAAGCAAGTTGTATACTTGCTGTGCATGAGGATCGAATAAAATATCGTTAGTTACATCAATTAAAAAATGTGTCAAAGCCGCCAACGCATCCTGATCAATCGCCTGAAGTTGATCAATAAGATGTTGTTCAAATGGCAGGTCCATGCTTTGTGCTAGAGCGATCAACAAATCATCACGATTTTTAAAATGCCAGTAAAAAGCCCCATGTGTTACACCAGCTTCTGCCGCTATGGCTTTTAAACTAACTTGGTTAATACCGCGCTCGGCGTAACAGCGTAACGCTGTTGTTAGCAGCTCCTGCCGAGTTTGTTCAGCTTCCTCTCTTGTACGGCGCAATCGTCCATTCCTCCTACTCATTCCATCAGCATTTACCTAACAGTAAACTCATTACCCAGAAGAGCATGCAAAACGAAATTGAGTTTACCGATAAGGCGTCGCATCATCTAAGTAATAGGCAACCTGCCGCTTTTTAAGTTCAGCGATTGAAAGGTCCGGTGTAGAAAAGATTCCTGAAAACCGAGCACCGCGAGCAACATTGCCTTTAATATGAGTAACATACCGTTTTATATTGCCTTTGGCATCTTTAATTATTACGCCCATGACCACATTAGCAAGCGACACGTTATTCCTATTTTGCCAAACAACACGCCAACGATGGTTATCGAGTTTACGCTGCTCCAATACTCGTATATTACTGTTTAACGCTCTCATCATTTGGATTTGTTGAGCTTGTCGGTTAGCTTCAATTTTAGTCTCTTGGTGTTGAACATAAGCTCCCAACGCGGTTCCTAAAACAGCCGCCAGACCGCCTCCGTCGCCAGCAATCCTTTGATCATCACGCTTACGCCATAAGGTATTATTTTCACGTAAAGCATTATAGTTAGGGTTCTGTCGGCCCCGACGATAATACGTCTTTACTTTATCTGCTACCTGACGCGTTAGCGCAGCACGTTCTTTATTAACCGGATGGTCATGGAAAAAAAGTCCACGAGCACTGCCTTGTTGCTGATATTGTCGCGCCCATATCCGGCTGGCTGCATAAGGATCAAACCCCGCTAAGGCCGCATATAAAATACCAACTTCATCCGCTTCTATCTCACTTTCATGTGTAAAAGCCGCCTGATAGCCGCTGCGTTTTGCCGCTGATGAACCGGTTATCAGCGTTGTCATTTGATGCGTTTGACGTTCGAACACATGATTAGCTACGGTATGCGCTATCTCATGCCCCAACACAGCGGCTAACTCATCATCACTTTTCAACTGCTTCATCAAGCCATCATGTACAACAATGTAGGTACCTCCGGTGGTGAAAGCGTTAAATGAATCTCGGTCAATCAGTACAGGCTCCCAGCGCTCCTTATTGAGATGACTGACTTGGTGGATACGATCAAAAACACGCACTAAGCGCTCATATTCTCGCTTATTTAGCGCACTATTAATGGAGCGCCCTGCCTTTTTCTCCGCCGCAATGAGCTGTTTTATGACCTGATTACCTTGGGCTATTTGCTGCCCTCGGCTCGCGGTACTTAATGTGCGCTTTCCAGTGATGCGGTCTCTCTCACTAACGGAATCGGCTACCTGATACAACCCCCGGTCTATCTGCTGCACGGCTTCACAGCCAACCAGTACAAAAGTGGTACTAAGAAGAAAAGACATCCAACCAAAAGTTCGTATAAACTGCGTTTTAATCATGCGATTTCGGTTCCATTCTTATTGTGGGCGACATAGCACTGTTATGGCCTCATATATACATTAAAGAAATAAAAATTCATTTCTTTATAACCTAAATAAACAACATCATTCCATTAATGTATTTGTATGGCTTTAGTAATTTCGATAATATGCCGCCATTGTAGCAATGCTGACGGTATGCACAGTAAAATAGGGTGAGAATTAATCAGCTATGAACATTGCAATTTACCCCGGAACGTTTGACCCAATAACCAACGGTCATTCGGATCTTGTGCACCGTGCGTCGCGTTTATTTGATCACGTGATTGTTGCGGTTGCCGCCAGCACAAAGAAAAATCCGCTACTACCGCTCGATGAGCGCACCGCATTAGCCGAAGAAGTTCTCGCCGATCTAAAAAATGTTCGGGTTGTGGGCTTTGACTGCCTATTTGCTGATCTCGTTAAGCAGTATAATGCCAACGTGATCTTAAGGGGCCTTCGTGCCGTATCGGATTTTGAATACGAGTTTCAACTCGCAAACATGAACCGCCAGCTTGCACCCCAAGCTGAAAGTTTGTTTTTGACACCGGCTGAGCATCTCTCATTTATATCGTCTACGCTGATACGAGAGATTGCGATGCTAGGCGGAGATGTAAGTAAATTTGTACATCCTGCTGTCAACAATGCATTGCAGGAAAAACTGCAAGCAAGCAATTAAAAAACATAATTAGATCTACCAAGACTGACAAAAGATAAGACCGTATTTAACCGTGTGAGGTAGCCACCATGGCATTAATTATTACTGATGAATGCATCAACTGCGATGTATGTGAACCGGAATGCCCTAACGAGGCAATATCTCCGGGTGAAGAGATTTACGAGATCAACCCGAGCAAATGCACAGAGTGCGTAGGCCATTACGATACGCCACAATGTGTTGAAGTATGCCCTGTTGACTGTATCCCTAAAGATCCAGATCACGAAGAAACAGAAGATCAGCTGATGGAAAAATACCATAAGCTAACGGCGTAAACAGATAAGGCGCTTGCCTTTTCTACGCCATAAAAAAACAGGCCATACGGCCTGTTTTTTTCGTTTAGGCACCACAAATCAATGGGCTATAAACTAAGCTTGCTACTAAAACTAAGTCCGATCTGTCGAAATCAGAATAGATTCCAACAACAAACGATCATTTAACAACACCAACGCCTCCTCTGGCGACGCAATGAAAGGGTTGCGAATACCCAAACGGTTAAAGATCCATTCGTTATACGCAAGCTCCCATGCTGAAGGCGGATCGACTTTAGCCCAGTGAACCAGTGTATCTACATGCCGATTGTATAGTTCATCAATCCCATAAGTCAGGGTCATGTAGAGCAGCGCGCGGGCAATATCACCGCGTGTACGGCTAGGGATGACCCACTCATTCTCCGCATCCAAGCCTGTGGTCATATAAATATCAGGGTTCAAATCTAAACGGAAAGGTCGCTTAACTTTATCCCCATCCATATCAAAGGGGAAGTTAGACCGATACGAGTTCATACCCCGCTCACACGCGGCAAAGTTAAACGGATTAACCGTCGCCCCTTGCCTCACATTCTCTGCCACCCCTGCTTTGCGTAAGTAATCTTTTAAGAAGGATTTAGGAATAATATGCTCAATACTGTGGCGGCGCTTTTGATAAAGCTCGTCTATTGGAACCGCACCATAAACCGATTTAACCCAACCGTGTCCCGTATCAAAAAAGAACTGCCAAAAATTAGACCACTTATTTTGACTGTTCCAATCTTTATAACCTTTATGGCTTTGATACACACCACCGGCCAACTCAATAAAAGCCTGACGCGTAATTGACTCTGTCACCGGAGCGACGAAAGGCAAAGGATCATCCGTCAAGACAGGTTCAGAGGAAGCGCCTGATACGTCAGGGTTTGCAACAGGCTTACGCGGCTGTATATCAACAACGACCTGCGCATGATCCGACTGTTTATGATTGCCAACACCATCACTTTGCAAATGGGCGTTGTAGACTTTGTAATCAGCGACCTCTCCCAAGCTATCGTGGTTTTTCTGATTTAACGCGTTCGATACTAAAATATAATCCAGCACATCACCTTCACCGCGGTAAATGTGTGTAAACGGTCGCGCTTGCTGGCGCATACCTTCGGCAAGATCAAAGGTATCTGCCAGCCGGTAGTCATATAAGCCAGCTTTAACTCCAGGCGGCCATGCCGTCTGTTTAATGCCACCTATTTCGTAAATATTGTCCTGCATTTTTAGCGCGGCAATAGGGATCGAGTTTGCCCTGTCGTTTAGGTCCCCCAATAAAACAACAGGCTGCGACACTGAAAACTCCAGCTCACGACTGACGTCATGATATAAAGCGGTAGCTTCTGCCCCTCGCTGCAACAGCGACGCAACATGTCCTCTTGAGAGCCGCTGTAAGGTGTCACTTCCACGCAAAGCCCAATCTACATCATCACTGTATTCTAAATCATCGAGTTTGGGGCGTTTGGATTTGAGATGCGTCACATAGACCAATACTTCACCTAACCCCTCACCGGCATCAATTCTGGCCCGGATCGGTAATCGGCTAAACATAAAGTCCATGGTGAGCGGCAGTTCGTCTAATAGGGTTTCGCTGACTTCCACTGTATCTAGGGCGTCAATACGATAGCGTGACGCCAGCGCAACAACAGGTTTAATAAACACATCAGGGTATTCTGGATCCCGTGCCGGTGTGTCAACCGTGCAAAAATAAGGATAGCCAACCGACTCTGTTAGTTGCTGGAGCTCTTTAACGCTAAACACTTCCTGAAAGCCAACAACATCTGCATCCAACAGACGCAGTTGGTCTTTTATCCACTGCTTCTTATCATTCCATGATTGATCAGAATAACGGTTAGATGACGAGAGTTCGTACCAATAGTAGGGTGGTGCTGCAAACTGATATAAATTAAAGGTGGCGAGCTTCATAACTATTCCCTTGCCTCATCGCTAACGACTGCATCCTGCTGCGACGCGTTCATTATTATTGATCCATTAATTGGGCGCCTTGTAGTCTAACTCGGTGCCACAGACACAGTCAGTGTACCGCCGAATATTGAACACTCGATGACAGCTTTAGTTCCTTAAACAAGCGTTTACTTTTTTATAGAAGGTAGTCTCGCTCGTTTAAAGCAAACTCTTGATCCATTAACTCACCAATCACATTACCGGCCACTAAATGATGTGCATATTGCATGTGCAAGCAACGTACCTTATCCCATTGCGAGATACCGCCAATACCATAGCGCGTAAACATTTCAGTAAAACCCAACGCTTCTATCTGGGCTTTATCTTCAGGCAGCATAAGCTCCCAACGCGCCTGAACATAATCCCGTTGATTGGCCAAATAGGCTTCGCGCAGTGCTTCGTCGTGTTGCAAACGCTGCTCTACATCTTTCACGAAGCCTTTGCCCTCAATCTGTCCTATCGCTTTACCTAGCTCTTTAGACGATAGCCAATACAGGGTAGGAAAAGGTACTTTCCCAACCAACGAACGCATCTGCAATACTAAGGGGGTGCCGCTGGGTGAGCGAGCCGCAATGCCGACTAAGCCCTCGGGTTCTCGTCCTATTTGTGTACGGATGAGCGCGCGCTCATCATCAGTTACAGGAGGCGCGGCGTTGGGAACTACAGACATATTACTCTCTTTTAAATTCGGCTGGTTAAATCAATATGGCTAATACGTTAAAGGGACGGTGATTCAAAAATATAGCTTAAACATGCCCATACTCTTCACCCTGCCCCAACCATCGGCGGGTAATCGCCTGCATAATGGACGGGTTGCGTGATATGGGTTCGGCCACCTGACGTACCCGCTCTAATAAATCTTTATCGCGTTGCAGGTCAGCAATTTTAAATTGCATCATGCCTGTTTGTCGCGTGCCTAGCACTTCTCCTGGTCCACGTAGCTCCAAATCTTTCTCTGCGATAATGAAACCATCGGTCGTTTCGCGCATCACCGCTAATCGAGCCTTCCCCTGCTTAGAAAGCGGCGCATGATACATAAGCACACAAAAACTTTCGACTGACCCGCGTCCAACACGGCCACGCAATTGATGCAATTGTGACAAGCCCAAACGCTCAGGATTTTCGATAATCATGACACTGGAATTAGGCACATCCACACCGACTTCAATCACCGTTGTTGCCACCAACAGATCAAGCTCTGCTGCTTTAAACTGCGCCATAACATCGGCTTTTTCTTTGGCTTTCATACGCCCATGCACAAGCCCTATACGTAACTCAGGCAACTGCTCTTTCAATAGTGCCTCGGCCACTTCTGCTGCTTGGCACTGCATCACCTCCGACTCTTCGATGAGAGTACATACCCAGTAGGCTTGACGCCCCTCACTACACGCTGCACGAACACGCTCAATCACCTGATCTCGACGGCTATCAGCAATCACTACCGTATTGACAGGGGTTCGGCCTGGTGGGAGTTCATCAATAATGGAACAGTCCAAATCCGCGTAGGCGCTCATGGTTAACGTGCGAGGGATAGGTGTGGCAGTCATGATAAGTTGATGAGGCGTTTTAACACCGTCACGGCCCTTTTCACGCAGACTCAAACGCTGATGCACTCCAAAGCGATGCTGTTCATCGATCACGGCCAAGCCTAAGTTGTAAAAGCGCACATCCTCTTGGAACAACGCATGCGTGCCGACCACTATTTGCGCGCTTCCATCAGCAATAGCGGCCAACTGGGACTCTCGCTGCTTCCCTTTAACTTTACCCGCCAGCCAAGCGACTTTTAGCCCGAGCGGCTCAGCCCATTGAGTAAAGTTTTGAAAGTGCTGCTCTGCTAATATCTCGGTCGGGGCCATCACTGCCGCCTGAAAGTTATTCTCAACAGCCTGTAACGCAGCGTAAGCGGCAACGACCGTTTTACCTGACCCTACATCCCCCTGCACTAGACGCAGCATAGGAATAGGTTTTTCGAGATCACGCGCAACCTCTCCACAGACGCGTAATTGAGCATTTGTCATCGCGAACGGCAAACCATCCAAGAACGGTTGTGTATAGAGCCCTGTCGACATAAACGCTGGCGCGCCGTCTTGCTGCACTTTTTGGCGAAGTTGCAGCAAAGTGAGATGATGTGCCAGCAGCTCTTCAAATGCTAAGCGCCGCTGCGACGGGTGCATGCCCTTTTGTAACTGATCGACATTAGCATCAACCGGCGGAGCGTGAAGATACTTAAGCGAGGTCTTTAACTCAGGCAAGCGCCATTGCTGGCGCATGTCAGCCGGAATCAGCTCCGTTAAATTGCCGGTTTCTAGCCAGCTTAATGCCTGCGCGATAAGCGCCCTCATACGATTTTGCTGCAAACCCTCGGTCATGGGGTAAACCGGGGTTAAGTGCTCATCAACAGGTTTGATACCCGTATCTGCTGCAGCACTGTATTCTGGATGCACCATTTCTAAACCAGACGGCCCCGGACGCGCTTCGCCGAAACAGCGCACAGTTTTACCCACCGCTAATCCGTTCTTTTGTGCTGCCGAAAAATGAAAGAAGCGCAACGTAATGGTTCCCGTACCATCTTGCACACGGCATAACAGGCTACGTCGCTTGCCCATCAACACATCGCTAGCGCGAATCGTCCCTTCAATCACACACTCATCGCCGGGACGTAAACTACCAATGGGCAAAATACGAGTGCGGTCTTGATAACGCAACGGCAGATGAAACAACAGATCCTGCAAATTCAGAATCCCTAACCGTTCCAACTTCATTGCCAACGCAGCGCCAACCCCTTTCAGCGTTGTCACCGTTGGTGAGTCATACACACTAGTCATGAGGCGTTAAGCCGCTCCGTCCTCAATTTTAATTTCGCACTGGCTAACCGCTTCAACTAACGCGTCAATAGCCTGAGGCCGCGGAAAGCTCGCACGCCATGCCACAGCAACCGTACGCATAGGTTGCGGCGCTTTAAAGGGCCGTGTTTCTACCAAGTCAGAATGGTAATACCCTTCGGTAGCCGAAACCGGCAGCACACTGGCTCCTAATCCGCTAGCCACCATCATCCGAATGGTCTCTAGCGATGAACCTTCCGTTACCGTTTGATGCTGCTGAATCGCTTGCGTTAACGTTGGACAGCTTTCTAACACTTGATCACGGAAGCAATGACCTTCGCCCAACATGAGCAGTTCGGTGTTAGCAAGGCCGCTCGAATCAATCTGCTTTTGCTCACACCACGGATGCTTTTTAGGTAACAACATCACAAAAGGCTCATCATATAAGGTACGTGTTACGACATCGGGTTCTTCAAAAGGCAGTGCAATGATAATGGCATCCAGCTCGCCGTTACGCAGTTTCTCGCGTAAACGCGCCGTAAAATTTTCTTCAATGTACAACGGCATATGTGGCGCCAGTTTTTGAACTTCAGGCACCAAGTGTGGAAACAAATAAGGCCCAATCGTATAAATAGCACCGACGCGCAGCGGCGACTTAAGTTGATCTTTACCGAACTGCGCTAAATCTTTGATGGTATCAGCTTGCTGCAAAACGTTTTTTGCCTGTTCGACGATTTGCTTACCCACATCGGTCAAACGCACGGCGTTTTTGCTGCGCTCAAACAACGCCACACTTAACTCATCTTCCAGCTTTTTGACAGCAATCGACAACGTTGGTTGGCTAACAAAACACTTTTCGGCTGCTCGGCCAAAATGTTGCTCTTTCGCTAAAGTCACTATGTAACGCAGCTCAGTCAGCGTCATGGGTAAAATCCTCTGTTATCATGCTTACACGCCTGTGGGCGATTATTAAAATCAAGGAGCTATCATGCGTAAACCTAAAGTACTCATCGCCGGCTGCGGTGACGTCGGCACGGCATTAGGCCTATTACTCATCGATCAAGGATACGAAGTTTACGGTTTACGCCGTACTATAAACCAGCTCCCTGATAGCATCCATGCTATCAAAGGTGATTTAATTGATAAATCCTCACTATCGGCTCTTGCTGATCTACCCATGTTAGATTACTTGGTTTATAGCGCCGCCGGAGGTGGTCGAGGTGCAGCTGCCTACCAAGGCACCTACATCGATGGATTTTCCAATGTAATGCAGTCCTTAACCCACGCCCCAAAGCACACTTTTTTTACCTCCAGCACTAGCGTATACGGCCAAAGTAATGGCGAATGGGTCGATGAAACCTCACCCACCGAGCCCAACAGCGAAACGGGTAAAATCATGGTGGCGGCCGAGCAACAAGTGCTCACTCAACGCAACAGTACCGTCGTGCGCTTTAGCGGCATCTACGGCCCCGGCCGCGACCACCTCATCCGCACCGTACAAGAAGGCATTATCGCCCCACCCGAACCCCTGCACTACAGCAATCGCATTCACCGTGATGATTGTGCCGGTGTACTGGCGCATTTAATTGGATTAGTAGAACAAGGCCAAGCCATCGAGCCCATTTATCTGGCCTCAGACGATGCGCCAACACCTATCCATGAGGTGATGAAGTGGTTAGCACAACAGCGCGGCATAGAAATTAAGGGGTATAAAGAGATAAGGCGCGGCGGGAGTAAGCGGTGTAGGAATGAAAAATTAAAGAGACTTTCTTATCAATTGAAAGCCCCATCTTTTGTAGATGGCTACGTAGAGCCTCAGAGCCATCGTTGATAAAAAAGCCCCGGTAAATACCGAGGCTTTATATCACTGCTTCTCAACCCCTAGCGGATCTATTGCAGGCTTATAATACTGATACCGGTTAAAGCGGTTTTCCATAAAGCGGAATAACAATATAACAGCCCCCGCCATCAGCAAGTAGATAACCCCAGCGGCTGTGAATAACTCAACTGGTGTATAAGTCCGTGCCTGTATAGTTCTTGCCATACCGGTGAGATCTAACAAGGTAATGGTAGAGGCCAGCGCGCTGCTTTTTAGCATTAAAATAACTTCGTTACCGTAAGCGGGCAAGGCAATACCAAAGGCGCGGGGCAATACGATACGGCGGGTTTTTAGCCACCAATTCATACCAAATGCATCGGCCGCTTCAATTTCACCACGCGGTATGGCTTGGATTGCACCGCGAAATAGCTCGGCACTGTACGCTGCTGTATTTAATGAAAAAGCGATAATGGCGCACCAATACGGCTCTTTTAGCACAGGCCATAATGCCGATTCGCGAATCACATCAAACTGCGCCGATCCGTAATAGATCAAGAAGATCTGTATAAGTAGCGGCGTGCCACGGAAAAAGTAGATAAAACAAAACGGTAAGAAACGTACAACCGGGTTTTGTGAAGCACGCATTAGCGCAATAGGAACGGCCAGTATCACACCAACAAGGCCTGAAATAACAACCAACTCTAATGTGAGTAATGCTCCATCCAACAAGCGCGGTAGGTATTTGATGATGACATCCCAATCCCAGCTCATGCTTTGTACCTCGCTTGTGGGTTAACCATACGTTCCATCCATAGCGTAGAACCCGTCGCTATTGCCGTTAAAATCAGATAGATAACCGCTGCGGCTAGGTAGAAGGTGAAGGGCTCTTTCGTGGAGCTAATAGCTGTGGTTGCTTGGCGAATAACATCTTGTAAGCCCACTACCGACACTAGCGCCGTATCTTTTAATAATACTTGAAATAGATTACCCAGCCCCGGTAAGGCGACACGCCATACTTGCGGCAAGATAATGCGGAAAAACGTTTTACCTGGCGTCATGCCCAATGCTTGAGCCGATTCCCATTGGCCTTTGGGAATAGATAAGATCGCCATTCTAAACACCTCGGTAGCGTATGCCCCAAAGGCGATCGATAGCGCAACGACACCGGCCATGAATGGATTAATCTCTATATATTCGTCATAGCCAAACCAACTCGCCACCGCCATAACAATGGCCGAGCCGCCAAAGTAAATAGCAAAGACGATAAGCAGTTCGGGTATACCACGTATTAGCGTAGTGTAAGCCGTCGCTAACCAACGCAACACCCGGTAACTGGATAACTTAGCGGCGGCACCTAGCAAACCAAATACCAGACCAACCATTAAACTAACAACCGCCAATTTAATGGTGACCCACGTGCCGGCCAGTAGAAGATGCCCAAACCCATATAGATCAATCACATTCGTATCCCGTTAAGACGTATCTGTGCTGTGAACAGGGCACTTAGTGTGCCCTGTTGATCAAGAATAACCCTTAACCTATTAGAAAATAGAGAACGGGAAATACTTAGCGTTGATGGTCTCGTAAGTACCGTTTTCAACAATCGCTTTAAGCGCTGTATTAAACTTAGCTTTTAGCTCATCGTCACCCTTACGAATAGCGATACCAATTTTATCAACGGTCTCGGTTTTGATGGTGTCGCCTTTAAATTCGAATTTAGCGCCGGCTTCCGTACGCAACCAATCGTAAGCTGGGAATTTATCAGAAACCAACCCATCTAAACGACCTGATGCAAGGTCCAAGTAAGCATTATCTTGCGTGTCATAAAGCTTAACCGTTACTACATCACCCAACACGTCTTCTAAATACTGACCAGCAATAGTGGCACGCTGAGCGCCCAACGTTTTACCTTCTAAAGAGGCTTTATCTGTAGCCAGATCAGTACCTTTGGCTGCAACAAAAGCCAATGCGTTGGTGTAGTACGGATCAGTAAAATCAACCGCGTTTAGACGCTCTTCTGTGATAGACATTGAGGCAACGATTGCATCAAACTTTTTACCACGCAAGGCTGGGATCATACCGTCCCAATCTTGTTCAACGATGGTGCAATCTGCTTTCATTTCTGCGCACAGTGCTTCAGCGATTTCAACATCAAAGCCGATAAGCTCGCCTTTTTCATTTTTCATATTGAAAGGTGCATAAGCGCCTTCTGTTGCAATACGAATAGTGTCGGCAGCGACAGCCTGGGTGCCAACGAAAGCACCGGCAACCAGCGTTACAGCAGCAATTACGTTACGAATACTCATTCAAGATCTCTCTCTGTTGTATGTGTTGTTATAGATCGGTTTTATCCCAGATGACTCGACATAAAGTCTCGCACCCGCTGCGAAGTAGGGTTGTCGAACACTTGTTCGGGCGGCCCTATCTCCTCAATCTGTCCTTGATGCAAAAATACGACCTGACTGGATACTTCACGGGCAAAACGCATTTCATGAGTCACGATCAGCATAGTTCTGCCTTCGTCAGCCAGCTCGCGCATAACGCTAAGTACTTCATTGACTAGCTCGGGGTCTAATGCCGATGTTGGCTCATCAAACAAAAGCACTTGAGGATCCATTGCTAAGGCACGAGCAATAGCAATACGCTGCTGCTGCCCACCTGACAAATTACCCGGATAAGCATGGCGCTTTTCGTACAGCCCTACTTTTTTTAGCAACTCTTCCGCGCGAGCAGTGGCCTGCTCTTTAGATTGCTTTAAAACATTAATAGGCGCTTCGGTAATGTTATTAAGAATGGTTTTATGCGGCCAAAGGTTGAAATTTTGAAACACAAATCCGATGCGTGAGCGCATGTGTTCTAGCTGCCGACGGCTTACTGCCTCCAGCTCACCTTCTTTGCCCGGTTTGAGTTTTAACTCTTCACCACCAATGACGATCTCGCCTTTGGCTGGCTGTTCTAGCAAGTTGATACAGCGCAATAATGTACTTTTACCCGATCCGCTTGACCCTAAAATGGAAATAACATCCCCATCTTTGGCTGTCAGCGATACCCCTTTCAGGACTTCGAGCTTGCCATAAGCTTTGTAAATATCGACCAGTTCAAGGGCTACCTGACTTTCAGACATAAGTGATTTCCATGTTGGCTCTACATCAGTCTGGGTCGTATGCGCAACAAATGCCACCATACGTCCGCAATTTTCTTATTGGAAACTTTGACTCAACGGTCTATTTTCCCTATTTGTAATGAAAACACAACTGGCTTTGTCTGAGGAGGGCTTATGTCTTACTTAGTCAATTGAATGTCGCGATAACAAAAAAGGGAGCTTAAAAGCTCCCTTCTTGCACCAATATAACTGGAAAACGCACTAGTTTGAGGCGATTAGCTAGCAAAATCCTGCAGCAGTTGTTGCTGCGCACTGAAGGCAGATTCGCCTTCTTCCGGTGCTAATAGATTGTAGCTACCATCCGCTTTGAGCTCCCAACTTTCCGTATTGTCGGCTAAATAGTAGTCCAACTCTTTTTTAACACGCTCGGCAAGTTTACCCGACAATGGGAATCCCGTTTCAACTCGATGCAGCATATTACGCTCCATCCAATCAGCACTGGCGCAAAACACTTCAGGGTTTCCGTTATTGCCGAAATAACAAACACGCGTGTGTTCCAAGAAGCGGCCAATCACCGAGCGCACTGTGATATTTTCAGAGATACCGGGCAACCCTGGACGCAAACGGCACATCCCACGGATAATCAGCTCTATTTTCACACCGGCTTGTGATGCTTCATACAATGCACGGATCATCTTAGGCTCAGTAAGGCCATTCACTTTCACGATAACATGGCCTGGCTTACCACTGGCTGCTAACTTGGCTTCTCGCTGCACCAGTTCAATCATTTTGGTATGCAGCGTGAATGGCGCATTAAAGATCTTCTTCAAGCGCTGAATTTTGCCCATTCCGGTTAACTGCTGGAACACTTTATGGACATCTTCACCAATTTCGTCATTTGACGTTAAGTAACTGTAATCGGTGTACAAACGTGCCGTTCCAGAGTGATAGTTACCCGTACCTAAATGGCAGTAACGCACAAGGTTGCTACCTTCTCGGCGAACAATCAGCATGAGCTTGGCATGCGTTTTGTAACCGACGACACCGTAGACCACCAAACAGCCAGCTTCTTGCAATCGGCTTGCTAAGTGCAGGTTACTTTCTTCATCAAAACGGGCGCGCAATTCGATAACGACTGTAACTTCTTTACCCGCACGCGCGGCTTCAACCAACGCGTTAACAATATCGGATTTATCGCCTGTGCGGTAAAGCGTTTGCTTTATCGCAATCACATCCGGGTCTTTAGCCGCTTTCATGATCAAATCGACAACCGGCGTAAATGATTGGAAAGGATGTAACAACAGCTGGTCTCCGCCTTTAAGCGAGTTAAAAACGTTAGCCTCTTTCTCTTTTTTAAGCTTGTTTGGCACACCAGGTGAAAAAGGCGGCCAACGCAATTCAGGGCGCTTAACTAAATCACGCACAGCCATCAGGCGCGTCAAGTTAACAGGACCATCTACTTTATAGACTTGATCATCGGATAGATGAAACTCTTGCATCAAAAAGTCGATCAACGCCTCAGGTGTGCGATTATCAACCTCTAAACGCACCGCATCACCGTACTTACGCGAGTGTAATTCACCACGTAGGGTACGCGCTAAGTCATCCATTTCTTCAAAATCAAAGGTTAAATCGGCATTACGTGTAATACGGAATTGGAAACAACCTTTCACTTTCATGCCGGGAAACAACTCATCGGCAAATTGGTGAATAATCGATGACAAGAAGATCAGATTATCTCCCCCATCACTTAGCTCATCCGGCATACGAATCAAACGCGGCAATGAACGCGGCGCTGGTATGATAGCCATACCCGTCTCACGGCCAAATGCATCTTTGCCATCTAACTCAACTATAAAGTTAAGTGACTTATTCACTAAGCGCGGAAATGGATGAGCGGGGTCTAAACCGATAGGGCTAATGACGGGGACAACCTTCTCTTCAAAGTACTCGCGGACCCAAGCCAGTTGCTCGGCTGTCCAGTCGCGGCGACGCAAAAAGTGAATACCCTGTCGCTCCATTTCTGGAAACATAATTTCGTTCAGAATGCGGTACTGGCGCTCGACATTGATATGACAAATTTCACGGATTTTTTCGAGTACCTTTTTTGGGTACATCGCATCTGGGCCCACCACTTCACGACCATATTTCAATTGACGGAGCTGGTCGGCCACGCGAATTTCAAAGAACTCATCAAGATTGCTCGAAAAGATCAATAAGAACATCAGCCGTTCAAGTAAAGGATGGCGTTCAACTAATGATTGCTCTAGTACGCGCACATTGAATTGAAGATGGCTTAACTCGCGATTGATGTAGAGCTCAGGCGCTTTTAAATCAACGGGTTCAACTTCTACGGGGTGATCAACCGTTGGAAGGATCTCACGGCTTTCTACTAACGCTTGTGCGGCCTGATTGGGCACCTGCTCGTCTGTCATCTCTGCTACCTCTAACTCAATAGCGGTTTCTTGCTTTGTCATACCAGTCTCCGTTCTATAGCTTGCAGAGACCAACTCAATTGCGACCGCCCCAGATTAATAAGCTGCTGTTTCACCTTGAACTCACATGTAAGCCTTTCACTTAGCAGGAGACAACACGCAACGGTTAAACAGCAGCAAAAAGCCTGCTAATCGTTGAGCAATTGCGCCGTTCGCTTGGCGAAATACGTCAAAATGCCATCAGCTCCTGCTCGTTTAAACGCGAGCAGAGACTCGAGCATGACACTTTTCTCGTCCAGCCACCCATTTTGGAATGCCGCCATATGCATGGCGTACTCTCCACTGACTTGATACGCAAAGGTTGGTACTTTAAATTCGTCTTTAACACGTCGCACAATATCCAGATATGGCATGCCGGGTTTAACCATAACCATGTCCGCACCCTCAGCTAGATCCAAACCGACCTCGTGCAGTGCTTCATCACTGTTAGCCGGATCCATCTGATAACTAAACTTATTGCTCTTACCCAAGTTGCCAGATGAGCCTACAGCATCTCTGAACGGGCCATAGTAAGCACTCGCATACTTGGCGGAATACGCCATAATGAGTGTGTTTACAAAGTTCTGCTCTTCTAATACCTCGCGAATAGCTCCGATTCGGCCATCCATCATGTCACTAGGGGCAACGACGTCTGCCCCTGCAGCAGCATGCGAGTGTGCTTGCTGAATTAATGTTTCAACCGTTCGGTCATTGAGCACATAACCGTTTTCGTCAATGATTCCGTCTTGCCCGTGGGTAGTAAACGGATCAAGGGCAACGTCCGTGATAACTCCCATTTCAGGGCAGGCATCCTTAATCGCCATCACCGCCCGCTGCGCTAAGCCATCGGGGTTATAAGCCTCTTCGGCAAACTCCGATTTGGCTGATGGAGGCGTAACCGGAAATAAAGCCATCGCCGGCACACCCAAAGCAGCCAACGCTTTTGCTTCCTTCACCAATAAATCGATACTCATGCGCTCTACACCCGGCATGGAAGCGACCGTCTCTGTCTCCCCTTTGCCTTCAATGACAAACACGGGGTAGATCAAATCACTCGGTGTGAGTACATTTTCTTGCATCAACCGACGCGAAAACGACTCAGCCCGCATACGGCGCATACGTGTATCAGGAAAAAAACGCTGACTATCATTAAAGGCCACAAGAGCTTCCTTCTTAACAGAGTTGAATTGGACTCAAAAAGTATGACAAACAGATGAAAAACAACCGAATGGCGAAAAAAGAGTCCATAAATATGAGTATTAAAGTCTATCGTATCAGCAAATAGCTTAACGCACTCTAGTGGACTCGGGGAATGACCCGAGTCACTGAGTGACGATTTTTCAGAACGGCCCTTTGTAGACAGGGGTTAATCCGGCGAAACTACAGCGGGCCGCTTTCGCATGGACAAGCGATACAGTAACGGAATAACAAACAACGTCAGGACGGTAGAAAATACTAACCCCGCCACAATAGCCGTTGCAACAGGCCCCCAAATTAATGATTTACCACCGAGTCCCGTGGCTAATGAGAAGAGCCCTGCAATGGTGGTTAACGATGTGATTAAAATGGGGATGACCCGTCTACGCGAGGCATACAAGGTCGCATGTAAAACACTCATGCCTTTGTCTAACCGCTGATTGGCTGCCGAAATCAGCACGATAGCCGCATTTACGGCGATACCAGCCAGCGCAACCACGCCGTATAGCGTATATAAGCTGAGCGGATTATTCGTTAGCCATAACCCCAAAACAACACCAGTAAACGCCATAGGAACCGTTACCAATATAATTAAAGGCTGTGAGTAACTGGTAAACTGAGTCCCTAAAATGAGATACATAACGCCAACACCAAATAAAAACAGCAAACCGATGTAATCCATGCTTTCTTTGATATCGTCTAGCTCGCCTGAGAAGTCGAGCCCCAGTGTTGGATAACGACTTTGCAGTTTCTCATCCCATTGAGCTTGTAACCAGGTATTGGCAGCAACGGTATCCATGCCCCCTTCCCGCAAGTCGGCTTCGACCGTTATAGCCCGTCGGAAGTTGTAATGTCGTATATTCCCAAGGGTGGTTTGATATTGAGCGTTCACCAGTGCATTTAATGGCACCATAACACCATTTTTATCTGGTATACGGAACGCCAGCAAATCATCGATGCGCTGATATCGACCGGGAGCCGCTTTAATGCGCACTTCTAATTTTTGCCCCTGTGATTGCATATCAGCCACCACTTCGCCATCGACCAAAAGTTGCACCGCACGCAGCACATCCGCCGGATTAATACCGGCCTGTGTAATGGCGGTATAATCGGGCTGCATGGTCAACGACATCCGCCCCGCACCTGCATCATCTGTAATATCGCGGATATCAGGCTGCTCACTCATTACCGCTTGTAAATCATTGGCGGCTGAGCGAAGTTCTTCGTAGTTATCACCACGGACTTTGACACTAATCGGCTTAGATACGGGTGGCCCACCAGCCAAACGCAAAAAGGAGATACGCACCGGACCGATAACACTGGTCACTTCGTCGCGCATGGCATCCATCAGCTCATCTACGCTGCGGTTATCAGGCGTTTTGGGCTGCAATCCAACCACTATTTGACCATAGTGATCGCCAAAATAAGGCTCCCGATCGGTAAACATCTGACCCGAATAACTGGCTAACGCCAATGTATCTTCCGGACGCAAAAACTGACGTGCACGGTCTTCAACAACCTGTACGACCTCTAAGGTGCGCTCTAAGCGCGTATCCGGTGGCATTTCTACGTTAATATAAAAGACACGCTTGGCATCTGAGGCAAAGAAATCCATCTTAATAAAACCTGCACCAATTAATCCCATAGCGCCAACAAAGACAGAAAAAACAATGATTAATGTGAGGTATGGGCGCCGTAACGATTTAAGCAGGGCACGAATATAAGTCCGTTGGATTTTTGCGGTGATGCGCTGCCGCCGTTGCTGCATTTTTGAGGGCTTATCAAAACTTATTTTTGCAACCAATACATGCGCCGGCAACATCCAGAACGCCTCAACCAGCGAAATAGCCAAAGCAATGGTCACAACGAGCGGTATGACCCGCATAAAATCACCCAATATACCGGGTAGCAACATGAGAGGCATGAAAGCTGCCATGGTTGTTAGTACGGCGCTGGTAACGGGCTGAGCTACTTCTCTTAATGAATCTAAAGCCGCTTCTAACGGTGTTACCCCATGCTGAAGCCGGTGGTAAATGGCCTCCACCACAACGACGGCATCATCAACCAACATACCTAAAACAATAACAACACCGATGAGTACTACCACATTTAAGGTTTCCCCCATCATCCAGAGCACCCAAAAGGTACCGGCTAATATAAAAGGAATACCAATCGCCGTTAGTACTGCAATGCGTAACCCTAAAAATAGCCAAGCCACCAGCAATACTAGCAACAAGCCTATTAATGCATTATTTTGCATGAGCGAAATGGCTTGGCGAGTAGGGACGGTTTGATCGTCTAAGAGCTCTAAACGAACGCCACTTTTAACCTCTAGTTGGTTACGCTCTCCCATGTATTCCCGAACAGCACTCACGAGATCAAGTGTGTTAGCGCTGTCTTTTTTCATGATTGCAAATACAACAGCGGGACGATCATCAACACGCGCTAATTGTGCCGACTTTTTTGTTGTGCGCACGACATCGGCCAAACGGCTTAATCGCAGATCACCTGTCGCCCCAACCAGAGGAATTTGCATAACATCATCGGTTTGATCGCTTCGGCCCTCTAAACGAACAAGCCAGCTTTGATCTCCCAAGGAAACCGACCCAGCCGAAACATCTTTAAACCAAAGCGCTACCGAATCAGACACCTGGGCAGGGCTAATTCCTAAGGCTTGCAAGCGCTCTAAATTAAGCTGCACTTGTATCTCGGGATCATCTAACGCAATGGCATCAACCCGGTCAACGCCCGCGATTCGCTCTAGATCTTTGCGGACAATTTCAGCCTGCTGGCGTAAATTATCATCCTGCGCAGCGGCGGTCACAGCCAACATGGCACTTGGAAAGGCGTTCCCCGAGGTGATTTCAATGATCCAAGGCTCGCTGGCTTCATCAGGTAACTCGGCCTCAGCATTTTGGAGTTCTCGACGAATCGAGCTCACGTGTTTATCAAACGTGCGCTCATCGATATCTTCAAAGCGTATCAGCATACTGGATACACCTTCCCGGCTATTTGATGACACGAAACGCATATCAGAAATAGAGCGCACTGCATCTTCTAAGGGATTAGTGACGCGCAACTCAACATCTTGAGCTGAGGCCCCCGGTAAGGTCGTCGTTACCGATATCCAGTTAAAATTGATCGTCGGGTCTTGCTGGCGCGGTAACATCATGTACGCCGTAATACCAATGACAAGGACTAGAAGAAAAGTGAGATTCGCCAGTACATGGTTATTGAGCAGTCGGGTTATCACGCGCATTCTCTCCCTGCTCGATCGTAATTTCATCTCCATCATTTAGTACGTACTGGCCACTCACGATCAGTTGCGCTGTTGGGCTAAGACGCGTAGTCACAGATTGCCCTGGCTTAGCACCCGGTATAGCGGCAAATCGAGCCTTATTGCCGTCCGCTAACATGACACCAACTTGATCGCCCCGGGTGACGGTATACATAGCGGGGATAGAAGGCTGTGCCTTCTGCCACACAAGCTCTCCTGTAGCGCCGCTCAGCGCTTGCGCTTGCGCGAATTCAAGCCGCACTTCTTGGGTACGGGCCGTTGACTTAATAAAAGGCAAGATGGATCGCACAGTCACTGGATAGCGATTCTCTCCTGTACGTAACCAAATATTTTCACTGGCGCCCAAGCTGGTGACTTGCTCGGGTTGTAACGCTGCACTCACTTCGCCGCGACGTGTATCTAGTAACTTAACCACAGAGGCCCCTGAAGGTAACAACGCCCCTGGGGCGGTATAGACCTCAGTCACCACACCATCAAAAGGGGCTAACACAGAGCAACGGCCAACGTTCAACGCCGATATAGCTTCTTCTGCTTTCCCGCCCTGTAATTGCGCCCATAGTGAGTTGAGCTCAGATTGGCGCTGATTAAGTACATCAACCGACACACTACCCGTAGTTTGCAACTTTTTTGTTCGCTTTAATTGCCGACTGGCTAACCCAACTTGGCTAGAAAGAGACTTTGCACGCTGTTTAGCTTGCTCTTCATATAAGAGATAATCTTGGCAGTCGAGCTCAGCAAGCGCCTGATCTTTAGTAACGGAATCACCTACTTTGACCGGCAACTCAAGTAATTTAGCGGTAATTTCGGCGCTGACAACAATGTGCTGTTCGTTAACAACGGTAGCAGGAGCCGTTAGCTCTTCGAAGCTAACAACTGAAGATAAGGGTTTCACGATCACGGGCGTAGCAGCATACAAAGGGGCACAAAAAGTAATCAAGCCTCCCGCAATGCTGCACAATACTTCCTTATTGATACACTTCAACATGTAGAACCATCCATTATGTTCATTGATACGCTAGCGATGAATAAGCGACATTATCGTAGTCAGTGCTAACAACACAAAGCCCAGTCAGACTGGGCTTTGTGTTGTTCTAAATACGAGTGAGCCAACTTATAAACGCACCTCTATCCCACGCGCTTGCATATACGCTTTAGCCTCTGGAATTGAGTACTCATTAAAATGGAAGATGGAGGCTGCCAGCACAGCATCGGCCTTTCCTTCAATCACTCCGTCTACTAAATGATCTAAGTTACCAACGCCACCCGATGCTATTACAGGAACATGAACCGCTTCAGATATTGCGCGGGTAACACCTAGATCATAACCGCTTTTTACGCCGTCCTGATCCATAGACGTGAGCAAAATTTCACCAGCGCCATAATCGACCATTTTTTTGGCCCACTCAACCGCGTCTAAACCTGTCGGTTTACGACCACCATGAGTGAAAATTTCCCAGCGGTCTTCCTCATCGGCTTTTGATACTTTTTTAGCATCTATCGCGACTACAACACACTGAGAACCAAAGCGTTGTGCGGCTTCACGCACAAACTCTGGATTAAACACAGCAGCACTATTAATTGATACTTTATCCGCACCGGCATTAAGCATGGTACGAATATCATCACACGTACGAATCCCTCCACCTACAGTGAGCGGGATAAAAACCTGTGATGCCATTTTTTCAACGGTATGTACCATTGTGTCCCGGCCTTCATGCGTAGCCGTTATATCAAGAAAAGTGATCTCGTCTGCACCTTGCTCATCATAACGCTTGGCGACTTCAACCGGGTCGCCTGCGTCGCGAATATCCAAAAACTGCACGCCTTTAACAACACGGCCGTTTTCAACATCAAGGCAAGGAATAATACGTTTTGCGAGTGCCACGTTACGTTCTCCGATAGCTGCTTGTTTGGTAAGCCTCGTTTAAGGCTTACCATCCCAGTTCAAAAAGTTTTTTAGTAACTGTAAGCCTACCGTGTGGCTTTTTTCAGGATGAAATTGCACGGCGAACACGTTGTTATGGCTTTGCGCAACATCAAAAGTATTACCGTAAGTACACATACCAGCCACCTGCTCACGCCTAACAGCATTCACATAATAACTATGCACAAAGTAGAAACGGCTGTTATCTGGAATATCCTTCCACAAAGGATGATCAATGGTTTGCTTAACCTCATTCCACCCCATGTGCGGTACTTTTAGGCGCTCACCTTGCGCATCCGTATGATCATGCCCAAAAAACTGCACTTGCCCTTCAAATTCGCCCAGGCAGTCCACACCACCGTTTTCTTCTGAGCGCTGCATTAAAGCTTGGTAGCCAACACAAATCCCGAGGAAAGGCCTGCCTGAACGGATAGCTTGGGCTACTTCTTTATCCACACCTTGTGCATAAATTTCAGACATGCAATCACGTATTGCGCCTACTCCGGGCAATAAAACACGATCAGCGTCGGCAATTTTCTGGGCGTCCGAAGTCACCCAGACCTCAACACCCGGCTGCACGTGTTCTAACGCTTTGGCGACCGAGTGTAAATTGCCCATGCCATAATCAATCACGGCAACGGTGCTCATTATAAAACGCCCTTCGTAGATGGCATCATGCCTGCCGCACGTTCATCACGCTCAAGAGCCATGCGTAGTGCACGTCCAAACGCTTTAAAAATAGTCTCCGCTTGGTGATGAGCATTAAAGCCTTTGATGTTATCAATGTGCAAAGTCACACCTGCATGGTTAACAAACCCTTGGAAAAACTCCCAAAACAGCTGTGTATCCAAGCGGCCTATGCTGGCACGTGTAAACTCGCAATTAAAACTCAAGCCTGGACGGCCAGAAAAGTCGATCACAACCCGAGACAAAGCTTCGTCTAGCGGCACGTAGGCATGACCATAACGATAGATCCCCTTCTTATCGCCTACGGCTTCTTTAAAGGCCTGACCTAGCGTAATACCGATGTCTTCAACGGTGTGATGATCATCAATATAAATATCGCCATTGGCTTCAATCTCAATATCTATCATGCCATGGCGAGCAATTTGATCCATCATATGCTCAAGAAAAGGAACCCCCGTATCCGCACTAAATTTGCCGGTTCCATCCAAGTTGATAGAGACCGTAATTTGCGTTTCTAAGGTTTCACGATTCACTGTAGCCTTACGCTCAGACATGCTGCACTCCGATGACAAAACAGAAAACGTTCATTATATATCCAGCCGCCTTCAGATGCACCGTAAGGTATCGGTTTAAAACAATAAAACTCGACTAACTTGCAAAAACACATTGATGTTAAGTGGAACTGAGAAAAAAGATACGACTCTTACCCTATACTTCAGTATCTTAACCTCCTGTTCACGTACAAGATGCAGGCTATACAGGTTATGATCGTAAGTAATGATTTACGATGACTTTCGCTGGATGACTAACTAAGGGATTTCCATGGGTAAAATAATTAAAATAGTGATTGGCATTCTTGCCGCCGTCATTTTATTAGGTGTGATTGCCGTTGGGGTTTTAACAGCTCTCTTTGATCCGAACGACTACAAACCTGAAATTGAAACTCTGGCGAAAGAGAAAGCAAATATTGACCTCTCTGTGGGAGGCGATATTGATTGGTCGTTTTACCCTTGGCTCGGCTTAAGCATCGCCGACGTCGATGTTCGATTTGTAGACCAACCAGAATTAGCCAACTTATCCAAAGCGCAGTTAGCCGTGAATATACCAGCGCTTTTTTCAGGAAAAGTCCAAATGGACAGCATCTTGATTGAAGGCTTATCTTTAAACTTGACCAAAGATAAAGACGGTAAAGTTAACTGGCAACAACCAACGGCTGACTCGGTCGCCATCACCGACGCTGAACCGACATCGCCAAATACCGAACCACAAGATACCAGTGGCAATCAGCCTCTATCGCTTGATATTCAGAGTATCAGCATTAAAGATGGCACCGTAACTTACATAGACCAACAAACTCAGCAACGGGTCACGCTCAACAACTTAGCCATCAACAGTGGCCAGATCAGTGACGGGAACGTATTCCCACTTGATATCGCCGCCGACCTAACGCAGCAGCAAAATAATAAGCAAACATTGGCGGCAAAAATTTCAGCAACCGCTAACATCACCTTAGATTTGGAAAATCAACAATATACTGTTCAAGACTTTAACAGCGACGTTACACTAGAAGCTGAAAAACTGATCAAGCTTCACCTTGAAACAGACCTTGTCGCCAACCTTGCCCAAAACCGTGTAGTGGTAGAGAGCTGGATCGCTCAATTAAGCAATCTGAAAGCCTCAGGCCACGTCACTATTGAAGACCTGAATACACTTAAAATGACAGGTTCCATCAAAACGGACACCTTTGCTTTAAACTCGGTACTCGAAGAGCTCGGCCTGCCGATTATTGATGTGACGGATAATGGCGCTTTCAACAAAATGAATTTTGTAAGCCAATTTACAGGAGACGCAAAGACGATCCAAACGGACTCCTTGGCTATTACTGTAGACGACACAAAACTTAATGGGTCAGCCAGTTATTCACTAGAAACAGGGCGCGCAGACTTAGCGCTATCTGGCAATAGCATTATTGTCGACCGCTACTTACCTCCCTCAAACAAAAGCGCTGGGGAGGCTAAAAGTATTACAGACAGCAGCGAAGCTAAAAACCATGGTTACTCCAAAGAAGCCGTCATTCCTGTCGATGCACTCAAGCCGCTTAACTTTGGCGCTTCGCTCAAAATGCAAAGTATCACTTACAATAAAATGCCTATTGGTAATGTAGATGTCAGCATTGATGCGCGTAATGGTTTGATCAAACTCAACCGAGCCAACTTAACTATGTACAGAGGCTCTATTGCAACAAGCGGCTCACTTGACGTTCGCAAATCGCCCGCACGACTTACCGTCAATAAAAAGATTAACGGCTTACAGTTGGGAGAAATGCTCACGGCATTAAATGGCAGCGCGCCCATCACTGGCGCGTTGTCGACAACAGCAGCTGTTACAGCGAACGGAGTCTCCGTTTACGACATCGTCAACAGCCTAAATGGAACGGCCAACGTTGGATTACAAAACGGCGTTATCCAAGGTATAGATATGGCCCAACAACTCTGCCAAACGATGAACAATCTAAGCGCACTTGGGCAATTAAGTACCGCTGAAAGTGTTGATAGCTCGACACCTTTCGCCAAGATGGGCGGCAATTTCACTATCAAAAACGGTGTAGTCAGCAATAACGATTTAAGTGCCAGTTTAGATGCCATGAGCTTATCGGGCAAAGGCGATGTGAACCTTCCTCAACGCACACTCAATTACGGACTTGGCTTAATGATTAAAGAGAATCTATTTAAGCAAAGTTGCTCCGTGAATAACAAACTAGAAGGTGTAGAATGGCCGGTACTCTGTAAAGGCGGCTTCGATGAAGCGCCTGCCAAACTCTGCAAGCCAGACACTAACGCCATCAAAGATATGCTTAAAGCAGCGCTAACTGACAAGGTAAAAAACCAAGTGAAAGACGAAGTTAAAAGCAAGGTTGAAGACAAGCTTAAGGAAAAGTTAGGCGATGGTGACAGTGTCAAAGGCTTGATTAAAGGACTTTTTTAATCCCACATGACACCTTCACAGTTTAATACCGCCGTGCTGGATTGGTTTGATCAGCACGGCCGCCATACTCTGCCCTGGCAAGCAAAGAAAACAGCATATTTCACGTGGATTTCTGAAATCATGCTGCAGCAAACCCAAGTAACCACAGTTATCCCCTACTTCGAACGCTTTATTGCGCAGTTTCCCGATGTGCACGCGCTCGCTGACGCTCCACAAGATGATATTCTCCACTTATGGACAGGGCTAGGTTATTACGCCCGCGCGCGTAACCTGCATAAAACGGCACAAATTATTAGCCGCGACTATGACGGGCACTTCCCTGAAACAGTGGAGGAGCTGGCTGACCTACCTGGCATAGGGCGCTCAACGGCTGGCGCAATACTGTCGATATCCACTGGAAAACGAGCCGCTATATTAGATGGAAATGTAAAGCGAGTACTCGCTCGCTTTTATGCTGTAGAAGGCTGGACAGGTACCACCGCTAACCAGAAACGCTTGTGGGAGTATGCCGAACAAAACACCCCCTATGAGCGCGTTGGCGAT
The DNA here is from genome assembly GCF_030397555.1 of Neptunomonas sp. CHC150. Lineage (NCBI taxonomy): Bacteria > Pseudomonadati > Pseudomonadota > Gammaproteobacteria > Oceanospirillales > Oceanospirillaceae > Neptunomonas > Neptunomonas sp. CHC150. The sequence goes on from NZ_JAPNXU010000005.1 coordinate 105,709, forward strand.
TACACCCAAGCCATGATGGATTTAGGCGCAACCCTGTGCACCCGAAGCAAACCTAGCTGCTTACTTTGCCCAATTGAAAGTGCCTGTGAAGCCTTAAAACGAGGAACGCCAAGCGCCTTCCCACACCCAAAGCCCAAAAAGGTTCAACCGGTTAAACAAACCATCATGCTGCTGGTTCAGAATAGCCGTGGCGAAACACTATTATGCCAACGCCCTCCTACCGGCATCTGGGGTGGGTTGTGGAGCCTCCCCGAAGTAACCGACTTACGCGACGCAACCACTGAATCGGGTCTAGACTTAGACTTAGACAGCGCCATACCGCTTGAACCTGTTCGGCACACCTTTAGTCATTACCACTTAGACATAACGCCTGTTCGGATAGCGCTTGCGTCCTCCGCCAGCAATACCCCTATAAACTGTGTCATGGAAGGACAATCCACACTCTGGTATAACATACTCCAACCGCCCAATATCGGCCTAGCAGCGCCTGTAAAGCGCCTGTTAGAACAGCATACTGCTCAAATTGATTAACCGGGAGACACCCATGACTCGTACCGTCATGTGCAGAAAATTTAAAGAAGAGTTAGAAGGCTTAGACAAGCCTCCTTATCCAGGCCCTAAAGGCCAAGAAATCTATGACACCATTTCAAAAAAAGCATGGCAAGCGTGGATCGAGCACCAAACACTAATTATCAACGAAAAGCATATGAGCTTGATGGACCCAAACACGCGTAAAGTGCTAGCCGAAGAAATGGAAAAGTTTATGGACGGTGAGGATTACATCAAAGCCGAAGGCTATGTGCCTCCATCAAAGGCATAACATAAAAAGTTAACAAAAACAGTTGACAAGAAAGCGCTGACACGATTAAATACGCGCCTCTTGAGTTGCCCGGATAGCTCAGTCGGTAGAGCAGGGGATTGAAAATCCCCGTGTCGGTGGTTCGATTCCGCCTCCGGGCACCATCTTTAAAACCTCGTATTTCTTAATAGAAAACGAGGTTTTTTAGTTTTTACACTACCAAAAACTACCCTTGCACCCCCAGTAGCTTTTCGACGGTTTTAGCTACATGACGAGCACCACCTTGTATATCTGTAATTAAGCCATGCGCTTCATTAACTAACTGATTACTATTGTTTACCTGCTCTTTGACTTTGGTCATGCTATTTCTGGCTTTACTGGTTAAATCACTGTTCTGCTTCACCATGTTCTCTACTTCAACCGTTGATGTTGATGTTCGAGCTGCCAATTGACGAACTTCATCCGCCACAACAGCAAACCCTCGCCCATGATCTCCTGCCCGCGCCGCTTCGATAGCCGCATTTAGAGCAAGCAAGTTTGTCTGGTCAGCTATACTGCTGATAGTGGTCACAATTTTGGATATTTCGTGGGATTGCTGGTTAAGACTGTCGATTAAATTAGATGACTTCTCTACTTCGCGCTCAATGCCAGCCGATATATCAACGGATTTTCTCAGCGTCTCACCGCCATGAGCAGCCGCGGTGGTGGTTGTTTCTGACGTTTCGTAAGCCACTTGGGCCGCTTCCCTAATCGACGCTTGCTGCTCCACTCTTGCCGTAATATCTGAGGCAAACTTAACCACCTTAATAACCCTACCTTTGGCATCATAAATAGGGTTGTATGTAGCCTCTAACCAAATCGTTTGTCCTGACTTTTGTTTTCGCTTGAACTGCCCTGACTTAAATTCACCGTTGGCCAGCTCCTTCCAGAAATCAGGGTTGTCCCGATAAAATTCATCGAAACAAAACATTTCATGATGGCGACCCTGAATTTCTGACAAGCTATAGCCCACGGCCGCTTCAAAGTTAGCATTCGCCGTTATGATCTCACCTTTTGGGGTAAACTCAATTACCGCCATGGACCGATTTATTGCATCTTGCGTAGCTAATTGAGTGTTTAATGACGTTTTATCGGCCGTCACATCGCTTGCAAATTTAATAACTTTTAAAACTTTACCGTCTGCCATTACGGGAAAATATGTTGCTTCTAGCCATAAATCTTCGTTTTGTTTATTACGGCGCAAAAATATCCCGCCCTCTTTACTTCCTTGACCCAAGCGCTCCCAAAACACTTTATATTCAGGCGAGGAGGAAAATGTAGCGCTACAAAAAATACGGTGGTGCTGTCCAACAATTTCATCGAGTTCATAGCCTACCGCATTCAAAAAAATGTCATTAGCCGTAATGATAGTCCCATCAGGATTAAACTCGATAACAGCAATATTTCCCATAATTGCATCTGAAAAGCTTTTAAGAGCATCCAGCTCGTTAACAGTTGAATTGAATTGCTCTTTTAGCCTTCTATTAAACATATGGGAAACCTCAATAATAATTTACGCCGTTGTTAATCTAGCATTAATAAAGCATTGATTTACTGAACTTTATTTATATCATTGCTTTAAAAGTAGTTTAGGGTTATCCCTATGTAAAGAAATCGGCTTTATTTTTTTGTCTTAGATTGGATACGCTTATTATTGAGTTTTATTCGCATTTAATATGCATAAAAAAACCGGCTGTACGCCGGTTTATTCTATAGACGGGAGAGTAGTTTATAAGCCGACAAATGGCTGTAAGAGCTTTGGTAGAAGGCCTTGAAACTTCATAGGGGCATCAGTAGCCACTAAACAAATACAAGGAACGTTACCATCTGTAATAGGCTGATGCTCGACTGTCGGGTCCAAATCGGCTACGTCACCTGGTTTAAAGCGCCCTAACTCATCGCTATAGGATCCGTCTAATATTAAGGTCATCTCACTGCCATGATGAGTGTGAATAGGAATACTCATGCCGGGTTGGATACGCAATAAGCGCAAACCGCCATCACGGGTTTCCATACGAATTTGCTGTATGCCTGGAACAAGACGTCGCCATGCTAACCCAGTATCGCCATTCTTTAGCAGTTGTTGCAGCGGTGCTGGAAAAGCATGCTGCCTCGTCATTGCAGCACTCTCAGCGATTACTGAGTCCATCATCGGATCAATATCAGGCTCTTGCATCAATTGAGCAAAAAACTGGTCCCGACCGCGGTTAGTTGTAGGCTCAGCGGCTTCCAGTAATGCCGCACCAATATCTTCCGCTTCACGAATACGCTGTTTGCACCGTGTACAAAACTGCAGATGGCAGGCAACTAATGTTTCAAACGACTCAGGCAATGCTCCTGCTGCATAGCTCATGAGGGTTGCGTCGTCAGGATGATGATGTGCACTCATGCTTCCGACCTCACTGCTTTACTTAGTTTTTGAAAGGCGAGACGTAGGCTAGATTTAACACTACCTAGAGGTAAACTCATCTCGTCGGATATTTCTTGATGGCTTTTGCCTTCAAAATAAGATTTATAAATCACTTGGGCTTGCTGTACCGGTAATTTTTTAATTTCATCCCGAATGCGAAAACTATCTGCATGGGCATCGTAATTAACAGTTTCACACTCGTCATAAACAAGAACGGCCTTATCCCTAACACGCTGCCGACGCAGATGATCTACGTGTAGATTGCGCGCTATTCTAAAAATCCATGTGCTCGCCGCTGCTTTTTTGCTGTCGTACTGTTTGGCTTTACGCCATACAGTCATCATTGTCTCTTGTGTGAGTTCTTCAGCCAGAACGTCATCTTTCGCAACACCTAACAGCCAGGACTTAAGCCGCGGGGCGAAATGGTCATAGAAATCCATATACATGTGCTTGTCGCCCGTTGAGGCAATGCGCTCAAGGCATGTATTCCAATGTTTGATCTGATCACGAGGATCGGATTCATCTTGCATTCTAGCTTCCTGTTTCATGTGTATCTTTACGATACTAACAGCGATTTAGATCACCCATAACTAATTTGATCTAGTTTTCTTTTCAGTCCGTAATGAGAGCTACCAAATGAACATCTGCAAATTAAAAACGGACTACACCATGCATGCATCTAAACCTTTGAAAATCGCCGTAGTAGGATCTGGTATAGCAGGACTTAGCGCAGCTTGGCATTTGTCTCAACAAACCAATGTTGAGATTACCGTATTTGAAAAAAATGATCGGCTTGGTGGCCACAGCAATACTGTAGATGTTAAAACGAATGAAGGGAATATTATTCCTGTCGACACGGGGTTTATTGTTTTTAACCCACCTAATTATCCCAACTTAGTCTCATTGTTTAAACATTTGGACGTCCCTGTATCCCCAACCGATATGTCATTTAGTGTTTCAATGGATAAAGGCCGCCTGGAATATTCAGGGAGTGGTTTAAATGGTTTATTTGCCCAACGCAGCAACCTTGTAAGACCTTCATTTATTAAAATGGTTAGCGACATTTTAAAGTTCTACAAAGAAAGTAGTGATCCTGATTTTGTTAAAGACGACCACATGACACTACGGGAACTTTTGAAAGACAAAGGTTATAGCGATTCATTTAGAGATGATCATCTTTTACCGATGGGAGCAGCTATATGGTCAACTCCCATGGAGAAAATGCTCGACTACCCAGCAAAACCGTTCTTAAGATTTTGTGAAAACCACGGCTTACTCCAAGTTAAAGACCGCCCACAATGGCATACCGTCAATAATGGCAGCCGAGAGTATGTAACACGTTTATGTGCAGAAATACGTGGAGACATTTTAACGCACCGCTCAATACGAGGGGTTCGTAGATTTGGCGGCAAAGCCCTAATCACTGACTGGCAAGGCGACCAATGGCAATTTGACCATGTAGTCTTTGCATGCCATGCCGATCAAGCGTTGCGGCTGCTTGCCGACCCCCGCCAAGATGAAATAGATGTACTTTCCCATTTTCGGTTCGAGCGCAACAAAGCTGTTTTACACAGCGACACAAAATTAATGCCCCGTCGTAAACACGCATGGTCAAGTTGGAACTATCTTGGCGACAACACACACAGCAGAGGCGCCCTGTGCGTAAGTTATTGGATGAACAAGCTACAACATCTAAAAACAGAACAACCAATGATTTTGACGCTCAACCCATTCGAAGAGCCTGCTAAAGGCTCAGTGCATGCCAGCTTTTTATACGACCACCCTATTTTTAATAAAGATACGGACAAGGCACAAATAGATCTCTGGGACATACAAGGAAACCATAACACCTGGTTCTGTGGTGCTTGGTGCGGCTTTGGGTTCCATGAAGATGGGATTCAAGCGGGCTTATTAGTTGCTGAGAAAATTAGTGGCGTACGACGACCTTGGGATGTTCACGGCATGTATGACAGAATTCCAGCGCCATCAGATTTCCTAGAACAAACCGTAACGGATAGCCTTATCGAGGAAGCAACAGCATGATTCGGTCTGCGCTTTATCATGGCGATGTGATGCATCAACGATTTACCCCAAAATCACATCGCTTTGAATACTCCCTTTCTAGCTGGCTTATCGATATCGACGAGTTAGGTACATTACATCGCGATCTACGCGGATTTAGCTGGAATAAAGGCGCTTTATTTAGCTTCCATGATAGTGATTATGGTTTTGCCGACGGCCGAGCGCCTAGAGCTTTTATTAATGACATTATGCAGGAGAACCACTTACCCATACCGGAGCGTGTAGAGCTATTGTGTCAAATTCGCTGTCTTGGCTATGTTTTTAATCCACTTGTTGTCTGGTTTTGCTATGACGCCAATCAGAATCTAAATGCCGTTTTATACGAAGTACGTAACACCTTCAAACAACGTCATCATTATCTAGTCCCTATCAACAACCCAGATACAGCGACACATACCCAGCTCTACAAACACCAAGCCGATAAGCACTTTTATGTATCTCCATTTATGCCGATGGAATGCACTTACCAATTTACGTTCAAGTTACCTCAAGAAAAGCTGGCACTCACTATTAACCAAACACACCAAGGCAAGCCAATCATGACAGCTGTTTGGAAAGGGCAGCGCGAAACTCTCAGCCAGTCTGTCATTACAAAACAGCTCTTCAAGCACCCTCTGAATACAGTAAAGGTTATTGTCGCTATCCACTGGGAAGCACTCAAGCTTTGGGGTAAAGGCGTCAAGCTTGTCAAACGCCCCGCTGCTCCTAGTCATTTAATTTCTCACGGTCAGCCAACCCACTCGAGCAAACGGTAAAGCAGTTATGAATCGAATTCAGCCTACGACTAAACCACATGAGTTAATCAAATCGAGCACAAATCCACACCATAGCTGGCTTCTTAGAAAACTAATTAGCACGCTTAACGCCGCTAACATAACAGCTATTCACATCGTCACTAAAAGCGGAGACCGTATCGTAATAGGGCATCCTAACAGCGATGTGGCAGCCCCCGTTATTAAGCTTAAACGCAACCGCGCTATCCTTAAAAGCAGCGTGAATGGGCTGTTAGGCTGGGCTGAAAGCTACATGGCAGGCGACTGGGAGTGCGACTCCCTCATCACACTAACTGATTGGGCCATGTACAACGAAGACGCTTTACGCACTGCGTTTGCCGGCCGCTCCATTTCTGCGCTAATCAACCGAATCTGGCACCGCTTAAACGACAACAGCAAGCGGGGCAGCCGCAAAAACATTGCCTACCACTACGACTTAGGCAACAACTTCTATCAAGAGTGGTTAGACGAAACCATGACCTACTCTTCAGCGTTATTTGAAGACACTAGCCTGACGCTTGCCCAAGCCCAAAACGCCAAATATCAACGCATACTTTCAATGAGCGAAGCCAAAAGTGGCGACCGGATCTTAGAAATAGGATGTGGCTGGGGTGGCTTTGCCGAGACGGTTAGCGAGCAAGATAATTTATCGCTCTACGGTGTAACCCTATCTAAAGAGCAGCTCGCCTATGCCAATCACAGAGTCGCTCAATTGGAGGCTAATGATCGTATTAAGCTCGCCTTCCAGGACTACCGAGACATCGATCAAACATTTGAGCGTATCGTATCAATAGAGATGTTTGAAGCGGTTGGGGAAGCTCATTGGGATACCTACTTCCAGAAGCTTTACGCATCACTAAAACCCGGCGGGACCGCCGTACTTCAAATCATATGCATCGAACCCAAACGCTTCGAAAACTACCGCAATAATGCCGACTTTATCCAGCGTTACATATTTCCAGGAGGCATGCTACCCACCGCAGAGAAGGTCAGGGATTTAACCCAAGCACACGGCATGCACATGGAAGAGCAACTCGAATTTGGCTTAGATTATGCCGAAACGCTACGGCAGTGGCGTGAAACCTTCATGCAGCGCTGGGAAAGCATTAAGCCACAAGGCTATGATGAGCGCTTTAAACGCATGTGGGAGTATTATCTGGCTTACTGTGAGAGTGGATTTCGCTATCGCTCGATCGATGTACGCCTGTTCAAAATCAGAAAGCCCCTTTGCTGTAGTTTGCTTTCATCCACTCAAACTCAAAAGCAAGGAGAGCCCAATGCGAATACGACGCCTCACAGTGTGCCTACTCATGGCCATCATGGTTAATGGTTGCAGCTCTATGAATATTGAGGAGTTTAGCAACACACAACCCCACTTTGTATTAGACGACTACTTTTTGGGTACGACTCACGCTTGGGGATTATTTGAAGACCGTTTCGGCAACGTCAAACGCAGCTTTAAAGTGACCATTAATGGCAGCCAGCAAGATGGAAAACTCGTTCTGGTTGAAGATTTTGTTTACAACGACGGAGAGACTGATCAACGCATCTGGACCATTACCCAAACCGGTAAGAACCGATATGAAGGCCAAGCCGATGACATAATCGGCAAGGCTCAAGGGCTAGTGGCTGGCAATGCACTCAATTGGAAATACACCATGATGCTACCCGTTGGGGGGAAGTCCTATAAGGTTAAATTTAACGATTGGATGTTTTTACAATCTGATGATGTAATGATCAACAAAGCGACCGTGAGTAAATGGGGAATAGAGTTAGGCACCGTATTACTTTTTTTCAATAAGCAACCCACTAACACTCACTTTTAACAACTTAATCTCTTAAGTCCAAGTCAGAGCCATGTGGTTAGTTAACGTTAGTAAAGAGCAAAACCGTGAATGATATGATCCGTGCCCAAAAAGCAGTAGAGAACTACATTGCCTTTTTTAACTCGCTCGATCGCTTATCTCTCAACCGTTTAACAGCCGTTGCTGCACCTAATATATGCTTCATAGACCCCTTTAATAAAGCAAGTGGCTATGACAGCGTAATGGCAGTACTGACGCATTTTATAGATAACGTCCAAACACCTCACTTTGATGTGAAATCTATCGCCTTCTCTGGAAACAAATGCTTTGTCAGTTGGGACTTTAGTGGCGTGCTAACAGCTTCAGGAAAAGCCTGGCGCTTTACAGGGGTAAGCGAGCTCACACTGGATGGAAGCTATCGCATCATGCACCATCAGGACTATTGGGATGCAGCAACACACTTCTACGAAAAAATTCCTGTTATTGGTTACATCTTACGGTTAATAAAGCGCAAAATAAGCATTTTAAAATGACCTATCTCGCCTTAAACACCTTGTAATTTACCTTCTTGCCGCAATCTACTATGAACAAAGAGGGGCACTTGAGTGGCTACTAGCGGTCATAACTGGTGCTGATGCTGCGAGCTTTTATGTTCATTTTGCCAATGACAGCATCGTTCTTCCGCTATTCAGGAGAAAAGAATGGGATTGGGATCAAAAATAAAGCGCTTAGTCGGCACTGACTTTGTAGATGATGTGCAGCAGCAAATTAAAGATGTTATAGATCAAGGACTGGACAAGCACATTAAAATTGCCGTTACCGGACTTAGCCGAAGTGGCAAAACGGTTTTTATCACCTCCCTGACCCATCACCTACTGCACGCCCATCAAAATAAATCACTTCCCTTTTTTAGCGCAGCCGGTGACCATCGCATCATTAGCGTCAAAAATATTAGCGATCAATCTCCACACCCGTTCCCTTTAAAGGATGCCGTAAGCGCCTTATCACAAGAGCCACCGCAATGGCCGCCATCCACTACGGGCTTATCGGAGGTTCGCTTAGCGATCAAGTACAAACCGGGGAATCGCCTTAAACGCTTAGTCACCGATTCGGCCACCCTATATTTAGATATTATCGATTACCCTGGTGAGTGGTTACTAGATCTCCCACTACTTAATCATAACTTTGAGCAATGGTGCGACAAACAACGTGAGCTATTTGCTTTGGAGCCAAGAGCGAGCCTTGCTCAAAGCTGGCTAAAGGCTCAAGAATCATTTGATTGGCTAGCGCCTGCGGATACGTCGCGTATTGACGAGCTAAGCCGCGAGTACACCGCCTTACTTCACTTATTTCGGCAGCAACCTTATGCGCTTAGCTTGTTGCAACCGGGCCGCTGCATCTTGCCGGGAGACATGGCTGGTGATCCGCTCCTAACACTTTTTCCGATTATTCCTGCGGTGGATAAAAGTGATGTTCCGCCTGATTCCGCCTATGCGCTTTTGCAGCAACGCTATACCCTTTATCGAGAGCAAGTAGTCAAACGCTTTTACCGCGAGCATTTTTCACGTTTTGATCGCCAAGTTGTACTTGTTGATTGCTTGAAAGCACTCAATAACGGCAAGCCATGCTTTGATGATATGAAGCTCGCGCTCACAGATATCCTGCAAAGCTTTAACTATGGCTCGTCTGGATTTTTACGTCGGCTATTCAGCCCGCGCATCGACAAAGTTTTATTTGCCTCCTCAAAAGCTGACCATGTAACGGCGAACCAGCACCATAACTTAGATAAGTTTTTAGAACTCATCATTCAAGATGCACAGCGAGATATGCGCTTTGAAGAAATCGACACAGCCTGTCTGGCCGTCGCGTCCATTCGCTCTACTGAATCCGCTCAAGCTAAGCTAGATGGTCAGCAAATCTCTTGTCTTAAGGGTTACGATAAATCAACGGGCGAAGTGGTAGCCTTATTCCCTGGAGAGGTTCCTGTTGAGCTACCTACGGATAACGACTGGAATAGCAGCCGCTTCCAGTTTGTCGACTTTGCACCCAAAAAACTTCCCAGCAGTGACCTTCGGCCCGAACACCATATTCGCCTTGATCAGGCCTTGGAATACCTTACAGGAGACCTATTCTAATGAGTGACCAGCCATCATGGCAAAAGCCTGTTTTTATCGATCCTAAACAGACCAGCCAAACATCACAGTTTCAAGAACCTCCCATGGAACCGCATGTTTTTGCTCCGGACTCAGTTACCGCCTCTGACGACAGCGAACTAGTACTTACTGAAACCCCGCCACCAAAAAAGAAGCGACGCCTTTGGTCACGCATCTTTGGGGCAGCAATAACCGCCGTACTAACAGGGGCTATAGTCAGCGAAGTCTACCGTTTTATTAGCTGGGGTTATGATCTCAACCCTATTTTAGGAGGCATCTGCACAACCGTTACTGGAATCACTATTATTTCCGGTGCCGTGTGGCTATACGGTAGCTTCAAAGGGCTTCGTCAATTAAAGGAAGCGGAGCGTCTTCAGCAAGAAGCCATCACCTTACAAAGTCAAAAAACACATGGGGAGGCTGCGCCTTTTTTAAAAAAACTGGACAAGTTATATGACAACACCGACCTCAACCGGCCTTTCAAAGACGCGATTCGCCAGGTTGATTCTGCGTATAACGACAGTGAAATCATTCGCTACATATCCGACCACGCTCTTCGCGAGCAAGACGCCGCCGCACGCAAGTGCGTGCAACGCAACAGTGTTCAATCAGGCCTAATGGTCGCGCTAAGCCCATACGCTACGTTTGATATGTACCTAGTCGGGTGGCGAAACATCAAAATGCTACGCGAACTAGCCGAGATCTATGGAATTGCCCCCGGCGCAGCCACACAATGGCAGCTACTTAAGCGCGTGCTTCACAACATTGCGTTTGCTGGGCTGAGTGAAATAACTATCCACGCGGGTTCACACTTACTGGGAGCCTCTATCACGACCACGTTATCGGCCCGCGCTGGGCAAGGTGTTGGCGCTAGCTTATTTACAGCACGCTCTGGATTTCAGGCAATCAAGTTGTGTCGCCCGCTACCGTTGACAAAAGATGCGCAGAAAGAACTAAACAAAATTAGCGAGTCGATTATTGCCGATGTTGCACGGCAGAGTAGCGAGTCATCTCAAAAATAAAAGCCTTAGCTATGTGCTAGCAAGGATGTAAACGCCCCCTCATCGGTGCGTTTACTGTTGCCTTACAAACTGGGCACAGAAGCAACCTGATCTCGCCCGGCATCTTTTGCTTGATAAAGGGCTTCATCAGCCCTCATTACCATGGCTTCTAAAGTATCCCCAGGTTGGTGCATCGTTACACCAACACTAATGTTCTGTTGCCCAACCACATCAAAGAGGGTCGATGCGATTTGACGACGGATGTTTTCGGCAACGAGCACGGCATTACGCAGCTTAGTCTCAGGACAAATCACCATAAATTCTTCACCGCCCCAGCGCCCTAGCGAATCAGTGCTTCTTAAGCCGTCTTGAATAACTTTTACAACAGTCTTTAATACCTGATCGCCCACTGGATGACCGTAGGTGTCATTCACATCTTTAAAGTGGTCAAGGTCTAATAAAAGTATAGAAAAATTACCGCCATAACGCCGTACACGCTGAAGTTCATGCTGTAGTATCGTATTGATTTTAAGACGGTTATAAGCCTGAGTTAGCGGATCAGTAATCGATATTTTTTCAAGCAAGGCCGTCTTTTCAAGTAGTGCCAAGTTCGCTTTTTCTTTTTCCTCAAATGCTTCCTGTATACGAACGTTGTAGCGTCGGAGTGTAATTTGCCGATAAACCATAAAGCTTAAGAGCAACACACTCACCCCTAATATCCACAGTGCTAGGGTGTAGTCCTCTTTCGTTTGAACGCTAGACGGGCTCCAGCGGCGGCGTATATCTTGATGATCGTCTTGGTCTAAACTAGCTACCGCTTTTTGCATGACGCTTAGCAATATCGGGTCATCATTTCGCACTCCCGTGCGTAATAGGCGCTGACCTTCTATTTTACCGGTAATGCGAATATCCATTAACCCAAGCTCAGCCATGGCGTATCCGATACTCGGGACCGAATCGATTAACCCAAATAATTCTCCCGATTGAACCCTTAGCAAGCCGTCTTCAACATCATCAACGGCAACCCATTCAGTAGCGGGAAAGCGACGCGAGAACTCGTCAAATAAAGCATAACTACGGACGATACCAACGCGCTCTTCAAGTACTTGGTTAACATCTTCCACAAACAATTGATCTTGGCGCGTAGCGATAACGTAGGGATAACTTAAGTACGCCGAAGTAAAGTTCAAGAACCCAGAAGTTTGTTTATCTTCGATCACCAAGGAAACCAAATCACAACGGCGCTCCTTCGCATATTCCAAAGTTTGCGTCCAAGAAGTGGTTTTAACTATTTCGAAAGGTATGCGCAAAAAGCGCTCAAAAAGCATGAAATAGTCCGATTCCATTCCTATAAATTGTCCCTCAACATCCAATCCCTCAAAGGGCATCCACTTTGGATCTATACAAACACGAATCGGCTCTCTAGACAGTAAATACTCTTGCTCAGCGGGCGATAATGAGTTTTCTTTAGCAAAGCTGTTTTGTCCCCATTTACGGCGCAGCGCCGTTGTTTCGCTTTCCGTAACATTCGCCATTACTTTAGTTAAAATATCGCGTAAGACAGGCTCATCTTTGTCGACAGCCAATTGCATTTGGCTGGTGAAACGCGGATCTTCTACCGCCGTCGACATCACAACATTATTGATGAATTGCTTCTCGACTAAATAATTAATAACACCGCTACGACCCACCACGGCATCCACATCGCCTGACGCCACCGCCTCTATGGATTGTATAGAATCGGTATAGTTTTTAATTTTTATGTTTGGGTAATAACGTTTCAACTGCTCATTCAAGAAAAAGCCATTGGGTACTGCGACTGTTTTCCCAGCCAAGTCATCCAAGGATCGAACAGAAACATTACTACTATTACTGCGCACAAAAATGCCAGTGGTCGCTGACAAGTAGGGAGGTGTGTAAATAAACCGCTTCAAACGTTCAGAGGTTTCAACAATATTCAGCATAATGTCTAGACGCCCGTCGTCTAGCATATCCATGAAAGCATCCCAGTCGTTACCCGTAATATAATTAATACGGACCCCCAGCTTACTCGCCAACAAATTCATAAACTCTATTGAGTAACCGCTGGGCTTACCGTTAACTGCAAAGTTGATAGGAGGCCAATTTTCTTCATTGTGCACGTTAAGCACGGGGTGGCGTTTAATATAATCCAGCTCAGTACTTGTTAAGCCTAATAAGGACAAAGCCGCGTCCGAGGGCTCAAATAGCATCCCTTCGATATTCAGACGTTTAACGTGATAGTCATGCTCAATATAAATTGATGCGATTTGACGTAAACGCTCCAGATCAATGCTACCAATAGGATAGACGCTCGGACGAACAGCATCCCTGATTTTGTCGGCTTCAAACGTTAACCCTTCAACAGTTTTAGTGCCCACATAATCACGATGTATTAACTGGATTAGCTCTTCGGGGTGATCTAATGCATATTGCCAACCTTTGAGAACGGCTTGAGTTAATCGTTGAGCCCTTTGTGGATGCGCGTATACCTCAGCGTCAGAGGTGAACAAATTACCGCCATATAAGTCCCCAGAATAACGGCTAGGATCTAAAATGTTGTAAGGAATATGCAAACGCTCTAACTCGTATAGCTGGTTACTACTAAACGCCGTTATTGCATCCACCTCGCCAGAAGCAAAAGCATCCACAGAAAACTCATGAGGGGCGGTTTCAAAATCATCTTTTGCAACATAAAACTGACGCAACATTGTCATCAAGCCAGCCGTTTCTAACTCCCCGGGCATGGCCATTATTTTTTTACCTTTTAATTGCGAAGGCGTCTGAATATCAGGTTGCGTAATAATGATATGCTGTGGGTGCTTGAAAATATTAGCCAGCAAAACAACCGGCTCGCCTTCGAGATACGATAAGACGATACGGTTATCCATAACACCGTAACGGCCGTGGGCAGCACTCACTAAATCAATAACATTGCTACCTGTCTGATAGGGAATAAAGGTAACTGACAGCCCCGCTTCCTCAAAATACCCTTGCTGCTGAGCCGCGTAGTACCCCGCAAATTCAAACTGATGCTGCCAATTAAAATAGATGCTAACCGCTTCTACAGAGGCGCTATTATTATTGTCCGTTTTATAGGAAGTTGTACTATTTTCAGCTTGAGCAATATCAGAGGCCGCTAGCCCAAAAGACGAGACAAAACACAACCAGAAAAAAACCGTAATACGGCTGCACCACACACTTATTCTGAAAGCCAAATTATTGTCCGTTGCTCGCTGCAGATCATTGAAATTAGACGATCATTGTATCAAATTTGACCTATGCGACCATCTAAAAGCCGATAATAAGAACAGATTGTTTCTGTGCATAATCCCAAACCAGACTTCTATATAAATAATGAATCTATAAATTCCTCGAGTGGGTAAGTTAAGGAGCTAAGTATCATGCACGTACACCAAAGAGGCTTTCCACGCCTTGCACCGCTTTTTACCCTACTTTTCAGTGCAGTTATCTTTGCTGGATGCTCCACAGAAGGTTGGCAATCAGCTAGTAGGCAACCGGCAGGTATAGCCCCTAACCCGGCCACAACCTCTGAAGCAGTTGTACAAATTTATGCCGCTGATGCATGGGGATGGCGAGGGTGGTTCGCTGTTCACACATGGATAGCCGTCAAGCCCCAAAATGCACCAAACTATACAGTTTATGAGGTTGTAGGGTTTCGCGTTAAACGAGGGTTACCTGCGCTAACTATTTCGGAACAAGTCCACCCAGATAGATACTGGTACGGTGCCAAACCCGAGTTAATCTACAACCAACAAGGAAAAAAAGCGTCCGAGCTTATCCCAAAAATAGAGGATGCTGTTAATCGTTACCCTTGGAAAAATAACTATCGCGTTTTCCCCGGCCCAAATAGCAATACATTCCCCGCTTGGGTTATTAAAGAAGTTGACGGCCTAAACGCATCCCTCCCCCTAAAAGCCATCGGCAGCGGCTACGCTGAATAGTTGGACTCACACCACTTAACACACAAAAAAGCCCCTTTCGGGGCTTTTTTTGAGATGGCCTTCGGCCACCTAATCACTACTGTTTCTGAAGCTTAGAAGAAACCTAGTGGGTTGATGTCGTAGCTAACCAGCATGTTTTTCGTTTGCTGATAATGCTCAAGCATCATTTTGTGTGTCTCACGACCAACACCCGACTTCTTATAACCGCCAAATGCAGAGTGAGCAGGATACAAGTGATAGCAGTTAGTCCACACACGACCAGCTTGGATGCCACGTCCCATGCGGTAAGAGCGGTTCATATCACGCGTCCATACACCAGCGCCTAAACCGAACTCAGTGTCGTTAGCAATTGCTAGCGCTTCAGCTTCATCTTTAAACGTTGTTACGGCTACAACAGGGCCAAAGATCTCTTCTTGGAAGACACGCATATCATTTGTGCCTTTCATCAGTGTAGGCTGGATGTAGTATCCGCTCTTATAACCGTCTAGGCTTTCAGAAGCACCACCTGTCAGAATCTGAGCACCTTCCTGACGACCGATATCCAAATAGCTTAAGATCTTATCAAACTGTTCTTGAGAAGCTTGTGCACCAACCATCACGTCAGTATCCAATGGGTTACCGCGCTTGATTTGGCCGATACGCTCAATAACTTTCTCAATGAACTGCTCGTAAATTGACTCTTGTACCAATAAGCGAGAAGGACAAGTACATACTTCACCTTGGTTAAAGAAGGCCAAAACCGTACCTTCAACACACTTACTGATAAAGTCATCTTCTTGATCCATCACATCTTCAAAGTAGATGTTAGGAGACTTACCGCCTAGTTCAACGGTAGATGGGATGATGTTCTCAGCAGCACATTTCAAGATGTGCGAACCAACAGGTGTTGAACCTGTGAAAGCAATCTTAGCAATGCGTTTACTTGTTGCTAGCGCTTGGCCTGCTTCTGCACCAAAACCGTTAACAATGTTCAATACGCCAGCAGGTAACAGATCACCAATTACTTCCATCAAAACAAGGATAGAAGCTGGTGTTTGCTCTGCAGGCTTCATTACCACACAGTTACCTGCCACTAATGCAGGAGCCAACTTCCAAGCAGCCATCAATAGCGGGAAGTTCCATGGGATAATCTGACCAACAACACCCAGCGGCTCGTGGAAATGATAAGCAACGGTATTGCCATCGATTTCACCAATAGAACCTTCTTGTGCGCGGATACAACCGGCATAGTAACGAAAATGGTCAACGCACAAAGGGACGTCAGCGTTTAATGTTTCACGTACCGCTTTACCGTTGTCCCATGTTTCTGCTACAGCCAACTTCTCGAGATTCTCTTCGATACGGTCAGCAATTTTCAAAAGAATGTTTGAGCGCTGAGTCACAGATGTAGCTGCCCAGGCATCCTTAGCCGCGTGAGCTGCGTCTAGTGCTAAATTAATATCTTCTTCTGTTGAGCGTGGGATTTCACAGAATACTTCGCCATTTACAGGGGATACATTTTTGAAGTATTCACCTTTTACCGGTGCTACCCATTCGCCACCGATGAAGTTACCGTAACGTTCTTTAAAAGTTACAACTGAGCCTGCGGCTCCTGGCTGTGCATAAATCATTTTATCGACCTCTTTATTGTTATCCAGCCCTGTCCTTTGTAAGGCTCAGGTGCAAGTCATTAGTCACGGTTTGATAGTAGCGAGAGGGGCCCTTGCAGAGGTATCGCCCGTTGGAATTGAAAAACTACTACTTTGGTACCAATATCAAATAACGCGGCTTAATCGCAGATGCGAAATCTAAAAGCTAAGCTACTGTTATTCATAAAAAAACCCGGACATAGTCCGGGTTTTCCACAATCAAAGGAGTCAACTCAAGCCATTATTTTGGAAGCTTAAACGTCCACACCATGCCGCCTTGGTTGAAGTCTTTAACACGCTTAGCCACTTCACCACCCCATAATGGAACAGCACCACCCCAACCTGATACAACGGATACGTAC
Organism: Neptunomonas sp. CHC150; assembly: GCF_030397555.1. NCBI lineage: Bacteria > Pseudomonadati > Pseudomonadota > Gammaproteobacteria > Oceanospirillales > Oceanospirillaceae > Neptunomonas > Neptunomonas sp. CHC150. The sequence goes on from NZ_JAPNXU010000005.1 coordinate 122,744, forward strand.
TGCTCACCGTCCATATCCCAAGTAATTGGCGTGCCTACGATGCCAGAACCGGTATTGAACTTATATTTCTCTTCACCAGTTTTGGCATCAAATGCCATTAGATAGCCTTCAGGGTTACCCATAAATACTAAGTTACCCGCGGTAACCATGGTGCCACCCCATAAAGGTGCGTAGTTTTTATAATCCCAAACCACTTTACCTGTTTTAGGATCGATAGCGCGCAACACACCAATGTAGTCTTCATTGATAGAGCGGATCGTAAAGCCAGCACCTAAGTAAGCAGCACCTTTTTTGTACGAAACAGGCTCGTTCCAAATATCCATTTCCCATTCGTTAGAAGGAACATAGAAAAGGCCGGTGTCTTTAGAATAAGACATTGGCATCCAGTTCTTACCACCCAAGAAAGATGGTGCAGCAACAACGGATGAGCCCTGCTTACCGTCGGTAGCTTCTGCTGGGTTGCCCGGACGGAAAGCATCCGCGTAAATTGGACGACCTTTATCATCTAGGCCTTTTGCCCAAGTGATTTTATCAACAAACGGGAAGCCACGGATGAAGTCACCGTTTTCACGGTTAAGTACGTAAAAGAAGCCGTTACGGTCAGCGGTACCGGCCGCTTTGATGGTTTTACCTTCAGCGGTATAGTCAAACGAGATTAACTCGTTTACACCATCATAGTCCCACCCATCGTGTGGTGTACTTTGGAAGTGCCATACAATTTTGCCATCGTCAGGATCGATACCTAAACGAGAAGATGAGAATAAGTTATCACCAGGGCGTAAATGAGAGTTCCACGGTGCTGGGTTACCAGTACCAAAGAACAGCAAATCGACATCAGGGTCGTACGTACCGCCTAACCATGTAGCCGCACCACCTGTTTTCCACATATCACCCGGCCATGTTTTACCAGCCTCACCGCCTGAGATGCCGTTTTCAACTTTTTTACCGTCTTTCCAGACATAACCCATATGGCCTTCTACGGTAGGACGAGTCCAAGCAAGTTGCCCTGTTTTCGCATCGTACGCTTCAACCTTACCAACAACACCAAATTCACCACCGGATACACCCGTGATTACTTTACCTTTAACAACGATAGGTGCGGCTGTTAATGAGTAGCCTGCTTGGTAGTCTTCTACTTTCTTTTTCCAAACTACCTTACCAGTATCTTTATTTAGCGCGACTAACTTAGCGTCCAACGTACCAAAGATCACCAGATCATCGTACAAAGCAACACCACGGTTAATAACGTCACAGCAAGGCATAATAGCGTCAGGCAGGCGAGCATCGTATTGCCATAGCTCATCACCAGTCTTTACGTCGATCGCAAAAACACGAGAATAAGAAGCCGTCACATACATAACGCCATCTTTAACAACGGGCTGAGATTCTTGCCCACGCTGCTTTTCACCGCCAAATGAAAATGCCCAAACAGGTCGCAAATCTTTTACTGTATCGCCGTTAACTTTCGTTAAAGGGCTATAGCGCTGACCACGAAGGCCCATACCGTTTGAGATAACATCATCAGTGGTTGCTTGATCGTTTAGAATGTCCTGGTCTGTCACGCCTGCCGTTACAGCAGTTGAAAAAGAAATGGCCGCTGCAAGCAAGCTTACTGCAAAACCTTTACCCAGAGTCGTATGTTTCATTACTAGCTCCTTTACGGAATCGTTTATTATTGTGGGGCGCTCAAGGAGTGAACCGGGAACACTTCCCAGATCAATGCCTTCATTGTGAAGTTTTGCGCAATTCCAACAATTCAACCCGAGGACAAATTTCATACTCACTTAGTACTACTTCTGTTGCAAAGCAGCGAAGGTCCAGACAAAAAAAGAGCGCCCGAAAGCGCTTAAACTGCCAGTTGTTGCAGATTAAAAAGCCGCTTCCTCGTAGCCGGCGTACAGGTGAAACACGGTTCGAATAAACTCATACTGCGTCAATGCAATATCAGCAAATTCAGGTTCGGTTGGTATCTTCATGACTTCGTTCATACTTAAGCCTTCAAAGGCCGCTTGGGTCAGCGTTTTGTCTAGCCAAACCAAATATGCCCGCATTTGTTCAATTGACTTGCCTTTAGCATCCACCGGCCCGTGCCCCGGAACAATAAGGGCTACTTCCAGTGCAGCTAATTTATCGAGATCAGCCAGCCACTGATCTATTCCCGGCGTGTGCGGTGTTGTTAAGGCTCGTTGATAAAAAACCAAATCACCCGCAAACAAAGTGCCTGTCGTTTCATCTAAAATAGCCAGATCAGCGCCAGTATGCCCCTCTAAAGAGAGAAACCTAAAACGATGATCACCTATCGTCATTGCTGTTTGATCAAGCGGTTTATTGGGCATTAAAACCTCAGTTCCGCGCATCCAATCACCGGCCAAACGGTACATGTTTTCTGCAAACACATTCCCTTGTTCGGCAATGAGCCGCCCCGTGGTTGGCAGCGCCCAGATATTCACATCAGCAAAAGCCTGATTACCAAGGAAGTGGTCGGGGTGATGATGTGTAATAAAGACGTCCGTAACCGGCTGATCTGTCACTGAAGCAATAGCGCTCCTGAATGCTTGCGCGTATCGCTTTGAGGGCCCCGAATCAATAACAACGACCCCCTCTGATGTAACAATAAACGCCGTGTTAACAATATTTGCTCCGTTGTCACGGCTAAAGTCTTCCAATTTTCCCTGCAAAAGCCAAGTATCCTTGGCGATTAAACGAGGTGTTAGCTCATAACTAAGTGAGCTGGCCGTGGCCGCTGTGCTCACCCAAAAAAGGCAACAGATTAACCCCAGAAAACGCCCTGCGGCCTTATTAATAGCCATCACAAAGCCTGCTCAAATACATTGCCGTTATTATCACGCATCCACAATGTGTAACGATCTTGAGCCGTTACTGAAGCGGAACTCATATCAAACGTAAACACAGGATTTTCACTCACCGGCTGAGAGAGCTCCATCGACAAGATAGCCGCTTGATCGGGTCGTCTTACTTCTAATTGTTGGATGTAAAATTCAGGAATCCCTGACACTAACCCTGTATCCATAGGGTGAATGATTTTCACTTTATAGCGCTGTGAGGAGCGCCCTCTGTTCATTGCGCGCTCAAAGCTGCGGCTTTCGATTTCGCCTAAATGACTTTCCCAGTAAGGGCTTGCATTAGCCATGCTTGGCACCGTGCATCCGCCGCCCGCGGCTTCTAAGTATTGGCCACCCACAAGCCATTTACCCGACTCTGTTAGCACGGCCGCCCGGACTGGCGTTGCTTGCTGAACCTTAAAGCGAATCGCGATACGGGGTAAGTGACGATCTGCCGACTCAACCGAATAGATATGCTGGATTGGATTTAGATCGGCCCATACCACTAGACGCAGCAAAGGCTCGTCTATCGCGCTTACATCGACCAACAAAGGAACTTGCGTTGGGTCTTCTGCAAAAGGGGGAACGGAAACAACCACTCGATCGTCAAATTGGTATGGCGACTCACCTAAAAATCGAGCACGCAAGTAATGCCACACAGGTGAGTTAAGCGGGTCAGCCTGTTCAGCACGCTCAGTGTCATTATGAGAGGCCTGAGTTATCAACTCATTATTAACTTGTGACCATGCCGCCATGGGCACACAAAGGTATAGTAGAACCAGTATCGCTGGAAAGGTACGCATCAGCGACCCTCCTAATTATTATTGTTCGTTACTGTTATCTAAATGTATTACCAAATCATATAAAGAAAGACGAACAAGCGTCTATTGTACTTTTTACCCTGTACTTTCTACCCTCTCGAGTGGGTATATTCGCTGCGGACTGGAATGCGATCTATTGCACGTCCTGATAAAGAGCGGGCAGTTCATAAGTAATGCCATAACGGGAGAAAATCGCTTCCATACGTCCATCACGGACCATCTTATCCACAACCTCCTCGACAGCATAACCTAGTTGTCGATAAGTGCTCTTCACAGCCATACCAACATCCCACTTCTGCTTACCGATGGACGGAAAGCCATTTTCAGCCACTTGATAGCGAGGGTTGTTCTCTGCGAATAGCATAGCGTCAATTTCAGAGCGCATTGCCATTACAGCCTTAACCTCACCGGACTTCATACCCTCAAATGCCATCAGCGGAGTTGAATAATGGTGTACATTTTTGCGCATACGGCCAGCAAAAGCGGATGACAAATAAAAGTCCGGTAAACTATCCAGCTCAACCCCTATACTGTGGTACTGAAAAACAGCCATTGTTTTAACCGCTTCCAGTTTCTCGGTATCAAAAGCAACACGCCAAGATTCACGCTGATACGGCCCAAACATTACGACTTGTTCATTGACCATTTCCCCAGTCTGGGAGTCTTGACGATACGCATATTCACGGTCATATGGAATCCGCATCATCACATCTGCAAGCTTTTTTAAGGCCAACGGATTTTCGTCATCCTTGTCGAGGTAGTGACCTTTCCACACATTATTACGCAGATCATCATCCAGGTTCTCATCTGGAATCACCCAATGCAGTTGCATTTTCAAACCCATTTCATCAGCAATAGCTTGGCCAACGTCAATATCGACACCTTTTGGCTGTCCGTCTTGCTGATAGGAGAATGGAGGAAAATCACGGTACACGCCAACAATCAACTCACCAGAGTCGACAACGTCATCAAAGGAGCGTGATTGCGCTTGCCCAGCAAAAGCTAGGCTTGCGCAAATGACTAGTGTTGTAAATTTATTCATCAACAGGTAACGATTCCAAATAGGTACGGATTGCCCATAAACCTTCTTGGCTAATATAGTCTGCCATTTTAGGCATGTACACTTTACCGTCACGCACAGCGCCGTTCACTACACGGTATTGATACCATTCGTCGCCATCATAGCCAGGGTCTAGCATGCGCAAATCAGGAGCGATACCACCTGAGATGCCTTCTAAGCCGTGGCAACGCGCGCAGTTTTGGTTATATGCAGAAGATCCAATTTTAACGGCCAGCTCGTTATTTTCGTACGGAGCACGGTACGGATTTTCGTCGCGCCATTCGTCACCCAACTGCTCTAGACCTTCAGTATCAACACCTTGAGGAGTTACGTCGCCATGAGCAAACGCTTGGCCAGACAAGCCTGCACACAAAAGCAGAGCAGCAGCCGATGGAACTAGTTTGTTTTTTAGAAACATTGAATTCACCCATATTATTGTTATGTCGACGTATAACGCCGTGCCCGAATCTAGATCGCTCGAGGCTTACATCCATGATGAAGCACCCGTTAGTCGTAAAGAATTGTACTTTGGCGCGCAAAATTTAGTTCCTTGGTAGTAACAAAAACTCATTCTCAGGATGCATAGTTATTACGTACACTTCCTGCCTCATCCCAAAGCCTCATACTTTTTTCCCTTAGTGGAAAACGCCCTACGACCCCCGTGACATCTTCCCAAACAAATTAGGAAAAACTAACAATTTCAACGGGAAAGATGCCGTAGTAGCTCATCTCAGACCACTGCACAATAAATCCACACGTCAAGGGTCCTAGCTCTCTCTTCACAAAAGCCGAATGCCTACTCGTATAAATGACCCTGTATAGGCAGGCACTAATTAAGGTGACTTTATGAAAACAACAAAAACAAAACACTGGCTTCATCGACCATTACATGCGGCCATCCTGGCCAGCGCTTTAAGCGTCAGCGCGAGCACTTCTTTTGCGGCTAACGTCACATGGGAGGACATAGCAAACGATGCGAACACCCCCGAAAATATTTTAGGTTATGGGATCGGTCCTAAAGCACAGCGCTACAGCCCGATGACAGCGATCAACACTGACAACGTCGAACGATTAACACCAGCTTGGTCGTTCTCGTTTGGCGATGAGAAACAGCGTGGTCAAGAGACGCAAGCCTTAGTACACGAAGGTATTATTTATGTAACCGGCTCCTATTCTCGAATTTTTGCCGTTGACGCCCATACAGGCAAAAAGATTTGGTCTTATGCACACCGTTTACCTGATGACATTAGACCTTGTTGCGATGTTGTTAACCGCGGTGCAGCAATTTACGGAGATAAGGTTTTCTTCGGCACATTGGATGCTGCCATTGTTGCGCTCGATAAGAATACAGGCAAAGTCGTTTGGAAAAAGAAATTCGCTGACCATCAAGCGGGCTACACCATGACGGGAGCCCCAACCATTATCAAAGATCAAAAAACAGGCAAAGTCATGTTAATACATGGCTCATCAGGCGATGAATTTGGTGTAGTAGGTCAACTTTTTGCGCGCGACCCGGACACCGGAGAAGAAATTTGGATGCGCCCATTTGTAGAGGGACACATTGGTCGTCTGAACGGCAAAGAAAGTACCCCGACAGGTGACCCTGAAGCACCGACATGGCCTCGCGATGAAAATGGAGAACTAGTAGAGGCTTGGCATCATGGGGGCGGTGCTCCTTGGCAAAGTGCAAGCTTCGACATAGAAAACAACCGCATTATTGTAGGCGCGGGAAACCCGGCACCTTGGAATACATGGAAGCGTACCGCCAAAGGCGATGACCCTCGCAACTGGGATAATCTATACACATCAGGGCAGGTTGCCGTCGACCCAACCACTGGCGAGGTAGATTGGTTCTACCAACATACGCCAAACGACGCATGGGACTTTTCAGGCAACAACGAACTGGTCTTATTTGAATATGATGATAATGGAAAAACTATTAAAGCGACGGCACACGCCGACCGTAATGGCTTCTTCTATGTCGTTAACCGCGAAGACGGTGGCTTTATTAGAGCATTCCCGTTTGTGGATAACATAACGTGGGCTTCTCATATCGATCCCAAAACAGGGCGCCCTGTCGAAAACGAAAACCAACGCCCGCCCCTACCAAAAGAAGGTGAAGAGCGTGGTGAAGCCGTTCAAGTATCCCCGCCTTTCTTAGGGGGCAAAAACTGGAACCCAATGGCTTACAGCCAAGACACGGGATTATTCTATGTACCAGGTAACCACTGGAAAGAAGATTATTGGACAGAAGATGTCACCTACAGCAAAGGGAATGCATACTTAGGGCAAGGTTTCCGAATCAAGCGAATGTTTGATGATCACGTTGGTATTTTACGCGCTTACGACCCCATTACCGGAGAAAAACGCTGGGAGCATAAAGAGAAGCTTCCTTTATGGGCTGGCGTTCTAGCCACTAAAGGCAACCTGATCTTTACCGGTACAGGTGACGGATACCTCAAGGCCTTCCACGCAGAAACAGGCGAGGAGCTCTGGTCATTCCAAACAGGTTCAGGAATTATTTCATCTCCTATTACTTGGGAAATGGACGGTGAACAATATATAGGCGTGGCATCCGGCTATGGCGGAGCGGTGCCTCTGTGGGGTGGCGACATGGCAGTTTTAACAAAGCCAGTATCACAAGGCGGGTCCTTCTGGGCCTTCAAACTACCTAAGTGGGCGAAATAACCATATAACGCCTTAATTTTCAGAGTCGGCCCTATTTACCCACTATTTACATACATAATTTGCTGAATAGTGGGTCTTTTTATGAACCGAAACTGGATACTCCCTCCCGCCCCCATCCTTCATTTATGAGGTGATTTTTATGAAAGCGCTTGTCCTGCTATCAACGTATCTATTCATTAGCGCAACAAACACTTATGCCGCGCCAAGCCCGAAGAATGACCAGAGCTACCTTGTGATTAATGGCTGCGAAATCAAGCCCGAAACAGTATGCCCACACGTCGATTTATCCAACACTAACTTACGTCATGCAGATTTACGCAATGCTGTTTTAACCGGAGCCAACTTGGCCGGAGCCGACCTAAGACATGCCGTGTTGACCAATGTCGATGCCAAAGGTGCCAATTTTCAAGGTGCCAATTTGGCCAGAGTCGACCTAAGACATGCTGATATCCGCGGGGCTAATCTTCAGCAAGCTAACTTAATGGCAATTACAGGTTGGGCTATGTTCGCGCAAGGAGCTAACTTCAATGATGCGAACCTGCAAGGCGCGAATATCGACTTTGCCCGGTTTAGCAAGGCCAGCCTGCACCGTGCAAACCTAACCGCTGCTAACTTAGAAATGGTATGGTTCTCCAAAGCCGACCTATACCAGGCCAACCTCACCAACGCCACACTACAAGAAGCAAAGCTTAATGATGCCAATCTAGCCGAGGCTAATTTAACCGGCACCCGAATCCATTACGCCACGTTTCAAAGCACCTATATGGAAGGCTGCACTAACTGCCCGTTTGATTGGCAAAAATAGCGGCCCTCAGTAGTCATTTCTGGCGTTCAAGCATGCACAAAAAATCCCGATCAGCAAGCCTGTCGGGATTTTCAACAACCGTTAATTCACTTAACCCAGCGCGCGATCCACCAGCGCCTTCGCGTCACTTTCCAACTGTGCCAAATGATCCTCTGATACAAAGCTTTCAAGATAAATCTTGTAGATATTTTCAGTACCAGAAGGACGCGCCGCAAACCAGCCGTTAGCAGTTTGCACTTTCAAACCGCCGATAGAAGCGCCATTGCCAGGTGCTTCGGTCAAAATACCGGTGATCGCATCACCCGCCAAGGTATCACCGGCTACAGAATCAGCACTTAATGACGATAAGACAGACTTTTGCTCAGCCGAACACGGCACATCAATCCGCTTATAAATAGGACGACCATAACGTGAGACTTGAGCTTCATATAACTGATGCGGATCTTTACCTGTTACTGCCAAAATCTCAGCCGCTAACAATCCCAAAATAATGCCATCTTTATCGGTCGTCCAGACGCTACCGTCTTTACGCAAGAAAGAAGCGCCAGCACTCTCTTCACCGCCAAACGCCATCTCGCCACTGAACAGCCCTTCAACGTACCACTTAAACCCTACTGGCACCTCACACAAGGTTTTGCCAAGCCCTTCGACCACGCGATCAATCATGGCACTGGACACCAAGGTTTTACCAAATTGAATATCATCTGACCACTGTGGGCGGTGTGTTGCTAAATACTCAATCGCTACCGCCAAATACGCGTTCGGATTCATTAAACCGGAGCCGGCGCAGACAATACCATGACGGTCGTAATCCGGATCATTGCCAATTGAGATATCAAACTTATCTTTAAGCGCCAATAAGTTCTGCATTGCATAGCTTGAAGAACAATCCATACGGATGCGCCCATCTTTATCCAACGGCATAAATCCGAAGGTAAAATCGACTTTATCGTTCACTACTTCGATATTAAGGTTATATTTTTCAGCGATTGGCTTCCAAAAGTGAAGCCCTGAGCCTCCCATTGGATCGACGCCAATCTTAATGCCCGCTTTCGCAATGGCATCCATATCAATAACAGAGTCCAGATCATCGACATAGTGTGCAATATAATCAAAAGGTTCGATTAACGGCGATGCATTCAGCTCTTCAGCAGGAAGCCACTCAGCGTCTTCTAGCTCAGATTCCAATAACTCATTGGCTCGCTGAGCAATCCAATTGGTAATATCTTGATCGGCTGGACCACCCTTAAGCGAGTTATATTTAATCCCGCCATCTTCCGGCGGATTATGCGAAGGGGTGATGACAATGCCATCTGCAATATCTTCGCCCAACGCGTTGTGCGTTAAAATTGCATGTGAGATAACAGGCGTTGGCGTGTAACCATCACCTGCTTGCACACGCACACGCACCCCGTTAGCGACTAACACTTCCAATGCCGTGCCAAAGGCGGCTTCAGATAACGCATGCGTGTCCTTACCCAAATATAGCGGCCCAGTCACACCGTGCGCCTTGCGGTACTCAGCAATGGCTTGGCAAATAGCCATGATGTGATGCTCGTTAAAGGTCGTTTTTAGCGCCGACCCTCGGTGACCGGAAGTTCCGAAACTCACCTTTTGATCAGGGCTCGCTTTGATATCTGGCTGCTGACGATAATAAGCAGCCACTAACGCAGGGATATTAACCAAAGAATCGTGCGGAGCAATCTTTCCAGCATCGGGGTGAATAGCCATATAACAAGCCTGTCCTTTTCCATGAATGAATAACCTAATGCTCGGCTATCTTGGCCAGAGATGCAATGGTGATAAGCCCAACGACCTAACGAATTGCTCGCCAAGCTTATCCATACCCACTTATGCTGACAGAATATGCATTAGAATCGGCCCGAAACACTCACTCGGATATCGCGTCCACTTTCTGGAGACCCGACAATACCCTCCCACCCGGGATTCCCTGTAAAGTCTTCAACGCTTGCGTGGCTCAAATACTGTTTATCGAAAAGATTATTTACCGATAACGCCACTTTAAGTTGGTCATTACCCATAGGCTTCCAATGCACGTATACGTCATGTATCCCATAACCGGGTTTATCAGCATTAAGCTGATCGCTACCTACATCTAATTTAATATCATGAATACCGCGTACAAACTCAGCATTCCAGCCCGCCATCCAGCGAGGTGAGAACTGATAGTGAACATCTGTCGCTAACGTATCGCCAATGCTATTTGCCCCAGAGCCGTATACATAACGTGTGACCGGTTGCCCATCAACTTCAGTATCTGCACTAATTAAGCTGGCAGACAATGAAAGCGCTTCGATCTGCATCCCTAAACGCGCATAAAAACCAGCCGATTTAATAGGGTCATCTAAGTTTTCAGATACCCTAGACCAAGGCAGCAATCCCCCAACAGGGTTGTAGATCCGTGAATAAAAGACACCCGCTGCCATGTTAAAACCGGATACTTGGTAATCTACCCCTAACTCGATATTTTTAGATGTTTCTGCACCTAGGTCAGAAGCATTTGAACCGCTACTTAGCTTAAATGCATCCTTTACTTCCGGGCCTCTTAACGCCTCTGCATATCCAGCACTAATAGCCCAAGCAGGAGTTAACTGATAGCGAGCACCGGCATTGAATGAGAAGCCGTTATCACTTAATTTTTGATCGCTTGCATCGGTTATCGAGAAATCATCAAATCTAGCACCGGCTGTCAGTGACCATTGATCATTTACGGTGTAATGATCCTGTATAAAGATCCCCCAAACTTGGCCTGTTTCACTAAAATAAGAGGGCTCTACATCCACATCATGAAGCTTACTTTCATCATCTCGATAATTAACACCGTAAGTAAGCTCATGATCTGCAAAAGCACTCGTATTTTTTAGTGTCGCTCCCCACGTTTTCACATGGCCACTGTATTCTACCGAGCTGTATTCACGCGATTGAGACGTTTTTGTATGATAAAGATTGAAGCTAATATCCAATAAATCGTTATCAAACGGCGTATATTCATAGTTAAAAATAGCCGTATCCCGATCAGCCGTCGTTGGCTCGGGTACGTTCCTAGCGGACGCGACTAGCTCCGGCTTATAAAGCACATCACCCTCTTCTGCTACGGACTCATAACTCAGTGATAAATATTGTTCATCCGTTAAATACCCCACTAACTTCCCGTACATCAAGGTTTTTTGATCCTCTGTACCATCGAGTTTATTGCCATCACCATCGGTAACATTATCGAGGTCTGAACGAACAACACTCAACATCCCTCCCAAGCGCCCCTGTGCATCCTCACCAAACACAGTTACGCTGTTTTTAAAACCATGGCTATTATCAAAGTAAGTGCTTTTAACCAGCGCACCTACCTGTTTGCCGGCTTCTAATAAATCCGCAGGGTCTTTGGTAACAAAATGTACCGAGCCTCCTAAAGCACCAAAACCTGATGTCGCTTCCCCTGCTCCGGTTTCAATATCTACTTGCTTTAGTAATTCCGGCTCGATCGAGATACGGCCTGCGTGATGAAAAACCGCACCCGCCTGCTCTGCCCCGTCTATCGTTATATTAAGATTGTCTTCACCTATATTTCGAACATAGATCTTCTGCGACATTTGCACTGAACCGCCCGCAGAAACAGCCGCGTCTTGACTGAATATATCGGCCATATCATTCGCTTGAGTCGACGAAATTTGTTCCTGATTAATTTGGCCGTCTACGTCACTTGTGATCTGATCAATAATAATGAGCGCATCCATGTCCACAACCGCAGAATCGGCCATGACAGTAGGAGCTGTGAACGTTGTTAAGCAAGCGACGGCCAACAACTTTTTCCGGAAAAGAAAGGGCCTAGTTAGATTGCAGCAAAATTCTTGAGGGTACATATAACCACCAACTTAAATGATAATAGTTTTCATTCAATTATTATCATTTTAATGGGAAGTCCCAGCATTTTTACATTTGTTACATCTGGTAATAGATCGCTAGCAAAACTTAGGCAATGTAGCTGTCATTATTAACCCTATACAGACACCTTCAGCATCATAACGATTCCTAGCAACGAGCTGCCCACCAACAGCTTGAATCTGACGTTTAGCTATCGCCAAGCCTAATCCGTAGCCTTTTTGCTCTTGCTCTGCGGGTTGACTTCTCGACTGACTGACTTGATAAAAAGGCCGAAAGATAGCGTCAAGCAACTCTGTAGGTACGCCATTGCCTTCGTCTTGCACATCAACCTGTACCGACTCGCCTCTATCAATGATGACGATCTCTACTCGGCTCTTAGGTGACGTGTGTTTTAAAGCATTACGCACTAAATTTTCAAAAGCCTGACTCAGCGCGCGTTGATTACTAAAATGCAAAACATGTTCTGCTTCCGACCTAAGCTCAATGATACGCCCCGGGTATTCAAACCCCGCATCTTGGCAAATAACATCCAACAGCGCATCTAGCTCAACGCTCTCATCCCGTAGCGACGGCTCTTCATTAGTTAACCACCCTAATGTCAAAGAGTCCTCAACCAATGCTTCCATGCCCTGTAACTCCCAACGAATACGGCGCAGCGTTTTCTCATCGCGTGCACCTTGCTCCATATAAGTTAACGCGAGCCCTAAACGTGCCAATGGTGTTCTTAGCTCATGCGACAAATCAGATAGTAATTCGCGTTGCTGCCTTATTAGACGCGCGGTACGCGAAGCCATATCGTTGAACGTAACACCTAAACGCGTAATCTCATCATTTCGCCATCCGATAAACCCTGAGCTGGCTTGAGTGCGGGCATCAAGCTCACCTTGGCTAAATGCCCGTGTTGCTCTATGCAGCTGCCGTAAAGGCGACATCAAGTACCCATAAACAAATATAGCGAGCGCGGACAATAAAATTAGCGGTAGGCCTACCTGCAAGACAATTTGTGCATAAGGGTAAAGGTTACCTGGGCGCATACGTGCGGGCAGTTGAATTAAAAAATGCGTTTTACCATCAGCGAAAGGAATGTCCATGGTAGGGTTTGCTTTAAAATATAGATGAATCTTCCACTCAACACTGCGCCCCAAACTAAACCCCTGCGTATAGTGTAGAGGCAAATCACTACCAGCTTTTACTTCAATAGAAGACTCCACTACAGCAGCCCATGTGTCTTCTTTAATACGTAATTCTTGCAACCATCTTTCTAAGATTTTTTCTTGGCCCGCTTGGTATAGTGTCTCAGCTTTTCTTCCATATGAGATGAGAGTCTGTTGGTCACTTTTTGATATATAACTCATTGACTGTTCTGCTTGCTCAGTAATGAGGTTAACGCTCCAAAATAAAATCAGCGCCCCAATTACAAACACTACACACAAAACCCACAGCAACTGCTTTTTCACGAAAAACAGTACCCCTTACCATGCTGAGTCACTAAACGGTCTGCAGCCATACCAGCTGACACTAATTTTTTACGAATACGGCTTAAATGCATATCCATACTGCGGTCATAGCGGCTATAAGGGCGTTCTAGCACCATCTGATATAGAAACGGCTTACTCAACACATCATTTTGATGTTCAACCAACAACCATAATAAGCGAAACTGAATGGGAGTTAACTCTATCGATTGGCCATTATAGTGAACACTTAATACCGACCGGTTAAGCACCAAAGCGTCAATAGACAGCTCTCGCTGGTCATTTCGTTCCTGCCCCCCTATAGAGCGACGCAACACAGCATCGATACGCAGTAACATTTCCGTGAAATTACAAGGCTTTGGCAAATAGTCATCCGCCCCCTTTTGATAGCCCTCAATGCGTTCGGCTTCAGCACCACATGCCGTCATCATGATAATTGGGGTCTGCTTCACGCTACGAATATGCGTCAAGATAGAAAAACCGTTCAGCGTAGGTAATAGGACATCCAAAAGGATCAGATCGAAGCACTCAGCAAGCGCCTTTATAAGCCCCTGCTCTCCATCGTGGCACTGCTCAATGCAAAAACCATTTTGAGACAATAAACCGGCTACCTGATTAGCGAAGGTTTTGTCATCTTCAATAATCAATATTCTAGTCATTAGATTACCATGCCATTACACAGACACAAATGATAATCTAAATCATTAACATTGTCTTACGTTAATAAACATTGCCCGAAAGCTATCATGCCTACCCACGCATTCGTTAAGGCTCCAATGACAAACGCACCTCACCCAGCCCATCAATACTGGCAACCACTTCATCCCCACCAGCAAGCACTTGCAAACCAAACCAAGTACCAGTGGTTACTGTATCCCCCGCCTCTAAGCCTCTTGAATAAAGTGTTTCGGATAAACCATTGAGCCAAGGCAGTAACGCTAATGGATGACCCAATGGATGCGTACCCTCACCCAAGGCTATTGCCTGCTGATTTACCGTGATGGACATATAAGGATTAACAAAACTATCGCGCCATCCTTTGGTAGGTTTCCCCACTAAAATAATCGCTCTGTTCATTTGCTGGTCTGCCAAGCGAATACTGGCGGGGAGGTCCGCCCACCGTTCAACTCGCTGATCACATACTTCTACTGACAAATAGACATTATCGATAGCTGCCTCTAGTGCTTCTATTGAGGAATCACTCTTGATAGACCTTGCTAAAGTAATGGCCACTTCTATCTCAATAGAGGTGAAGTCATGAGCGTTGCGCTCATGTAATACATGCCTCACATGACCTTCCCCTTCTTTTTCTGTAGCGTACACTAAAGCCTCATGCCTCACGCGGGCGGCTGAAGGGTTTTGCAAAGTACCACCGGTTTTCCAAATAAAGCGTTCTTCTGAAGCAAACCATCCCAACTTTTCTGCAACCAAGGCTTGCACCTGATACGCCTCTTCATCACTAGCGGGGGTGAGCTCACATGCCTGCTGATAGTTAACGACCTGCCCCGTTTGTTGGGCCATGACTAATGCATCAGCCAACTTTTGAACATTTTTACTCATTACACTCCCTCACATTTATTGCAACACCCATCCACCCACAAAACTATAGCGGGTCTGGCGCAGTAACTTTTGGTTTAGCAGGTGTCGGTCGATCGCACGGTAAAAACTGCCCCATACCTGGCGTTCCTAAATAACGTCCGTCTTGCCACACAATGCGCCCTCGACTCATGGTCGTTGCCGGCCACGCATTCACCTTAATGCCCTCATAGGGTGTGTAATCAACATTATGATGTAATTGATCATTACTAATGGAACGAGCCGTGTCGGTATCCCAGATCACTAAATCGGCATCAGCCCCAACAGCAATAGAGCCTTTACGTGGGTACAAACCATACATTTTAGCGACATTGGTAGAAGTTAATCCGACAAATTGATTAATATCCATACGCCCTGTGTTAACGCCATGCGAAAACAATAAAGCCAGACGAGTTTCGACGCCCGGAATACCATTTGCGATTTGATCAAAGCTGGGGGTTTCACCGGTTGCTAATTTGCCGTCGTTTCCAGCAAAGCGAAATGGCGCATGATCCGAAGAGAACACCTGAAAAGTTCCTGACTCTAGTGCGTTCCAGATCACCTGCTGATTGCCTTTATCGCGCGGAGGCGGACTACAAATACATTTAGCACCTTCCATGTCGTCATCCAGCCCTAAATCTTCGGCCGTTAGAAAAAGATATTGCGGGCATGTTTCACCATATACACGTAGCCCTTGACCTTGCGCCCAACGAATCTGCTCTACTGCTTCACGCCCTGATACATGAACAATTAAAATAGGAACGTCTACCAACTCAGCAAACGCGATAGCGCGATGAGTCGCTTCACGCTCCACCAACATAGGGCGAGATTCAGCATGGTATTTTGGCGCGGTTTTGCCCGCTTTTAGTAAACGCTCGGTCAACCAGGCAATACAGTCAGCATTTTCGGCATGAATCATCACCATTGCCCCTTCTTCACGGGCTACGGATAACACATCGATAATTTCACGATCACCCAGCTTCAGATCATCGTAAGTCATATAAATTTTGAAAGAGGTGTAACCTTGCGAGATTAATGCTGGCAGCTCTTCACTGAGCACTGTTTCGGTGGCATCAGAAACAATCATATGAAACGCGTAATCAATCACAGCTTTTTGCCCGGCACGCTCATGATAATCAGCCACAGCTGCTTTCAAGCTCTGTCCTTTTTGCTGCAGCGCAAAGGGGATAACCGTGGTTGTGCCGCCACAGGCCGCTGAACGCGTCCCACTTAAAAAATCATCCGCCATGACCGTGCCATCATTCGTTGGCTGATCAAAGTGACAGTGGCCATCTATACCACCGGGCAACACCCACCTGCCTTTAGCATCTATCTCCGTTTCGCCTTCTGACAAGCCTTTTCCCAAGGCGGTAATGACACCCTCTTTGATACCTATATCGGCATCAAAGATATCGGCGGCGGTAGCACAACGAGCATTGCGAATAACACAATCGAATAACTTAGACATGAGCACTAGCCTCTTGGAAAAAGCGCCCCCAGCCCACAACAGCTGCAGGGTTATGACCAGCCATGCTTAGCATTTTCCAAACAACAGTGGACGTTGTATCAATAACCGGTATACCGAACTCTTGCTCCCACTGACTGGCTAAATGTGCTGAGCGTAAGTTGGTACAATAGAGCACAATCGCATCCGGTTTTTTAGCCGCGACCGCTGCTACTTGACGGGATAAAGCTATCTCGTCAACCTCGGAGAAACTAAAGTTCTCACTCAAATCAAGATGGCTTTCAGCAACACACTCAATACCGATGTCTTGATAATTGCGGATAATGCAGTCCTGCACATCACTCGTATAAGGTGACACCAACCCAAAGCGCTTAACCCCCATGCTGTTTAGCACTTCGTTCAGCGCCAAGATTGATGAAGTCGCTCGAATGCCAGTTCGAGCCTCAATGGCCTGACATAATTGAACATCATGATCAAAACCCAACCAGCCAGCAGCTGTTCCACTCCAACCAATCACATCCATGCGTGCATCAGCCAGAAGATCAGAAGCCTCAAGTGGCGCCGTATGGTTGAACTGGCCCAAATCACGATCATCTAACGAAATTCGTGTCACACGAAAACGTGAAAAGTGACTAGTCACTGATGGCAAATTGTTTAGCATCGAGCTTGTTAACGGCTCTAAGGCGGTATTAGAAGACGGGGTCAACACCCCCAATAGCGTTCGCTTTGTTGTAATCGACATAAATAACCCATTCGTCATTTACGCAATAGGCGGGTTTAGCCCGTACTATTTTTGTAAACAATATTGTTGAACATAATGATTACAAAATGCAAAGCAAATGATATGCCATCGTTAGAAGGGCAAACCCAATAAGAGGAATATAAGGCAGATAAAAATAAAGAAAGACGATATTTATACGGTTCTAAGAAGACGAATTAACCGAGTATTTTCTCCCAATCAACTTCATTAGCGTCGTTAGCGCCATCTAAATGCAACGCGCTTTCGATATGAGCTAAATGGTGCAACATTAGCTCCACAGCCAATGATTCCTCTCCTTGTTCAATAGCCTTAACAATATTGGCATGGTCGTTTTCAGGACAAGCCGGTGCTTGAGGAATGTCATATAAAGCAATAATGAGACAAGTCAACGGACACAACTCACTCATCATTTTCTCGATATACCGGTTGCCACACATGCTAGCAAGCAAGAGATGAAAATCACCAGACAGCCTGATTATGGCACGGCGGCTATTGGACTTTCGGGCTTCGCTTTCTTGTTCTAAGTGTTTGTGCAGTAACTTAAAATCCGCTTTTTTTGCATGAACAATCACTCCCCGAACCACCTCTGGTTCAAGCAAGCGACGCGCCGAAAAAACTTCAAGAGCCTCAGGCACTGTAGGGCTTGTAATAAAAGCCCCGCGATTAGGGAACAATTGAACTAAACCATTCTCAGCGAGTACCATCAGCGCTTGCCGAATTTTAGTTCTGCTGACCTTAAACGCATCCGCCATTCGGGATTCAGATAATTTACTACCCGGCGCTAAGCGGTGTTCCATCACAGCGTTGGTAATCAATTCAGCTATTTTATCTACATCAGGTTTATCGACTTCAGACATCTGCCCCTGTCTTCCCTATTGAATACAATTGAAAATTAACTCCTGGAAGTTACTGCGATTATACACAGGAACCTACAACGCGGTATCTACAATATTGCGCCCTAACACTGTGCAAAAAATAGATAGAGCGCATTAACTTCGTGCGATTGTACGCAATATTGATCGCACAAATACTCTTCACATACACCAATAGCTACGCAAACCACCGAATTAAAAAGCTTTTAAATTATTGGCACATTTTACGCATAGGTAAAATTATTGTTCGCAATATTGTTTTCAATAAAATGGAAGAGAATTATGAAATCACTTAAAACAATGGCCTCAAGTATCCTAGCGGCTAGCATTGCTCTTAGCGCGACCACTTCAGCCCTCGCCGACAATATGCAATGGAAAGCATTAGGACAACCATTAGCAACAGGTCCTATTTTACAAAACCAAGAAAAGCCGTTTTTCGAGAACTTTGCGCAACGCACAGGTCTACCCATTGATGTTGACTTCAAACCGGTTGACACTACGGGCATTAAAGATACTGAGCAATTACGCATGCTCAAAGCTGGCCTTTTTGATGTTGTTTCTTTGCGCGTTTCTCCCAACTCCCGTGATGAGCCCGCTTTACTTGGCCTTGATCTCGTAGGGTTAAACCCTGACTACGCCACTGCACGTAAAGTAGCAGATGCCTATGTACCCGTGTTAGATAAACAGCTTCAGAAGCGCTTTAACACTAAGCTATTAACCGTCTGGCCTTTTGGCCCTCAAATTTTATTCTGTAACGCGCCTATTAAAAGCTTCTCTGATATTAAAGGGCTCAAAGTCCGTGTATACGACCAGAGCCTGGCTAAGTTTGTAGAATCCATGGGAGCAACTCCCGTACCTATTAGCTTTCCCGATGTTCATCAGTCTCTTTCAATGGGCGTGATCGACTGCGCTATAACAGGACCGGCTTCCGCTAACTCCGCAGGCTGGCCAGAAGTGGCTACGCATCAACTCCCTCTAGGCATGGGCATTGCGTTAAACGGTTATGCCGTTTCTCTTAAAGCATGGAACTCTCTAAGCGAAGCGCAGCAAGCTAAGATGCAAGCCGCTTTCGACAAGCTAAGCACGGATATCTGGGCTTACTCTGAATCACTTTACGATGACGCCATCAGCTGTAATTCAGGTGGAGAATGCTCAACGGGTAACAAATTCAACCTAGTGAATGTTGAACCTACCGCATCAGACTTTGAGTTAGTTAACGATGCTCTTGTAAATATTTCGTTACCTGGCTGGGCGGCTATTTGTGATGCATCTAGCGATGATTGCTCTGCCAACTGGAAAGCATCGGTTGGTCCAATTATTGGATTAGAGTAACCCTAAGGCCCCGGAGGATTTTTTATGCAAAACCGTATCGAGACTTTACTAGCTACGACCTTCGGGGTCATGTTTCTTGGTTTATCCTTATTTATTACTGTTGAAGTATTATTAAGAAAGCTATTTGGCATATCGCTTGATGGCTCCTACGAACTGGGCGGCTATGCACTCGCCATCGGCTCCACACTCAGCTTTACGCTGGCTTTATTTGGCCGCAGTCATATTCGTATAGACATTATTCACGAGCGCCTTCCAGCCATAGCAAAAGCTGTGCTTAACACATTATCGGCCATTCTTTTGGCAAGCTTTGCAGCCTTAATGGGTTATTTAGCATGGAGCGTTATTGCCGACACTCTCGACTACCATGCGGTGTCACAAACACCGTGGGCAACCCCGCTTATTTACCCTCAAAGCCTATGGTATGCCGGACAAGCTATATTCATGATCGCGGCAATATACCTAGCGTTAAAAGCTTGCTGGTTACTCTTAAAAGGACGCACGAGCGAACTCAACGAGATGTACCAACCTAAAAGCATCAAACAAGAGCTTGAAGAAGAACTTGATAGCCTAAAAGTACGCACAGCGACACCCAACACTACACCGCAGGAGCATAACTAATGGCCGTTGAATACGTAATCACCGCTTTTGCTGCCATGCTTATCATGATGATAGTGGGCCTTCCAATTGCTGTGGCCATGGCCGCGGTTGGCATTATTGGCGGAGTTGCTGTGTATGGCGCTCCTTTTATGAACTCCATCTCACCCGTTATTTGGGGTGTGCAAAACAACTCACTCCTCACTTCTATCCCACTCTTTGTTTTATTAGGCGAGCTGCTGCTAAGAGCCGGTATAGCCGACGGTATGTACAAGTCACTCTCTGTCTGGTTAGGCCGACTTCCCGGTGGGTTATTGCATTCCAATATAGGCACCTGCGCACTGTTTGCTGCTACATCAGGCTCTTCAGTAGCCACTGCTGCCACAGTCGGCACAGTCGCTTTACCGTCTCTCAATGAGCGTAACTATAAAATGAGCAAATCGCTAGGTTCCTTAGCCGCCGGTGGCGCGCTCGGTATACTAATCCCACCTAGCGTTAACCTAATTATATATGGCTCATTAACTAACACATCGATAGGTCAACTGTTTGTCGGCGGTGTCGTCCCTGGCATCCTGTTGACTCTACTGTTTATGGCGTTCATTGCCGCGAGTAGCATTTTTGATAAAACCGACGTAAAGCACGAAACCAAAGCCAGCTGGGCTGAGCGTTGGAAAAGCTCAGTCGATCTTATTCCGCCACTCGTTATTTTTCTGATTGTGATGGGCAGCATTTATTCTGGATTAGCGACAGCTACTGAATCAGCAGCCTTAGGTGTGGTCGCTGCCTTATTCTTTACAGCATTAAAGAAACGATGCACTTGGTCAATTTTACAAGCGTGCTTTATCCAAACAGCGCGCGTTTCTGGGATGATTTTATTAATTATTACTGCCGCTTTTATTCTTAACCTCACCATTAGCTTAACCGGGGTCGCTGAAGCAATGTCCGCTTGGGTTACCTCTCTGGGCTTGTCCACTGTTGGCTTCCTATTAGCACTCGTCGTTTTCTATCTCATTTTAGGGATGTTTATGGATGTGCTTTCAATGCAAGTTGCAACTATCCCTATCACCTACCCTATGTCGCAAGCTCTAGGTATTGACCCTGTCTGGTTTGGTATTTTTGTCGTCATGATGTGCGAACTCGGTTTAATAACACCACCCGTTGGTATGAATTTGTTTGTTGTACAAGGCATTCGTCCTGACAACGGTAGCATCTCCGATGTTATGAAAGGCGCGGTTCCGTTTGTTGCACTCATGCTTGTCTTTACGCTAGCGCTCATTGCTATTCCTCAAATAGTGACTTGGCTACCCAACCTCATGAAGCCTGCATAAGGAAAAACGCGATGCAACCATTATGGCAATTATCAGCAACCGCGCTCGTTGCAGGCTTCAAGGAACAGCGCTGGACGCCGGTTGATGCACTTTTATCCGTCAAACAGCGACTGACAGCTATCAACCCTCTGATCAACGCTATCGTCACACTAGCCCCTGATGCAGAAGCCGCTGCCCAAGCGTCAACACAACGCTACATTGACGCAAAGCCCTTAAGTGAGATTGATGGAGTTCCCATTAGCGTTAAAGATAATTTACTCTTAAAAGGCAGTACTTCTACTTGGGGAACACCTGCGCTGAAACACTACATCCCAGATCATGACGAGCTGCCAGTAGCACGGTTACGACAAGCCGGAGCCATTTTGTTTGCTAAAACAAATGTGCCAGAATTCACATTGGAAGGTTATACCGGCAACCCCATTTACGGCGTTACACGCAACCCATGGGACTTATCCACAACCCCCGGCGGCTCAAGCGGCGGCGCGGCGGCATCCATTGCGGCAGGGATAGGTCCGATCGCATTATGCACCGATGGCGGAGGGTCAATCCGGCGTCCTGCCGCTCATTGCGGCCTAGTAGGGCTTAAGCCGTCTATAGGTACTATTGCTCGCGGCAACGGATTTCCATCATTACTATTAGACATGGAAGTTGTCGGCCCCATTACTCGAACAATAGATGATGCCGAGCTGGCATTAAAGATATTGTCTGGGCCAGATGCTCGCGATCGCTTATCACTTGCCACTCCTCGCCCATCTCTTATTCCGGTGAAATCCATTTTGTGCGTCACCGCTATGGATAATGCGCCTGTGGATAAAAATATATGTATGCAAGTTGAACAGGCTGCTAACACTCTAGAAGAACAAGGGCTTATCATTGAGTACGGCGCCTTACCTATTGACCTTACAGCGCTCAACGCGGTGTGGAGCCAAATAGGACAACAAGGCATGGCCTTTTTAGCCCAAAAGAATCCCGTGTGGGTTTCACAAGCGTCTCTTCCCTATCAAGAAATGGCGACAAGCGGTGCATTTCTTAGTTCTACAACCCTGTGGAACGGCCTCAATGAAATTGCGCAACTACGCAATCAAATTGACCAACTTTTTGAGCAATATGATGCCATTTTAATGCCCTCTATTGCGGCGCTTGCTTGGAAAGCCGAAGAGCGCTTTCCCACTACAATAGATAATGAGGCCGTCGGCCCCCGAGGCCACGCCATCTTTACGGGCTGGGTCAATGCTTGCGGCTGCCCTGCTCTCAACGTGCCAACACAACCAGCCAATAATGGGCAAGCTATTGGGATGCAACTCATTGGCTCAATGGGAAGCGAGCTATCACTATTAGCCATTGGCCGCACACTTGAAAAACACATAAACTGGCAAGAACGACTTTCAGGTTTATGGACAGCGCAAAACAATGAAAACACTCAACAGCCCAACGCATCAACAGCGAGTAATTTATGAGCCTATAAAATGCTACTTACTTGGCAAACCAGAAGCCTTAGAAACCTACCCATTTGATAACAAGACAGCTGTCTTTAAAGTTCAGGACAAGATGTTCGCTTTACTGTCGTTTCGCGAAGGTGAGTACCAGATAAATCTTAAGTGCGATCCTCAAGAGGCCATTATGCTTCGTGATGTGTTTGATGCCGTCAAGCCGGGTTATCACATGAACAAGATGCACTGGAACACCGTAGTTCTCGATGGCTCGCTGCCTCAAGGGGAGATTCAACGCATGATCGACCTTTCTTATTCTTTAGTCGTGAAAGGACTAAAAAAGAGCATAAGGCAGAGTTTAGAGGCCAGATACGGTAGCGCCGTTATTTACAACTTGCTCGAGCCAAAGTAATGTTACAGTAATCAATAGTAAGATTCGCAGCGTCTCTTTAACGGACTAAATACGAGAACGCGCTGTACCTCCCCGAGGATGATATGGATATCACATTAATCGCGCTTTTCATGGTGCTAGGACTTTTACTCAACAGTACCGCTTTGTGGATTGCTGCAAAAATAGTAAAAGCAGAATTTACTTTTCAACAGGCGGTTATCGCGTCAGCCGCCACAACGGCAGTGAGTCTAATTCCCGGGGTTGGCTGGATTCTGTCGTTTGCTGTTCTCTTTTTTATTATCAAGCAATTTTCTGACGTTAACATTTGGCCTGACGCTATTTTGATGGTGTTAATCAGCCGCATTATAACGTTAGTCATTACATTGGGTTTATTTGGGGCACCTATTTGAGCCCGAGGTAAACTCACCCGCCTACTTTAACAACACCCGACTCGATTGCTAAATGCACCAGCTCTGCCGTTGAGCCAATACCCAACTTACTTTTTAAATTAGCCGTGTAGTTAGAAACGGTTTTATTACTTATGCACAACCTTTCTGCAATCGTACTTACCTTAAGGCCCCTCGCCAGCATCAAAAACACTTCAAACTCTCGCTGGGTCATATCTTGAAACGGATGAGCTGCCTGCTCTGAACGAAAGGTCATCAACTTCATCGCTAGCTCATGCTCTACATACATATGCCCTTGCCCTACACGCTTAACCGCCTCTATCAACAAGTCAGGTGGGCTATTTTTAGTGACATACCCTAGCGCCCCCACATCCAAAGCCTGCTTAACCAGCGCGGTTTCACTATACATACTAAACATTAAAATACGCGTTTGAGGCGAGCGCTGTAAAATACGTCTAACGGCCTCAATACCGCTGATACCCGGCAAGTTAATATCCATTATAACAAGCTCTGGCTGGTGCTCAGAGCATAGCTTACATGCTTGCTCGCCATTACCCGCCTCCCACACTTGAGTGGGTTTTACCATGGCCGACAGCAATGCCACCGTCCCTTGACGCACAACAGCATGATCATCGGCAATCAGTATATTCATTTACTCGCTCCTACGGGATGCGCTTCTAATAAAGGCACAGTAACCGCCAACCACACACCTTGCGAAGGCCGGTTGGCATACTCAAAAAAACCTCCCAAAGCCGCCGCTCTTTCCTTCATCGAACGCAGACCTAACCCTTTTTTTAAGATAGGCGGCAACCCTTTGCCATTGTCCCCCACCCACACTGTGATCTCATCACCCGCTATACATAGCCTGATATCAACTTGCGTGGCATCAGCATGGCGCGCAACGTTATTTAGCGCCTCCTGCATGAAGCGAAATAAATGACTATTTTGCTCATCAGACAGCACCGGAAACTCGTTAGGGATACTCACATAACAATGAATACCATGTTGCTGCTGCCAAGTTTCAGCCAAGGTGTTCACGGCATCAGGCAAGGCGAGCTGGTCTAAAATCACCGGATGCAAATCCTGCACTAGGCGCCTAAAGCTCTCATGCATTGCACTGCAATTGGCCATTATTTGATTAGCTGTGGCTTTAACAAGATCAACATTTTGCTCTGTCTGACTGATTAAATATGCCTGCGCTTTGATGCCTGTTGCATACTGGCCAAGATCATCATGCAATTCACGTGCGAGCGTCGCACGCTCCTTTTCTTGAAGCGTCATTAACTCCCGCGTGAGGAAGCTGTTGCTTTGCTGAGTACTTTCTAGGGCCTCAGCCATTTTGTTAAAATGTGCTCCAACTTGATTAAGTTCAGGCAGGTGATAAGTTTCCAGGCGAGCGTCTAACCGTCCTTGTTCTATCGCCTTTAACCCTTGTAAGAAGTGCGCTATGGGCTTTAACCCCTGAGTTACCCCCCACCAAATAGCCACATTAGAAAGCAAGATTGCCAGCATAAAAAACAACACTATTTGCTGTGTGGTTTCCCATACCTCTTCTGCCTCGTCTAATGGGTTCGCCTCAATTCGTAATTCACGACCATCCGGCAAAAAACGTAGCTGAAACTGCTCCTGAAGCTCAGCCACGGCAGGTATAAAGCGTAAAAACCAAGAGGGCACATGGCCTTCTTCGACATGTTTAACCGATTGAGACAAGTGCGTTGGCGACCATGCCTGATTTACAGTGAGACGAACATGACGAGTTTCTCCGTTCAGAAAAGGCTCTAACAGATACTCGTCATGTTCAACCACAGGTAACATCCGCAGCGTAAAGCTGACACTAGCAGCCACCTCACGCTGGATATCTTTACTAGCTTGCTGAATTTGCAGTGCAAGGCTAACCAACAACACGCTAATAAAAATTATTGAAACCAGTAAGTTGAGTCGCCATACGGCCGTCATGTCCGCATCACCAACACACTAGCCAAGATTGGAGGCGTTGTTATTTAACACTAAACACGCCCAACATACCTTTTTCTTCGAGACCTTCGGCGTAAAACTCATACTCACCCGGCTTTACAGGTACAAAATAAATTTCCGCTTCACCTTCTTGCTCAAACTCAAGCTCCGTTAAGGCCATTGCCTTAATCTCCATATCACCCGCCTCTACTTTTCGCAGGTAGATAGTCGGAAAAAATTCTGGGGCAACGAGAGCGTATTCTGTTTGACCGCTCGAGATAATCTTTAACTTATAGGATTGACCCGTCACCATTTCATAGCGCTTTTCGGACAAGCTATAACGATTATCTTCAGTCCCCAATACCAAATCAGGCAACTTTTTAGGACGAATCGTTAAGTCACCTTCTGCTACAGCCGTGATAGCAGTCGATGTTAGTACACTAGCAATCATCGCCAAACCTAGGTTTTTTTTAAGTGACATATGGGCTCCTTACTTATTGGATTTATTGTTAGGACTCCATGCTATGCTCACCCGTAATTTTAAAAATGCTACTTCAGTACTAATCCTTTTCTACTTTCTACATATTTAACTGATAACCATTCACACCTAAGCTGGAGTCATCACATAAAAATTACAATAGATGCATACGAGTAATACCTCCATGATGAGCCACCCAAACACAAGCAGCGCCAAAAAAAGCCAACGTTTAGCGATAGTTCTGGCATTAATAACATGTGCAGCCACACTCGGTATAACAAGCAGTAACGCAAACGCCGAAATCACAACGCGCATTGCTTACCTAGCCCAGACCGTGGATACCGGCCCTGTGCTGTCCAACATATTGCCGGAACCTGAAGATGCAGGCTTACGAGGCACAGAACTAGCCATCAATGACAGCAACACAACAGGCAAGTTTTTAAAACAGCATTTTGAGCTAAGCGCTTACACAAGCGACGATAGCAGTTCTCTTCTTGAGCACGCTCAGCAGCTATACACGTCTGGCATCCACTCATTTGTGGTAAACGCTCCCGCCGACACCCTTCGCACACTGAGTCAGCAGCTCCCAGATGATGTGTTGATATTCAACGCCGCCGCTAAAGATGACAATTTGCGCCAAACGGTCTGCTTAAAAAATACACTCCATACGATTCCCAGCCGCGCTATGCTTGCTGACGCTCTTGGGCAATGGTTAAAAGCCCGCCAGCTATCGGACTTACTGCTAATCACCGGGCCAACCGATGATGACAAGGCCTACACGCAAGCGATTAAACGCACAGCTAAACGGTACGGCTTAAAAATTGTGGCAGAAAAAGCGTGGGATTTTGACACCGATTTACGGCGCACCGCCCAACGAGAAATGCCACTGTTCACGCAAACCAAAGAGTACGATGTCGTCGTCGTAGCCGATGAGCGCGGTGATTTTGGCGAATACGTACTCTATAACACATGGTATCCCCGCCCTGTTGTAGGGACGCAAGGTCTAACACCTGTTACTTGGCACCGCGTGGTTGAACAGTGGGGAGCCGCCCAACTACAGAGCCGATTCGAGAAACTCTCGGGCCGCTGGATGACTGAAAAAGACTACGCCGCATGGGCAGCAGTCAGGACCATAGCTGAAGCCGCTACCCGCACAAACAGCGAAGACATCCACACCCTTAAGCAATACATAGCATCAGATGCCTTTGAGCTTGCCGGCTTTAAGGGACGTAAGCTGGACTTCCGTGCTTGGAATGGCCAATTAAGGCAGCCCATTCCTTTAGTCCATCCTCGCTCTCTTGTTTCCCAATCACCACAAGAAGGTTTTCTACACCCACTTTCAGAGCTGGACACCCTAGGGTTTGATAAACCAGAAAGCCAGTGCAACCTACTCGCTGATTTCCGTTAATGGATAATCTTTGGTACTCACGATTTAAGGACACCACTATGACTCGTTTATTCTCTGCACCTCAATTTATCCGATCTTCCCTGGTCATTGCGCTGTTACTGGGTAGCTCTGAAACGTGGGCTGAAACGGCGTATGTATCAAATGAAAAAGACGATACTATTTCGGTTATAGATTTAGATACCTTCGAGGTCACTGATACCATAGAGGTAGGAGAGCGCCCTCGCGGTATCATCTTGTCTAAGGACCAAACTAAGCTCTACATTTGCGCCTCCGATTCCGATACCGTCCAAGTAATGGATCTAGCCACTCACAGCATTATTAAAGAACTCCCGTCAGGCGAAGATCCAGAACAATTCGCCTTACACCCTAATGATCGCCACCTCTACATCGCAAACGAGGATGATGCCCTCGCAACGGTTGTAGATACCGAAACAAACGAAGTATTAGCCCAAATAGATGTGGGTGTTGAACCAGAAGGAATGGCAGTTAGCCCCGACGGTAAAATTGCGGTAAACACCAGCGAAACAACCAACATGGTCCACTGGATTCATACGGGTGATATGGAGTTATTTGATAACACCTTAGTTGACCAGCGCCCTCGCCACGCTGAGTTTAGTTTAGACAGTAAAACATTATGGGTAAGCTCTGAAATCGGCGCTACCGTATCCGTTATTGATGTAGACACCCGCCAAATAACACACAAAATTACGTTTGAAATTAAAGGCGTACATCCAGACAAAATCCAACCGGTGGGTATACGCTTAAGCGACGACGGCCGCTACGCATTTGTCGCTTTAGGCCCTTCTAACCATGTGGCTGTAGTCGATGCTAAAACATTTGAAGTGCTAGAATATATCTTAGTTGGACGTCGCGTATGGCATATGGAATTTAATGCTGACCAATCATTGCTGCTAACCACAAACGGTATCAGCGGGGATGTGACCGTTGTTGATGTAGACAAACTGAAAGCCATAAAAACGATTAAGGTTGGGCGATACCCTTGGGGTGTAGCGATAAAAAGCAAATGAGTGTATCCGTCGAGCAAGTTAGCTTTAGGTATGGGGCCGCGGGAAGCAAAGCGGCCCTGGATAATGTGAGCTTTGAACTGCCAGACTCACGTTTTTGCGCACTTTTAGGGCCTAACGGCGCGGGGAAAAGCACACTATTTTCCCTGCTTACCCGCCTTTTCTCACTCAACCAGGGTGTTATAACGATACAAGGTGACGATTTAAACAAAGCCCCAACAGCCGTCATGCAACGTATTGGGGTGGTGTTTCAACAAAGCACTCTCGACCTCGATTTAACGGTGTCACAAAACCTGTTTTACCACGCATCATTGCATGGCTTTTCGCGTAAAGCCGCTAAAGCGCCTATTGAGCGAGAATTGGCCAGAATGTCACTAACAGACCGCGCCAATGATAAAGTACGAGCACTCAATGGCGGCCACCGCCGTCGCGTTGAAATAGCCCGAGCCTTACTCCATACGCCTGATGTTTTATTGCTGGATGAACCCACGACCGGACTCGACCCCGAAGCTCGCTTTGCGCTAAACCAGCATGTTCGATCGCTATGCAACGATGGCAAGCTAACCGTTTTATGGGCCACTCACTTGATTGAGGAAGTGCAGACCGACGACCGCGTCTTGCTTTTGCATCAAGGGAAACTCATTTCTAGCGGTAACGGGCAAGATTTATGCGATCTTAGCGGGGAAACTAGCTTAGCGGCGGCCTTCAAAAAACTCACTCAAAAAGGAACCACGCCTCTATGACGTCGCCTGCGAATAATACACCGCTTAAAACGCTGCCGCCTTCGGCCTATTGGCACTGTTTCTGTGGTGTACTCACGCGGGAATACTTACGCTTTATTCAGCAGCGTACTCGTTTTTTGAGCGCACTGATTCGCCCTTTGTTATGGTTGGTGGTCTTCGCAGCCGGATTTAGAGCGGCCTTGGGCATCGCTATAATCGAACCCTACGAGACCTACATCACCTATGAGGTGTATATCGCCCCTGGGCTGTGTTGCATGATATTGCTGTTTAATGGCATGCAAAGCTCGCTTTCAATGGTCTATGATCGCGAAATGGGCAGCATGCGCGTACTGCTAATGAGCCCCCTACCTCGCTGGTTCTTACTGCTTAGTAAACTGCTATCCATAGCGCTTGTCTCATTATTGCAAGTGTATGCATTTTTAATGATTGCCCTGCTAGTAGATGTCGAGCCGCCCCTCATGGGTTACCTGACTGTTCTACCGGCCTTATTGCTGGTTGCCGTTATGCTAGGCGCGATCGGGTTATTTATTTCATCACGTATCAAACAGCTAGAGAACTTTGCTGGTGTCATGAACTTTGTCATTTTCCCTATGTTCTTTTTATCGTCAGCGCTTTACCCATTATGGAAAATGCGCGAATCCAGCGAATGGCTTTATTGGATCTGCGCCTTCAACCCATTCACTCACGCCGTCGAACTTGTCAGAAACGCGCTTTATATGAAACTAAGCGTAGAAGCTCTCGCAGCTACGCTTGCTATCACTGCGGTATTCTCAGTACTCGCGGTTACGGGCTTTAGGCCTCAAAGTGGCGGTGGACGAGGCTAACGCAACGGTGAGTCAGAAGGCTCCTCATCCTTAGCGGCCTCCGCTAACTTACGCTGCTTTTCGGCCTCATTCCAAGCACGCAGTTCCTCATAATACACATCCCAAACACAGGGTTCACAGGCACTCTCACAACAGTCATACTCGCCAGGAGGCGTAGGTTTTTGGTTCATATACATCACCTAACACTTGAATAAGTGTCAGTGTAATCTGGATTTACAGAGAGTCCAATTGATCTTCTGGCGAACAGACTTGCGCAAGAAAACCTTGTAAGTTAATTGAGCCAGTTGAAACAAACCGCTGCGCTAGCGGCTCAAGATGATGCATTCTATCTAACCGAAAACTACGATAGCTCTGGCGCAACTCACACCACGCGACAAGTGTCCATGTTCGCCCCCAATAGACTAAACCTAACGGCCAAATAACCCGTTCAGAATAATGTCCATCGGCTCGCTGATAACTCAGCTTAGCTTTGCAAGAGGCCTTAATCAGCTTACGTAAGTCATCGCTGAAAGGCGCGCTTTCTTGTTGATAAAAGTCGGGCACAATAAGCCATGGGCTATTTAAGTTTTGTGTTTGATGAACCTCATCTGGCAATACCGCATGTATTTTTGTCAGCGCACTATCAACACTGGAACCCAGCTCACTACCACCCCACGCTTTCACCATGCGCGCGCCAAGCATTAGTGCTTCAAGCTCATCAGGAGTAAACATCAAAGGCGGTATAGAACCGCCTGCGCGGATCTGATAGCCCACTCCAGCTTCGCCTTCAACTGAAATACCGCTCAGTGTGAGGGCTTGCACATCGCGATAGATAGTCCGCTGCGAAACACCTAAACGATCCGACAGTTGAGCTGCCGTCATCGCTGTTCGACGACTGCGTAGCAGATTAACTATTTGCAGCAAGCGCTCCGCTTTATTCACGTGACCCCCTATCCATTATTCGCGTTTTTTCGTTAGGCTAGCCATCATAGCCGACCAAAATATTGCGCGTTTCAAGATGTTTCATATCGCATGTATCCATATCAATCAACGCTATCATTTCTTTACCGGCTTCGCTGTCCATAAAGTCGGATGAGGCTTTCTGAGCCAACGACATGTTTTCCCAATAGGCAATATCAACCCATGCTCGCCCATTATCCTTCGCTAAAGAGCGGTATAAAAAACCAGGCTGCGCGGCTAAAAAAGCATCCACTTTTTCACAACTGGCTAGCACCTGCTCATCAGAAACATCTGCGTGTGTTGTAAACTTAACGATTTCTACGACGGTCGTCATTTGAACTCTCCTTTCGTGTATATTCAATGAGCCTGCAGCTTAACCAGATAAACTGACAGTTAATGTCAGTAGACTTTGCTGTCTAATAAAGCAGTCAAAACTTATCAACCGTCACTTAAAGCAGGCACTTTTCCCAAAAACAGTACTTTAGTATTGGTTTTTTGAACCTATGGAAGGATTCATACCTGTGCAGTGTCACGGTGTAATAAGCTGTGTCAAAAGGGTGAACAATATGAAAAATAACGCCATTTGGCTTTGCCTACTTATGTCTAGCACCGTTTTTGCAGCGCCCGAGCCAGCAGCAACACAATGGCCAGGTGTTGAGCTGACGGAGGCATCGTTATTCTCAAACGCGGGATACCGGATTAAGCGATTTCGCAGTCCTACACCTCCCACTCATGAGCAAGCGACTGTAATAGAGACGCAAACGTTACTCAGGATGCTCGCCAAACAACCTGACTTACCGTTAATAGATGTTCGCCCGGCTGATATTACCAATGGAATATTTATCTATTCAGCACCACACCTGAGTCTGCCAGACAGCGTATGGTTACCCAATGTAGGAAAAGGCGTGCTGGATAACGACACTACTGATTATTATCGTAAGCATCTAACACGGCTAACTGAGGGAGATAAAAACAATCCCGTTGTGCTTTTTTGCCGTGCCGATTGCTGGATGTCGTGGAACGCTGCTAAACGCGCAGCAAATTGGGGTTATACTCAGCTCTATTGGTACCGTGATGGTATTGATGGCTGGGAAGAAGCAGATAAAACATTGGTCAGTGTTACCCCAACATTGCTAGGCCAGGAATAGTATGAACTGCATACCGCAGTCAGCATTACCTGAACGATAATAAGTATAAACAGGAGAAACGCGTGTATAAGATTCTAATTGCAGATGATCACCCTTTATTTCGCGAGGCGATCATCAATGTTATCCATACCAGCTTTCCTGATTGCGAGCTTTTGGAAACAGAAACACTTGAAGCGGCTCTAGAGCTCACACAAGAGCAAGATGACCTAGACTTAATTTTGCTAGATCTCAACATGCCGGGTATGAACGGACTAAACGGACTCATTACATTGCGCAACGAGTCACCCACCATTCCCGTGGTTATAGTCTCAGCAGAAGAAGATAAGCAAATTGTTCTACAAGCTATCACCTACGGAGCAGTAGGCTTCATTACTAAGTCATCTCCTCGCGAACAAATGACCGAAGCCTTAAAGCAGATTTTAGCAGGCAATGTTTACCTGCCCTCTGACATCATTCGCACCAATGCACCCGATACGCGTCGTGTGCACAGGAAAGACGAGAACCAAATTCCTCCCGAAATGCTGTCATCATTAACACGGCGTCAGTTATTGGTACTAGAGCGAATGTCTAAAGGCGAGTCTAATAAGCAAATTGCTTATCATCTCAATATTGCGGAAACGACAGTCAAAGCTCATGTTTCTGCCATCCTGCGCAAGCTTAATGTTCACAACCGCATCCAAGCGGTACTGTCTGCAGGCAACATTGATTTTAGCGAATACCTAAAACGCTAGTCCCTGTTTGCTTGATGTTAACGCCCAGTATTACTGGGCGTTTCTGTCTTTAAGCAAGTGTAAAAGCGTTGTTTTAAGCTTTAGCGGTTTAACAGGCTTATTCATCAAAAAGTATCCTAACTCTCGGATGTCCTGCTTCAACTCTTTACTGTAGTTTGCGGTAATCATAAGAACGTTAAGCGGCGTATCCATTAATTTAGCAACGCCACGAGCGGCATCCACGCCGTTCTGATCATCGTCTAAATGGTAATCGGCTATCAACATATCCACAGGGTCGTGACGCGGATCTACCTTGCTCAATAAATCCTCTAGGGATAAAGCCGTAACTACATTGCACCCCCAACCCGATAACAAGGTATGCATGCCTTGGCATATGGCTCGCTCATTATCGATAACCCAAATATCGGCACCATTTAAGCCATTGGGGGCTTCTTGCATCCGGGGCCCTTGTATTTCACTAAAGAGCGCCAATTCTCCTAACGGCACCTCAACAGAGAACACCGATCCTTTACCTTCTGTCGAGCGCACTCGGATAGGGTGCTCCAAGACTCGGGATATTTTATCCACAATAGCAAGCCCCAAACCTAAGCCCTTGTCTCGGGATGGGTCCTGTGGCCGTAAGCGACGAAACTCTTGGAAAATTTCTTGCAGCTTTTCTTCGGGTATTCCAAGCCCCGTATCCCAAACCTCAATGACTATACTGCTGGCCCGACGACGGCACCCTAAAATAATGCGCCCTGTTTCAGTGTAACGGATAGCGTTCGATAAAAAGTTACGCAGTATCCGCGCTAACAACTGGGAATCTGTTCGTACGACCGCTGAAGAAGATACATAGCTAAGTCGCAGGCCTTCTTTTTGAGCAAATTGTTGATATTCATTCGCGATATTTTCAATTAAGTCACTGATGCGAAAAGTCGTAGGGTCCGATTTAACAACACCGGCATCTAATTTCGATATATCAACCAAGGTTCCAAGCAGCGACTCTACATCACTGAGTGCATTCGATACGGCACTGACTAGTGGCTCAGTCTCGTCTGGCAATGGCTTATCAAATAGCGCGCCTGTAAATAAGCGAGCCGCATTTAAGGGTTGTAATAAATCATGGCTAACAGCGGCTAAAAATTTGGTTTTTGATAAATTGGCTTGTTCGGCATCTTTTTTCGCTTCGCGCAGCCTAGCTTCTACTTGCGAGCGCTCCTCAATTTCTGAGCGCAATTGCTCATTAACCTCGGTTAATTCTGACGTTCGTTCGCGGACACGCAGCTCCAAGTTCTGGTAAGCCGACTCAAGCTCCATAGCCACTTTACGACGCTCAGTGATGTCACGGATCATGACAAAAATACCAATGGGCTTACCGTTAGCATCCATATTGGGCACATAGGACTTTAACAAGAATCGAAGATCACCCGCACCGTTCTTTTCAGCAATATCAAAGGTAACGTTTTCGCCCGAGAGCGCGCGCTGCAAGTATGGAACCAACTCATTAAAGTGAGCTTGACCATGCACGTCCGCTATCGTCATCCCTAATAAAC
This sequence comes from Neptunomonas sp. CHC150, assembly GCF_030397555.1. NCBI lineage: Bacteria > Pseudomonadati > Pseudomonadota > Gammaproteobacteria > Oceanospirillales > Oceanospirillaceae > Neptunomonas > Neptunomonas sp. CHC150. Next base: position 157,271 of record NZ_JAPNXU010000005.1, read on the forward strand.
TGCCCTGCTCCCAGCCATACCAGTCCTCGTAAACCTTGTTGGTAAAACGATACTGCAAATCATCACCAACATACGCAATTAACGCCGGTACATGGTCCGTAATCAAACGAATCCAACGCTCACTTTCCTTGAGCGTTTCAGCATATTGATGGCGTTCGGTGATGTCTGTGTAGGTATTCACATAACCGCCGTCTGGCAGGGCATGAGTTTTAACTTCAATAATACGCCCACCGTATTCCATTACACCGGCACTACTGGAACCACCATTGCGGTCTTTTGGCATATGAAAGTGTTTCAAATTCAGTGCACGAAACGGAGGTAAAGAGGCCGCGACTGAGCGTGAAATGCCGGTCAGCGTTAAAAAACGATCATTCCAAATTTCAAGTTGATCACTGGTATTAATCAAGGCGATGCCTTGTGACAAATTATCAACCGTATTCTGTAATAACCGCGTTTTTTCAGCGAGAGCCTCCTCCCTTCGCTCTGTTTCAGCCGCTTTCAAGTTACTGATGTCAGTGTATAAAATAACCAATCCGCCATCGGATGTTTCGCGCTCACTCATCTGAACCCACTGGCCAGACATCAAACGAAAAACCTTACTTCCACTACCAGTGTCAGCATCTACTTCTACAATAAGCCCACTTTCATTCGCTAGGCGTCGTATATCTTGGATGCTTGTCCCTGTGGTTATGGAAACGCCGGTTCCTTCCCAAACTGTTTGGAATTTACTGTTAAAAAGGACAATCCGGCGCTCAGAATCAAACAATACAAAGGCATCAGATATGCTTTCTATTGCATCGATCAGATGCTGATTCGCAAGGTCAGCTTCACGATTAGCCCGTTTTAAAGCCCGATGGCTGGTCTTCAGTTCAAATAACGCTTCATTCAAGGCTTCTGTACGCTCACGAACCTGCTCAGCAAGTACAACTGAATGCTCAAAGGCAGCGTAAGGGTTGGCCCCTTGCGCATTACTTGATTCAACACGCTCAATCAAAGCGCCGTTTATTTTACGTAGCTTGGCGTTTTCTTTTTCAAGCACCGCGATTTGCAAACGCAGATCCATTTCTGGCGTTACATTATCAGTCATCAGTTACTTGTCCGATTACCACACCTGTGAATGTTTGGTTGATATGCATACCCTCCAGATGCTCACCGTATGTATTAAAACCAATCACTCGATGTTTTTTTAGCAGAGCCGACGTTTCTTGGTAGCGCCCAGGGATGTGCTGGGCTTCTAAGCGCCTTAAAAAGCAATCACAGCCAATCGTTAGCTGTGGCTCTCCTATTTTTTCTTCTATGCGGCTAAGCTGTTGCGTCAGGTCAGCCAACATATCTCCCCGCTCCATTCGCGTTAAAACAATTCCGTTCTCAACCGCGCAGTAAAACGTAAGACTGAGGTCATCGTTTACTTTTTGTATCGAGCGTACATAGAACTCTTCTCCTATTTTGACCGCTACAGGGTTTAGGGCAAAAACCTCAGGATTAAGCTCTTCAACCGCGATGCCTATCATCCGCGCATACTCTTGAGCCGCCGGCTCCGCATTTAACTCATAGACTCGGCGACTATCTCGATCGGCCGCTGTCACCACCAGCTTTTCAGACAGGCTCTTTAAATGATGGGTTGTGAAGACTTGAAATTCGCAGTCCGTATTAAAAAGCAGGACAACAGCAGCCCCTGTATGGAAAGACCCATTGGCGAACACATGGGTATTGGTAAGATGAATATCGTCCCCTGCGGAGCCACCAAAATTAGGAATGTTACCCAACGCCGCATTTAAGCTCACTAAGACATGTTCTTCTTGGACTGATAGGCCATCAAGCAAGGTAAGGACAAAGCTATTGCCTACAATAGGCGCCACTTGACGCTCGCGGCTTTTACGAATTAGCTTATCAACTACGTTTTGCGCTTGGGGCAATGAAAATTGTTCCATCGCCTCAACCAAACCGACTTCTACAGAAAAGTGCTCGCGGTAAAAACCGATGGCACTGATTGCGCCTTGCGCATACCCCTGAGCAGTGATTTCCCCTGCTGTCGTACAACCGGCGATATTGACGTCATAAAAGGCATAGTTAAGTGCTGTAGCCAATTTATCGAGGTCATACTCGGCTGAGCAGAAAAACAGCACAAAGCCTAGCTTAGGGCTACACAGCTGCTCTTTTAACTCGTTGACAGCAGTGACTATATGGCTGCTATTTGAATAAGCAGTTATAGCTGAAGTTGGCATAAGACTTGTCCTGTCAGAATGTATGCATAGTTCCAGTCTAGGCAGCGCTTACGTAGGTTCAAATACTACTTGAGAACCATTTATTAACGTTATATCACGTAGTTGCGTTTAGCCTGCGGTGCTTACCGTTAGCATATGGGCTAACAGTGCGCGTAGTTTGCCCGGTTTTACCGGTTTGTTTAGCACTTGGACCCCACCTGAACGCAGTATCTTGAGATTGGGATCATGCCGCTCTGCCGTAATCAAAGCGGTTGGCAATCGGCCGAAAGACTCATCTAAGTCGGCCAGCGCATCCAGCGCCGTCGCGTTATCGTTCAAGTGGAAATCTAATAAAGTGGCACGCGGAACGACCCCTTCATCATCTAACAGTTCGATAGCGGCTTGTGCACTTTCCGCTGTGTATGCCGTTAGCCCCCACTGTGTTAGCAGGGCTGCCATGCTCATGAGAATTTCAGGCTCATTATCAACCACCAGCACAGCTTCACCTGAGAAGTGCCCAGCCGCCACTGGTGCAGGGCGAGCTTTCATTGCAGCGGGCTTTGCATCACTCAAAGGGACCGACACACGGAACACGGATCCTCGACCTGGCACAGATTGCACACTTACTTTGTGGTTTAAAACCCGCGAAATGCGCTCGACTATCGCCAACCCCAAACCAACGCCTTTACGCTCGCCGTTTCGATGTTGAGATAGTTGATTAAATTCACGAAAAATATCACTCATTGCGCCGCTAGGAATACCATCGCCGGTATCCCACACTTCGATCGACAATTCTCCACTACGTTTGCGTGCGGCTACAAGTACACCCCCGGTGTCGGTATAACGCAGTGCATTACTCACAAAATTGCGCAAAATACGCATCAATAAGCGCGCGTCACTGTAAACCATGACATCACTATCTTTCACCCGCAGCTGTAAGTTACTTTGCTCGGCAACAGCCTGAAACTCAGTAGATAGCGTGTTGAATAACTGCGCGATATGAAAATCGCAACAATCAGCCTGCACCGCGTTTTGGTCTAATTTAGAAATATCCAACAGGTCTGTTAATAGCTCTTCGGCACTGTCGAGCGCCACATGAATCCGTTCCACTAAGTGCTGGTCATCGGTTGCCAGGGAGCGCTCACGCAGTGTAGATACCAACAAACGCGCCGCATTCATCGGCTGCAATAGATCGTGACTAGCCGCAGCCAAGTACTTATCTTTACTCTGGTTTGCCGCAACAGCCTGCTCTTTAGCCTCTTGCAGCGCATGCTGAACAAGGGAGCGCTCTGCTATTTCATCCCTTAGCTGAGCATTTACACTCTCCAATGCCTCGGTTCGCGCTAAAACGCGCGCTTCAAGCTCTTCATTAAGCTTACGCAAACGCATCTGATCATTTACACGCTCAGTGATATCCTGAACAAACGCCTCAAAGGTGGTATCGCTAACCTCTTCCTTAAGTAGAACGTTCATCGAGACGTAGATAGTCTCTCCATCCGCCCGAACTAAGCGCGTCTCGTAACGAAAGACCTTTCCGTCTCGTTTAAGTCGCTCTAGTAAAATATGAAAATCGAGAGACTGGAAAAATAGGTCATTACCTAAAAATTCTACGCGCTGCGTGAGCTCTGAATCGGACGCATAACCGCAAATACGGGCCATAGCTGGATTTGCAATACGGATACGACCTTTCATATCCGCCTGAAAAATACCATGTAACGCGTTATCAAAAATCCATTTGTAACGGTTACGCTCAGCTTCGAGTTCATCCAGTTTTTGAGATAGTTCAGAATAATAGTTTTTTCGCGCTGAGTGGTTTCCCAGCCCCATCAACTCTTCTACAGTTGCTGGTTTGTGCTCGTCATAACGCTTCTTCATAGACCACTTCGACATCACGCTGATTGGATCTTCTTGGGTTGGTCAAAATACACGGATCTGTCATCGCCTTAGCCGATAGTATGGGGATATCCGAAGGCGTAACCCCATTAATGCCTAACTTCTGAGTGAGTCCTACATTCGCTTTCAGTGCGACTAAGTGTTGAATCAAGCGCTGCTTCACTTGCAAAGTGGTTAGCCCTCGAACATCAATACCTAAGGTCTGCGCGATCACCTTAAAGCGGTTCTCTGCTTCGGGGTAATTAAAATTAATAACATGTTCTAACAGCATGGCATTACACAAGCCATGCGGTAAATCTAAAAAGCCTCCTAAGCTATGCGACATGGCATGCACGGCACCAAGAATGGCATTGGAAAATGCTAAGCCGGCCTTCATAGAGCCCAGCATAATCTGCTCCCTCAGGAAGATATCCTTAGGGTTATTCACTAAATCAACAAGATGCGTATTTATAATGCGAATAGCATCTAATGCATGCATGTCGGTTAAAGGGCCGGCTCCAGTGGACACAAATGCCTCGATGGCATGCACCAGCGCATCAACCCCTGTACACGCACTTAAAAAAGGATCAACAGTAACTGTCGTTTCCGGATCTATCAGCGATACATCCGGTACAACAGACTTACTCACAATAGATACTTTAATCATCTCGGCCTGATCAGAAATAATCGCAAATTGCGAAACATCCGCGGAGGTACCGGCCGTCGTGGGCACAAAAATAAGCGGCGGAATAGGACGGTCGATCATATCCACACCAACAAACTCAAGTATATGACGGCCATGAGTACTCACTATGCCAATCCCCTTAGCACAATCCATTGGGCTGCCACCACCCACTCCTACTATAACGTTACAACCTTGCTCAATATAAAACTCTGCACCGGCCATCACTTCTTCGCATCGTGGATTAGGCGATACATTTGTGAACACGGCATAGTCGATATCTTGCGCTTCTAAGCTAGCGATAACATCGGCTACCCAGCCTGCGGCAACTACCCCGGGATCTGAAACAATAAGCACTTTGCGCGCACCAAAAGTAGACGCGTAATTTGCAACCGTGTGACGAGCTCCGGCACCAAAAATAATTTCGGGCGAAACAAACTTTCGTAGGTTTGAGATATCAGAAGCCATAACTGCCTTTTAGACCCAGCCGCTTTATGTCGCTGCTTTAGTTATAATAAGTATATTGAGCATAACCCAATCGAGGATAAGAAGTTTACCGCTCATTTTCAATGCACAAACATTGCGCCATTAGTTATACACCCTGCCGTTAAGAGCAAATGCTGCATGTGCGCCATAAACATACACCGAGGTAGTAAGCCCGGTGTTAAGCCCGGACCACACCTTAGCGCGTACTTCCTGTACCTTCTCTTCACCCCTAAACCTAGGTTGCACAGTCTACCTCCACTAAACACCCGCAAGCTAAGCACCAAAGAGGCATTCTGTAACCCGAGTCTTCACCGGAAGATAAAAGGGCATCTAACAATAATAATTTCGGGGCAACCATGAAAAAGAATACTCCTCTATCGTTCCACTCTTGCGTAAAAATGACGACGCTAGCAGTCGCCATCAGCGGTGCTACATATGCATCGGCTGGTATTGAGCTTTATAACCAAGACGGCACTACGTTTGCTGCGGACGGTTTAATCAATACATTTTACGTACACTCAAAAGTAGATGACCAAGATAACAGCCTAGATCGCACACAATCGCGCGTTAAAATGGGCTTCCTACCCAACTACATAGGCTTTAATGCTGGCAAACAAATGGGTGACCTTAAACTAGGCGCTCGCTCATCTTTTTGGGTATCAATTAATGATGCCAACAGCAATTTAACGTCTACAGGCATCGATGTTCGTCAGTTTTACGGCACTGTCGATAGCGACTGGGGACAAGTATTAATTGGTAAGGATTTTTCACTGTTCAACCGCAGCAACATAATGAGTGATGAGATTCTGCTAGGTTATGGTCAAGTGGCAAGCGACGGTTTAGTCGACGGACAAGGAGTATCTTTCGGTAATATAGGCGCGGGCTACCTTTACCCATTCCCAAATGCTCAAATCACCTACCGCACTCCGGACATGAACGGCTTAAAATTAGCGGTGGGTTTGATGGACCCATCGAAATCAGATTCGGGATCTGAAGAAAGCTCCCCACGACTTGAAGCCGAATTAACCTACGGCGCAAACTTAACGCCAGACGTACCCGTAAAATTTTGGGTAAGCGGTATGACCCAAAGTTCTGATAACGGATCCAACGACATTGACTCGAATGGCTTCGCATACGGCGCAAACATTAAATTCTCTGGTTTATCATTGACCGCTTCTGGCTTTACAGCCGAAGGAGTAGGAGCCGCAGGACTATCCAACTTAGTGACGGATAAAGATGCGGATGTAGACGGCTGGTTAGTACAAGCTTCTTACAGCTTTGGCAATGAACGCCTAGTACTATCTCACGGCGAAAACAGCGGCGGGACTACTGACGGAGCTGACAACCTCGATTTAGAAAACTCAACCGTGGCTTGGTTCCATTCGATCAACAGCAACCTCACATTGGTCGCTGAATACGATCGTTCCCAAACAGACACCCGTGACACTGATTCTTTAGCGCTGGGTGCTGTGCTTACTTGGTAAGCTAATCATTAAATAACTAGCCACGTTACGCATCCCCCTTCAATGCATAACGTGGCTTTTTATTATCTAGGCTTGCAGGTTATTCATGGGCCGCGCCCGAAACACCCAATACTTTTTTACCTAAGGTAATAATCAACAAAACAACCGCACCCGCAGCGATACCTAACAACGCATCTAGTAAAGTCGGTGTTAATACAGATAAAAAACCGATAACAGGCCATGTAGCCACTATATCCGCAACATTCGCAATCCAGTGATGCACGGCAGGAATACCATGAGCTAAAATACCACCACCCACCATAAACATAGCGGCAGTCCCGACAATGGATAACGTTTTCATTAGTTTAGGGGCCGCCAGCAAAAGAAAATGACCAAATGCTTGTCCGATAGTCTTCGACTCACCTTCCACATGATCACGTATTAAATACAGACCTAGATCATCTAGTTTGACAATACCGGCCACCAACCCATATACCCCAACCGTGATAATAATCGCTATACCGATCAACACCGCCAGCTGGGTTGTTAACGCCGCCCCCGCTACAGTGCCTAAAGTAATCACTATAATTTCAGCGGATAAAATAAAATCTGTACGAATTGCACCTTTGATTTTGTTCTTTTCAAAAGCTACCAAATCAACTTCAGTGTCTTCAACAGCCGCTTTCAATTTTTCTTTGTGGGCTTGATCTTCTTCTGGACTATGCAAAAACTTATGAGCAATTTTCTCAAACCCCTCAAAGCACAAAAATAAGCCTCCCATCATCAGCAAAGGCGTTATCAACCAAGGTATAAAATAGCTTATCGCGAGTGCAGCGGGCACCAAAATAAGCTTATTTAGCATTGAGCCTTTAGCCACAGCCCAAACTACTGGCAGCTCTCGATCAGCACGTACCCCTGATACTTGCTCAGCATTGAGCGCCAAATCATCCCCAAGCACACCCGCTGTTTTTCGGGCAGCCACTTTAGTCATTGCGGCTACATCATCTAACAGAGTCGCGATATCATCAATTAACGCGAACAAACTTGAACCTGCCATATTGAACTCTCTTCCTTTTTACTGACATCAGCTACACGCAGCATAACGGATCTGTATGAACCTTGTCTTATTTCTTGCGCCTATCTATGGGATTAAATTGATTAAAGACTCATCGCGTAGATGTAATGAATAAAACGGAAGAATTCGCCCTAGAAAGAGCAGATAAAAAAAGACCCACACAGTGTGCGGGCCTGAAAGAGTACGTAAGCTACTAACTTACCAACAAGAAAAAAATCACCAGGGATGGCAACAGAGTAAAGCAAAGAAAAAAGCGAAACTGTTATGCGCTTATTTCAAAACAACGAGGATATTATGATGCAATGCAATATAAATTACTCTGCTGCAAAAGCAGGAAAATTAGTACTACTTTAGTTTGTGAACTTTAGTGGTTAAAAAACAGCCAATAGATTAAAGGGGTTTATACATCGTATTATTTATCAACACACTAGCATTTCTTTTGATGGAGTTGGTACTGCCTTTTATAAACCCATGCGATGAAAAAAAGCCCTGTGCATTAAGTGCAACATTGGCATAAAGGCGAGTAGCGCCTAACTCACGAACAGCGGCTTCAACAGCCAACAACAAAGCAGACGCTACTTTTTTACCTTGCCATTGAGGGTCAATATAAAAGCAATCTATGTAGCCATCCTCTCTCCACTCGGCAAAGCCAATAGGACAATTATTTGGCGACCGCACCACAAGCGGCTTTGTGGATAAAAACCGCTGTTGAAAAACCTCATGATCATCTGCACTACTGGCCCACGTTTCTCGTTCTAATGCCGTGTAAAAACAATCGTCGATAGCTAAAACTGCACGCCTAAATATATCCACTAATTGGCTTGCATCATCAGGCTGAAAAGGCCTAACTTCCCAACAATACGGCGCGTTAGTCATCACTTAAACAGCTTGGCGGTAACTGGTTATCGTACAAATACGCCCTGCAGAGACGACTTCTAAATGAGGCTTTAACAAGTCCGTATCTAATGATGTTTGTACACGTGGATACCTTGGCTGTTGTCGATCATTGAGTATCGCATGCTCCCATCCACCCGTGCTCGATATAAATTCTGATGCAAAGCTTTCATTGATCGATAAACATCCAGCTAAAATAACATCAGCATAACTTAATGCGATTGGAGCTTGATCATTAGGCGGGGTGACTGTCTCTGTGTGGTAGATCCAAACCACCCCTTCAGGCAATGTAGTTTCATACCCTTGAATCTGCGTCATGGGGACCTGCGCTCGTAAATAACCGGCCTCGCGCTCGTCAAACAAAGGCAATTCAGTTTCATCAATTTCAACCAACACCCCGTTGCAAAAACTATTAGAGCGCTGAACCACCGCGACTGAACTCATTCCGAATTCGGGCGACATCACCGACCAATGCCGCTGAAACCCGATAACTTTAGCAGGCCAAGAGCGGCCCGTTTGGCCCGTTTTTGCACGGCTATCGGCATTAATCAAACTACCGTAGCCAAAAATATAGTGCTGCATAAAAAGTAGGTTCCGTCAGACAATTTCTAAGGAGGCTAAAAACAACTGGCGGGAGTGTGTTTACCCGTTCCAGGAAGAATGTGTCATATAACTACAAGTTTTCAGCCAAATTACATGAATAAATACCTATAAACCGATAATTTTACGGGTGTTTAAGGGATCGAACTTGGCTTTATAGGGTCAATACGCTACCTTTACAATATTTAGCACACACACTGCGTGGTTTTCCATATATGCGCCAAGTTTTATCCTATGCAGATCGTTTTTGGGCTCAGCTGCCATCCGCCCATAAACTTATTACGATCATCCTGACACTCGCCGTTTTAGGTTTCATCTTTATTGGCGGCCACAATAATAGCAAACAGCTTGAACTGCCTAAATTCGCAGCCACTCAATTAGAAAATATTGATACACACGAAAGCGATGACTGGCAAGAATCTAATAACGAACTGTTTGTGCCAGAAGATTATTACTACACGATTGGCAAAGGCGATACGTTAAGTCAGATTTTTGACATGCTACGTATTCCACAAGCAACCATGTACGAAATACTCGAGTCCGATTTAGCCGTCTTGGCTCTGGATACGATAAAGCCTGGGGATAACTTACGCTTTTGGATGAATCCAGATACTCACGAACTAAGCAAACTCGAACTTGAATTTAGCCGAGCACACATTGTTACCTATCAACGTGCAGCGGGCGGTTTTGAATACAGTGAAACCATTCTGCCTGGCGTTTGGCAACAAGAGGTTGTTGCCGGTTCAGTTAAAGGCAGCTTCTACCAATCAGCCCAAAAGGTAGGACTCAACGCCAATGAAATCATGTCGATTTCAGCCTTATTCAAAGACAAAATGAATTTTAACAAAGGCTTTCGCCGTGGCGACACCTTTGAAGTAATCCGCTCACGCCAAACCATTGATGGTTATGAAACGGGCGATTCGCGTATCGAAGCCATCCGCATTAACAGCCAAAAACGCGAACTAACCGCCTTTTTATACAAAGACAGTTATTACGACAAAAACGGTACCGGTATGGAGCGTGCTTTCTCGCGTATCCCTCTTAAAACCAAAGCGCGTATTTCTTCCAACTTTAACCCAACACGTCGCCATCCGATTACCCGCTTAATACGCCCTCATAATGGTACCGATTTCGCGGTAGGTGTGGGTACGCCAGTGTACTCGACGGGTGATGGTGTCGTTGAGGAAGTCGTTAAAAACCCTTATGCCGGCTTATACATCAAGATAAAACACGGTCAAAAATACAAAACCCGCTACTTACACCTGAGCAAATCCCTTGTTCATAAAGGCCAAGCGGTAACACGTGGCCAGAAGATAGCACTATCGGGTAACAGTGGCCGCTCTACCGGTGCTCACCTTCATTACGAACTGCATGTTAATAACCGTCCGGTTAATGCGATGGGTGATAACGTGCCGATTATGACCGAAATAGAAGGCAACGAGCGCAAAGCCTTTAAAGCACAGGTGGCTCAGCAAATGGACAAAATGAGTCATTTAAAATTAGCATTGCTAACCAGCTCTAAGAAAAACTGATACTCCTTTTCCAGCGCGTCAACTTGGTTGACGTGCTGGCGAAAGCCGTGCCCTTCTTCCGCGTAATAATGCACCTTAACCCGAGTATGCAGCGCCAACAAACGAGCCATTTCGCGAGTTTGTTCAGGCACAACAACCTTATCTAGCTCTCCTTGAAAGAAGATGACTGGCACGGTGATATCTTTGCTGTGAGTAAAAGGCGCACGGGCTTGGTAACGACCTATATCTCGATAGGGGTCTCCAATCAGCCAATCGAGATAATGCGACTCAAACTTATGCGTTGCTTTTGTAAGGGCGAGCGGATCGGTTACACCGTATAAACTTGCCCCTCCAGCAAAACAATCACTCGCCACTAAGGCTGATAATGCGGTAAACCCGCCTGCACTACTGCCTCGTATAAAAACAGCATCGGCATTAACACGATTACCATCGACAAGCGCCTGCACGGCCTTAATCGCATCCTCAACATCACTAATCCCCCACTGCTGATGAAGGGACAACCGGAACGCGCGACCAAATCCGGTACTTCCTCGATAATTCAGATCCAAAACCGCAAACCCTCGCTGCGCCCAATACTGAATCTTGGGCTGCAAGGTCGGGTATGTAGAGGCCGAAGGGCCTCCGTGCAAAAAAACAACCAAAGGAGGCGGCTCGGCGTTACAACCGGACTCAGAAGGAGAATAAAAAAAGCCTTGAATATGAGCGTTACCGACAGCGAACACGATGGATTCAGGCGTTACAACGCTCGAAGCCGGTTGCGGCCACGTGCTAGTGGTTAGCTCTTCGACCTGACCTGACAGACGATCAACTTGGATAACCACAGGCAATTGAGCAGGCGAAGCAGCCACACAATACAGATGCGTCTCACTCGCCGTTAACGACTGAAAATGACTATACTCAGACGCTAATTCTCGTTTTTGCTGGCCTGCTTCATATGCTAATAATGAGGCTCGCGCTTGGCTAAACGCAATGATGAAACACTCGGTATCCGCCATCACATAATGACGTGCACCAAACTGCCAAGGAGCCGTCATGCACTCGGCTTCCATCGAGCAAACAACACTCACCTTGGATGATGCCCCCAAGCGACTAACAGGCTGGCAAACATTCCACCAGCCATCCTGATCAGATACAGCAAACACTTGTCCAGCACTATCAAACTGAGGTTGATGAACAGACTGATCGTTACCCTGCCCTGCAATTATACGGTGCTCAGCTATTTGGCCTTGAGTATTTAGCGTGGCTAAATGCCACTGGGACGCTGTCCAAGGCTGTTCAGGATGATCCCACGTTATAAAGGATAATTGATTCCCATCGTGCGAGAGCGCGGGATCTACATAAAAATCATGACCTTCATGCAGCAACGCCCGTGACCCATCCTCTAATGAGATAGCCACAAGGCGATTAATCACATCATCGGGCCGGATATGGTCTTCTTCAATGGCAATAATCCGGTGGTGATGCGAATCATAAACAGGATTGCCATAGCGTATCTCAGGGGCATCGGTAAGACGGTCGGGGTGCCTGTCGCCAAAGCTCTGAACATATAGTTGTTGGTCTTTTTGATTAACAAAGACCCACTCATCATCACTGATTAGACACCAACTCAGCCCGCCATATTCATGGACTCGTGAGCGTACGTCAAAATTCTCGGGAGTTAAATTCTCAGACCGCCCGTTAGACCAGCAAACAAGACAATTGCGACCTCCTAGCTCAGGACAATACTCAACCCAAAAAACATCGTTTCGGCGATTACAAGCCAGTTGTCCGTAAGCTTTCAAACCAGCCACCGCTTTATCAGCGGATATGGGCTGATTAACGTCTTGGTTCATAAGTCACCCAAGCGGGTTGAACTAGCCTTTATAGAAGACACGAGAATTACGCTCGTTTCTAAACAGAAGAGGCTCAGTAGCAGGCAGCTCGGCTTCGGCACGGGCATTCAAAATAAGCCCGTGATGTTCAGACTTACTGCACACAGGATCAGCATTCGTTGCGTCGCCCGTTAGCATGTAAGCCTGACAGTGACAGCCACCAAAGTCCTTATCCTTTTCGTCACACGAACGACAAGGCTCCTGCATCCAATCGTCACCCCGAAAATGGTTAAACCCCGGTGACTCATCCCAAATTTGTTGAAGAGACATGTCACGCACATTTGGGAACTCTATCGGCAGCATTCGCGCACTATGACAAGGCAGCGCTTGTCCATCAGGCGTCACTGTTAAAAAGACCTGCCCCCAACCATTCATGCAGGCTTTAGGGCGCTCTTCATAGTAATCCGGTGTTACAAAGATCAGCTTGATAGGATGACCTTGAGCCGCCAGCTTAGCTCGATATTCATTAGTAATACGCTCTGCGCGCTCTAATTGTGCTCGTGTGGGCATCAACTGCTGACGATTCTCAAACGCCCAACCGTAATACTGACACGTAGCGAGCTCTACATAGTCCGCCTCAAGCTCAATACACAGCTCAATAATCCGGTCTATTTGGTCAATGTTATGGCGATGCGTTACGAAGTTAAGCACCATAGGATAACCTTGAGCTTTAACCTCACGAGCCATTTTTAGCTTTTGCTGAAAAGCCTTGGCCGAGCCTGCCAGCATATTATTGACAGTCTCGTCGCTGGCTTGAAAACTAACTTGAATATGATCCAGACCGGCTTCTCGAAAAGACTCAACCTTGCGCTCGTTTAAACCAACACCCGAGGTAATGAGGTTTGTATAGTACCCCATTTGACGAGCTTCGCGGATTAGGACGTCTAAATCCTGACGAACAAGCGGCTCTCCGCCCGAAAACCCTAACTGCACCGCTCCCAGCTTACGGCCTTCTTCAAAGACGCGGACCCACTCCTGTGTGGATAACTCGTTATCATTAAAGCCTGCAAAGTCTTTGGGGTTAGAGCAATAAGGGCACTGTAAGGGACATTTGTACGTTAACTCGGCTAACAACCAGAGCGGCTGCCCATGAGTTTTAGGTAAGCTTGTGGGTAGGCCTTGGCAGGCACCGCCACTCATGACGCCACCCAACGAATCCAATGCTGTGCTAATGCATCCAGCATAAACGCTTTCACATCATCATCAACACCACCCGCATCAGGGTATTTAGCATTGAGTAGGTTAATAATATCGCCGACAGATCGCTTGGCATCCACTACGGATAAAATTTCACCGGCAGGGCCATTCAACTTAACCATACCCTCAGGGTATAACAACACATGCGCTTGCTGAGCCTCTTCCCACTGAAAACGAAACATCGCTTCAAGTTCCGGAATCGCATCGACATCTATCAGCTCACTCATAGTACTAACCCCTTGTGGTAGACACGCTCATCCGTCACCGTATGGTAAGGTGGTCGATTTAGCTCATACGCCATGGTCATCGCATCCAGCATACTCCACAAAACATCCAGCTTAAATTGCAAGATCTCTAACATCCGGTCCTGTTCCGGACGCGTTGTATAATGATCTAATGTAATGTGCAGGCCATGCTCTACATCCCGACGCGCTTCAGACAAGCGCTGACGGAAATATTGATAACCTTCAGGCTTGACCCAAGGGTAGTGGGTTGGCCAAGTATCCAAGCGGTTTTGGTGAATCGTAGGAGCAAACAACTCAGTTAACGACGAGCTAGCCGCTTCTTGCCACGTTGCCCTGCGCGCAAAATTCGCATAAGCATCCACCGCAAAACGCACCCCGGGCAGTACATGTTCTTGTGAGATCATTTCTTCTCGGGTTAACCCAACCGCCTCTCCTAAACGCAGCCAAGCCTCAATACCACCAATAGCACCGTCATAGCCATCATGATCCAGAATGCGTTGGATCCACTGCCGGCGAGTATCTCGATCAGTACAATTCGCTAAAATAGCTGCGTCTTTTACCGGAATGCTCACTTGATAATAGTAGCGATTTGCAACCCACCCACGGATTTGCTCTGGCGTGCAAAGACCATCATACATAGCAATATGATAGGGATGCTGGGTGTGATAAAAGCGACCTTTGGCGCGTAACGCCTGCTCAAACTCATCACGTGTCATTGGTGCTTGTGCATCAGTGCTCATAAACCACTCCTACAGCTCGATACGCATCCCGTCGTATGCTACTTCAATACCATGCTCAACGACGGTTTGTCGTTCAACAGAATCTTCATCCAAGATTGGGTTTGTGTTGTTGATATGAATCAGTACCTTGCGTGGTTTATCCAGCGTATCCAAATACGCCAGCATACCGTTCTCGCCTGTTTGAGGTAAGTGCCCCATAGTCACGCCTAGCTTATCGCCGACGCCTGCCACAATCATTTCGTCTTCCTGCCATAGCGTACCATCAACTAACAAACAGTCAGCATTAGACATCAGCGGATGCAGGTGCGGCTCAATCTTACCTAGCCCTGGCGCGTAAAATAGTGTTTTACCTGTCGTCGTATCTTCTAACAAAATACCGATATTGTCGCCGGGATGAGGGTCGTTACGGTGTGGAGAATACGGCGGCGCACTGCTGCGTAATGGGATTGGCGTTAGCTTAATTTCAGGTACTTTAGGCACTGTAAAGCTGTTATCAGGTTGATCAACTGTGATCTCGTGGCGATTAATACCGCCGTTCCAGTGCTTAAGCATAGTAAACACGGGGAAGCCGGTTGTTAAGTCTTGGTAAACCATATCGGTGCACCAAATATCATGCGGACAGCCTTCACGCAGCATCAACAAGCCCGTCGTGTGATCAATTTGGCTATCCATATAGACGATACCCGCCACGCCGGTATCTCGAATAGCGCGAGCGGGCTGCATTTCGGGAAACGCTGCAAATTGCGCCAAGATATCAGGGGACGTATTAAACAAAATCCAATCAGTCCCATTCATACTAGCGGCGATTGATGATTGAGTACGCGCCTTGGCATTCAACGTGCCGTCGCGAAAACCTTTACAATTACGGCAATTACAATTCCACTGCGGAAAACCGCCACCTGCGGCTGACCCTAAAACCTGTATTTTCATATAAGACTCAGTGCTCGGAAGAGTGGTGAATTCGTTATTATTATAGATACATAATCAGAACAAGCGCCGAGGAGCATGAACCCGACGCCTGTTTAAGCACCTTGTAGGTGCTGTAAAACTTAACGGTTTGCGAAGTACATTGTTACTTCAAAACCAATACGCATATCTTGATAAGCGGGTTTAGTCCACATGATAACTACCTCATTTGTTGTTATTGGGATTGTCCTAAGACTTCCCACATCATAGGAAAGGTCTAGCAGCACAAATATGGTACTTTGGAACGAAAAATGGCTTTTTAACCCTGTACCAGTGGATAAGATAGCACCCAAAAATGTGTTTCGGACCTCATAAAAGAGACTACAGATAGCACAATAAAGTTCATTAACCTGTTATCAGAAAACCAATTAATAAATAAAAACAATAGGTTATAAAGGCGACATTGAGTATTAAGGGAATGCTAACTAGGCGGCAACAAAAAAAGGTTACCAGAGGGGCATTAAAAACCGATTGGTGCAGATGGGGAGACTCGAACTCCCACGCCCGTGAGGGCACCAGCACCTGAAGCTGGCGTGTCTACCAATTCCACCACATCTGCATCGGTGTGTGTTTAAAGAGCCACCGCTCTATTCTTTTCGCACCCTACTTAACTCGTTGGAGAAAGTTTTAAGTATGGTGCAGATGGGGAGACTCGAACTCCCACGCCCGTGAAGGCACCAGCACCTGAAGCTGGCGTGTCTACCAATTCCACCACATCTGCTCGAAAGAGGGCAGCATTATATAGACAGCTTTTTTAATTGGGAAGCGATTTCAATAAGATTTAGCCAGCCATAAAAAGCCGCAAAATACAGCGGCTTTTTGTCTAATAAACGAGCAATGTTAAGGGGCTAAACAGGTATAAAATGGTTGCGCAAAATCAGCCAGAAAGCGCTGATAAGCCCCTGCACCCAAAACCACATTCTGCCCCAACGGATCAACTTCAGATACCTTAGCATCCGTGCCTGCCACAATAGAGGCGACAACGGCACTACTGAACTGAGGCTCACTAAACACGCATACCGCTTGGCTGGACTCAACAGTGTCTCGCAGCTCGCCTAGATGTTTTGCACCGGGCTTGCGCGACGGATTAATCGTTACAGAACCCAGTTGCATGAGGTTGTAATGTTCGATAAAGCGTCCGTACGCATCATGAAATACGAGGAAGCCTCGGTCCGACAACGGTGCGAATGCCGACATCAAGGCTCTATCTTGTTGAATTAATGATGCCGTAAACCGGTCAAGGTTCTGATCCAGCAATGCCTTTAAGTGTGGGAAGTGCTGTACAAGCGCAGCATGGATGGCATCGGCTATCGCCAGTGCGTGATGAGGATCTAACCAAATGTGAGGATCTACTCCTCCATGGTCATGACCATCTCCTTCTTCATCATGATGATCTTCCTCATGGTGGCCTTCTTCGTGATGGTGCTCGTGCTCGTCAACATCTTCCTCGCCTGAGTGAATCATTTCTTCTGTTAATAACTTAATGGTTAAAGCACTCGTTTGCGACAACGGCTTTACTAAAAATCGCTCTAATTCAGGGCCTATCCAGATCACAACATCAGCATTAGTCAGCATGCGAGCATCCGAAGGCTTAAGCGAGTATTGATGTGGTGAAGCACCTGCAGGCAATAAAACCTCCGGCTCAACAATACCATCGAGCAAGTCACTGGCGATCAGTTGTACTGGAATGATACTGGCCACTACTGACGGTGGCTTTTCCTGATTAGCATGAGCAGCAGGAAAGCTAATTGAAAAAGCTAATGCTAAAGGCATTAAAAGAGAAGAGAATCGAGATATAGCGCGCATGTTCAAATCCATAATTAGTTACTGTTATAATATAACAAAACATTATTTAACTAGCTATGCGTTCTCTGCTATTTTGTCGTTGCTTTAAGGCTCGTTAGTTGTACTCCAGATCTTTTAGCCCGCTAGGCTTCATAGTCGAGCACCAAAAGCGTTATTATATAACATACTCACCTCCCGCTAACCGAGATCACGGATAACCACCATGACAAATGTCGATATTGCCTTTCAGCCCGAGCACGATCACGGGCACTGCATCAATCAGGCGCTGCACGATGCAGCTGAACTGTGTCGCAGCCGACAGTTACGGTTAACACCGATCCGTGAGCTGGTACTCAAGCTTATATGGCAAAGCCATAAGCCATTAGGTGCGTATGATATTTTACCGGCACTGGCAGATGCGGGGTTCAACTCTGCCCCACCAACCGTCTATCGGGCTCTTGATTTTTTACAAGAGCAAGGGCTAGTTCACAGAATTGCTTCGTTAAATGCGTTTATGGGCTGTAATCACCCTGAAAACCACTGCCATAACAGCTTTCTTATATGCAGGCAGTGCCACAGTGCCGTAGAGCTTGAATCCCCAGCTATTAGTAAAGCCGTAAAAAAGACGGCATCCGAGATTGGTTTTGCCGTGGAATCAGAAACTATCGAAATAGCCGGAACATGCCCTGCCTGTCTGACTAAAGGTCAACCCGAATGAGTGCCCCTTTAGATATCATTCGACTAAAAGATGTCAATGTACAGTTTGGCCACAACCATGTGCTGCAACAGGTTAACCTGCACTTGCATCGTGATTGCATCACAACCCTAATAGGCCCCAATGGTGCAGGGAAAACAACCTTGGTTAGAGTGGTATTAGGGCTAATTAAGCCATCAAGCGGCAACGTGTGGCGACAACCGGGCCTACGCATCGGCTACATGCCACAAAAACTATTGATTGACCGTACCTTCCCCTTAACCGTTAAGCGTTTCTTGCAAACCACGCGCACTAAAGCGCTAGCTCCTATAAAAACAGCCTTAGAGGATGTGAATGCAAGCCACTTACTTGAGCACTCAATGCATGACCTCTCCGGTGGCGAAACACAACGTGTTATGTTGGCACGGGCGTTATTACAAGATCCCGAGTTGTTAGTGCTAGATGAGCCTGTTCAAGGGGTCGATATTAATGGTCAAATCGAGCTATACAACCTAATAGGCCACATTCGTAAGCAACGCGGCTGTGGCGTTTTGATGATTTCTCATGACCTCCACTTAGTCATGTCGTCTACCGATCACGTCATTTGTCTAAACCGACACGTGTGCTGCTCTGGCAACCCCGAGCATGTGAGTAATGACCCTTCTTTTCGTGAGATGTTTGGTCAACGCGGGGCGGATAGTTTGGCCTTGTATAGTCACCACCATAATCATCAACATGATACGCACGGTGATGTTATTACAGACCACCCTCACACCGGCGACTGCAAACACTAAGACAGCGATTAGCGACTAAAAGGTAAACACAAACCATGTATGATTTTTTGCTCTATGCCATTTTAGGTGGTCTAGGCGTGGCTATTTTAGCAGGCCCATTAGGTGCCTTTGTTGTATGGCGGCGCATGGCCTACTTTGGCGACAGCTTAGCTCATTCGGCGCTTCTGGGTGTAGCTTTAGGTATCTTGCTAAAAGTAGATTTGAATTTGGCAGTTATATCCTGTTGCCTCGTGTTAGCTTTAGTGCTGGTTGTACTGCAACGCCAGCGTCAAATTGCTACCGATACCCTGCTCGGTATTATGGCTCACAGCACATTATCGTTAGGGCTAGTTACCGTGTCATTTATAGACGGGGCTAGACTCGATCTAATGGAGTATCTATTTGGCGATCTGTTAGCTATTTCACCCGCGGACCTGCGATGGATTTTATTTGGAGGCATACTTATATTGGTCACAGTATGGCGCTGCTGGGAATCATTGCTCGCCATCACTATTAATGAAGAGTTAGCCCATGTCGAGGGAGTCAATGTCGGTAGAACCAAACTCATCTTGATGGTTTTGATCGCCATTGTTATTGCTGTTGCCATGAAAATTGTTGGTATTTTACTCATTACCTCGCTCATGGTAATACCCGCGGCGACCGCTCGCCGTCTTGCCTCCACCCCAGAACAAATGGCTGTCCTTGCTTCGGTTATTGGCTGCATGGCCGTTCTGGCAGGCATTTGGGCCTCATGGACATTTGATACGCCAGCAGGACCATCCGTCGTTGTAGCCGCCTTATGCGCCTTTATCAGCGTGTATTTACTTCCGAAGCGGCTAACGGTTTAAGCATGGGGCTGGCAGACTACAAACCAACTCGGCACGATCATCGAACCATCTGGGCTCTGGCGTGGCCGATGATCCTTTCGAACATCACTGTTCCGTTAGTCGGCCTAGTTGATACCGCCGTTATTGGCCACCTATCGGATAGTCGCCACTTAGGTGCAGTAGCTGTTGGCAGTATGTTTTTCTCTGTTATCTATTGGGCATTTGGCTTTTTGCGCATGGGAACATCCGGCCTAACCGCGCAAGCCGTAGGTGCACAACGCCCTAACCAAAACAGGACACTACTCGCGCAGTCCTTAGTGATGGGCTGTGTGATTGGATGCGCGCTTATACTCTTTCAATACCCATTGATAGAAGCCGCGCTCTATTGGATCGAAGCAACACCAGCCGTTACCGACGCCGCGCGCACCTATACACAAACTCGTATTTACAGTGCCCCTGCCGTCCTCTGTAATTTTGCGCTGCTAGGCTGGTTTGTTGGCAACCAAAATACGCGGATTCCTTTAATTTTGTTAATCACGACCAATCTACTCAACATGATTATGGATGTGATTGCCGTCTATTACTTTGGCCTAGCATCTCAAGGTGTGGCTTTGGCCAGCGTTATCGCTGAATACGGCAGTTTAGCCCTCGGGTTGTGGTTTTGTCGTCGGTTGCTGGCGCGCATGGGTGGGGAATTACTAACGAGCAGCCTAAAGCACTTAAGCCACTACACCGAGCTGATTAAGGTAAACCGCTACCTGTTTGTGCGCACATTAGCCATACTCTTCTCATTGGCCTTTTTTACGGCACAAGGTGCCAGACAAGGAACAGACATATTGTCTGCCAATGCAGTGTTGCTCAACTTTGTTTTGATTATCTCCAATGGCCTTGATGGATTTGCTCATGCCACCGAGGCGATTACAGGCAAACGCATTGGGCAACGCGACCTATCCGGCTTCTACCGCAATTTAATAGCGGCTGCTTGCTGGTCACTAGTCACGGCGGTGCTATTCACTATTTTCTTTTGGAGTGCTGGGCAACACATCATCCATTTGCTCACATCAATTGAGAGTGTCCGTACGCAAGCGACTCTTTATCTTCCATGGTTAATTGCGTTACCGCTATTGGGTGTATGGAGCTTCTTGTTAGATGGTCTCTTTATCGGGGCAACCCAAGTAAAAGCGATGCAAAACACCATGCTGGTTTCTGTATTCTTAGTTTTTTTACCTGTGTGGTGGCTATCCCAACCTTGGGGTAATCATGGCCTTTGGTTCGCTTTCTTGTCGTTGTTTGTCGCACGGGCCTTAACTGGTGGCTTTGTATTTTGGCGCCTCAGCCGAACCGGTTCTTGGTTATCAGCCATGTCACATTAACCACCATCAACAAAAACGCCAGTCGAAATGACTGGCGTTTAGAAGCAAAAAGCTGTTTATAAGCTAAAACGCTTAACCTCTGACTCCACCTGACGAATTAATTCTCGTAGTTCCGACGCCTGTTTAGCTGCCTGTTCACCTTCACGCGCCATATCCGTCGCCACATCACTAATTGCCGATGTATTGCGGTTAATTTCTTCGGTCACTGACGTTTGCTCTTCCGCAGCCGAGGCTATTTGCGTAGATTTATCAGATATATTCGAGATGGCCGTAATGATTTGTTCCAGACTCTGATGCGCTTCATCCGCATCATGCACGCTTTTTTGAGCCATTTCTTGACCGCGGCTCATCGTTTTAACCGCCAACTGCGTCGTTTTTTGCAACGTATCAATCATTGTTTGGATTTCTCCGGTAGACGCATGCGTGCGTTGTGATAACACACGTACTTCATCGGCAACTACGGCAAAACCACGCCCCTGATCACCCGCCCGTGCCGCTTCAATCGCAGCATTCAGCGCTAGTAAGTTTGTTTGTTCTGCTATCCCACTAATGGTATTTAAGATACCGCTTATATGCTCAGCATGCTTTTCTAAATCCCCAATAACAGAGGTAGCTGATTCAACTTCAGATGCTAACGTAGCAATTGACTGCTGACTTGTCTCAACTTGCTTTTGGCCGCCCGAGCTCAGCGCAACTGACTCTTGAGCAGACACCGCGGCCATTTCAGCATTACCGGCAATCTCTTGTGTTGCCATAGCCATTTGCGTGATGGCCGTGGCTACCATATTAATTTCGTCTTGCTGCTCCTGAATACGTCCACTTCGCTTATGCGCTGACGCGGCGAACTGATCGGCCGACTGTGCCAAACTGATAGACGTATTATTCAACCGGCTAACAATACCGTGTAAGCGCTCAACAAATCGATTGAAGCCATCAGCTAACACTCCTATTTCATCTCGACTATCAACCGCGATGCGCACCGTTAAATCGCCCTCACCTTCAGCAATATCTGCCAAGGCTCGGCTCACCTTTTCTAAGTTTTTGAACATAACTTTGAAGAAAAAGACTAAAACAAGCGCCAATACAATAATCAGCAGCATACCAATAACGGATTGCTTAATAAGTAACGCATTAACAGGCGCTAGTAACGCCTTCTTGTCCATTACAAAAATTAAGGCCCAGTTGGTATTAGGAATCGCCTTGGCGTACACAAAACGTTCGGCCTCGTCTAGGGTCGCATCAAACAAACGATCTTGATTAATCATTTCAGCCAAACCGCTTTTAGAAAAACGAGGGCTGAGTTCAGCAACCGACTTGGTTTGTAGCTCTGCTTCAGGATGCGCGATAATCTGATCACTTAAATCCACTAAAATGGCATAACCATTCCCCGGTACATCCAGCTCTTGAACCTGCTTAGTTAATTGATCCAGTGTGACATTAGCACCAACAGAGCCCACCATCTTTCCGTTCTCTCTCACGGGTTCAGCTAGAGTCACCACTAAGGCCTGTAACGTTTTACTGACATACGGTTTTGTAATAATTGCGCTATCTTCAGCTTGGGCTTGCTTGTACCAGCCTCGCTGTCGAGGATCATAACTACCGTTGTTCTGGTCCAGTGCGGGGTCTTGGCGGAACATTTCACCCTGGGCATTACCATAGTAAGTCAGCGCAAAACCGCCGCTCTCATGTGCTTGTCGAATAAGTGTGTACTTATCCACAGATGGGTTGCGCTCAATGGCACCTTTAAGCGCCGTCATAGCGCGTTGGCGATCTGTCATCCATTGCCCAACACCTTCTCCATAGGCACCGGAAAAATGCTGAACATCTCTCAGCAAATTAACGAGCATACGATCACGCAGTACACTGTTAGTTTCCAGCACCAGAAAGATAACGATAAGCATAGCGGATATTAGGCTAACGCCTAATAATCGAGTTCGTAGAGAAAGCGACATGTGTAACCTCTGCCAGCAAAGATAAAGGAGTACTTGGAGGAGTTTCCAAGGGTCTTCCCTTACCTATCGGCCGAGGCTACAACTAAATGAGGAAAAAACAGCTATTTACAAACCAGATAATAAGTAAATACCCACACCGGCGATACCCGCTCCACAATATCGAACAAGCGCCCTGCCTTGCTTGAGCTGCTTAAACAATTGCACCATAAATACGCCCACCAAATGGATAACGCCTGTACCTGCTGCAAAACCTAGTGCATATAAAACAGGTTGCGCAATTGATGGCATCTCTTGACCATGGGCATAGCCATGGAAAACCGCAAAAAAGCTAACCCCTACCATTACCAGCACAGTGGGTAATCGTCGTCCAAATGCAATTGCCACACCGAGGACTAGCACTGAGAGAGAGATACCTAACTCAATTGAAAATAATGGTATTCCCATCATCCCCATAACACCGCCAACTAACATCACAACCACAAAGGTCAGGGGTACAGACCATAATGCTCTGCCTCCCATTTGCGCACTTAGCATACCAACACTCAGCATCGCCAAAAGATGATCCAACCCCAAAACCGGATGGCTAAAACCAGCCGAGAAGCCCGTTCCTCCCATATCACTATGAGCCAGCGCCATTGCTGGGGTGAAAAAAGCAACGAGTAATGTCATTAGAGCTAAGGATAAGCGAGGGAACATAAATATTTTCATCCAACAATTAATGTAAACGATTATCAGTCAACATTAACCAACCACTTCACATTAGTCCAGCGAGAATTGAGCGCCAGCAGCAGAGCAGGCAGAAAAGGCGGTACAGCTTGTCTCATGATCATTCACCATACCGACCGCCTGCATAAAGGCATAACAAATTGTTGGGCCGACGAATCGCATACCTAACTTTTTGAGGGCTTTTGACATGGCTTTAGACTGCTCTGTTTCAGCAGGTATATCACGGTAATCGGTAACGTGATTCTGACGCGGCTGATAATCAACAAACTGCCAGATAAACTGAGCAAAACTCCCGTGCTCTTGTTGGATTTGTAGAAAGATACGGGCGTTCTCGATGGATGATTCTACCTTTCGGCGATTTCGAATAATGGCGGGATCAAGCAGCATTGCCTCAGCTGTTTCGGTAGAAATACGCGCTACTTTTTCGGGATCAAAATCAAAGTAGTGACGCCGATAACCTTCGCGTTTTTCTAAAACAGTGCGCCAGCTAAGGCCAGCTTGAGCCGCTTCGAGTATAAGAAACTCAAATAAAACACGGTCATCCTTTTGAGGTCGCCCCCACTCTTGGTCATGGTAAACCGTCTCAAGCTCAGTTACACCCGTAGCCCAAAAACAACGCTGGCACATCACAATATCCTTATTGCCTAAGCAGCAGTCGCCACTCATCAAAAACTAGTGTTTGGTTCCCGGATTGGGGTTATTCACAAACTGTATAACTTGTGTATCTGGCGTATCTTCTTTTTGCTGGTTAACTCGTGTGGCCAGTTCCTGAGCTGGCTCAGGTGTACCATCTAAGTTTTGCCCATCGACATAATCACATCGGACACACTCACGATACTCGCGAATCTCATTTCGATACACGCGAATGGTGTCCATTTCGCCACAGCGTGGGCATACAGCACCTGCAACAAATCGTTTAACTACTTTACCCGCGTTTTCAGCGCTCATGACTACCTCAATACCGTCCGAGTGACCAGCACCAGATGCCACTTATATACGTCACACTCTGGTGCTGCTATTAAACCCACAGTTTACTTTATTCCTGAATGACGCAATAGCGCGTCCACTTTAGGCTCTCGTCCTCTAAACCCTACAAATAGCTCCATAGGCTCTTTAGAACCGCCTTGTTCCAGAATAGTCGAACGGAATTTTTCGCCTGAGGCTTTATCAAAAATACCTTTTTCTTCAAACAAAGAGAATGCATCAGCCGATAACACTTCTGCCCACTTATAGCTGTAGTAACCAGCCGCATAACCGCCTGCAAAAATGTGCGAAAAGCTATGCTGGAAACGGTTAAATTCCGGAGGAGTAATGGCTGATACCCGTTCACGCACATCATTTAGCAAGCGCTGGATGTCTGTTTTGCCCGCTTCGTATTCAAGATGTAGTTGGAAATCAAAAATAGAAAATTCTAGCTGACGCACCATAAAAAGTGCCGACTGGAAATTCTTGGCTTTTAGCATTTTGTCCAGCAAATCTTGGGGTAACGTTTCGCCCGTCTGATAATGACCAGAAATGATGGCAAGCGCTTCAGGTTCCCAACACCAGTTTTCCATGAATTGGCTCGGCAGTTCTACGGCATCCCATGCCACCCCACTAATGCCAGAAACATCAGCGTACTCAACCTGCGTTAGCATGTGGTGTAATCCATGGCCAAACTCGTGGAATAGCGTCGTTACTTCGCCATGCGTCAGCAACGCCGGGTCATTTCCAACAGGGCCATTGAAGTTACAAACCAAGTACGCCGTCGGTAATTGCAATGCGCCATCCGCTAAACGACGACGGGTACGGCATACATCCATCCAAGCACCGCCGCGTTTGTTAGCTCGTGCAAAAGGATCCAAATAGAAACGGGCGATAATCTCATCGTTGCGTTTCACTTCGAATAAGCGCGCATCCTTATGCCAAGTATCAAACTCACTCACTTCGTCAATGGTGATGTCGAATAAACGGCCTGCAATGTCGAACATACCCGCCAAGACTTTAGGAAACGGGAAATAAGGACGGAGCATTTCCTGAGAGATAGCGTAATGTGCCTGCTTCATTTTTTCGGAATAATAAGACACATCCCACGATTCGACTTCGTCGGCACCGTACTCTGACTGAGCAAATTCACATAGTGCTTTGTATTCTTCACGAGCCACATCGACACTTTTATCGGCAAGGTCATATAAAAATTGCAACACTTGCTCGGGTGTTTCTGCCATCTTGGTGGCCAACGAATAATGAGCGTAGCTTTCAAACCCTAGCAGCTGCGATACTTCCTTACGTAGCGCCAAAATCTCAGTCATGATCTCTGAGTTATCCCACTTACCAGCATTTGGGCCTACCTCGGACGCACGTGTGGCATAAGCTTCATACACTTCTGCGCGTAAAGCGCGATCATCACAATGTGTTATGACGGGAAAGTACGATGGGAACTCCAAGGTCAACAAATAGCCATCTAACCCTTTCGCTTTAGCGGCTTGCTTGGCTGCCGCCAATGCCATGTCGGGCATACCGGCCAACTGCTCTTTGTCCGTAATCAGCTTTTCCCAGCCTTGTGTCGCATCCATCACATTTTCAGAGAACTTAGTCGTTAGCTCTGACAAACGATTTTGTATCTCGGCGTAGCGTTTTTTATCGGCATCAGCCAACGCTATACCCGACAACTCAAAATCACGTAGATTATTCTCAACTACTTTTTGCTGTACAGCATTCAATTGCCCCGCTTGTTTAGCCACTTGCTCATAGGCTTTAAACATACCCTCATGCTGGCCCATCTCTGTCCAGTACTCGGATAAAATTGGCAAACAAGCATTATAAGCTTCACGCAGTTCATCACTATTAACCACGCTGTTCATATGCGAAATCGGCGACCACACTTTGCTCAAGCGATCTCCCATCTCATCCAAGGGGGCGATAACACTATCCCAATCGGCCGACTCAGGGTGAGCAGTTAAGCGGGCAACGGTTTCTCTATTTTGCTTCAACAATGATTCGATAGCAGGCTTAATGTCGGCCGGTTTAATCTGGCTGAATGGTGGGAGTAGCGCCTCGTTTAACAGTGGATTGCTCATGCTAAAATTCCTTCAAATATGTGAGAGCCTTTCGCTATACGTCTAAGCAGCGTTTTATGATCTTTAGTATACAATGGGGACGTATCAGAGCATTGCAAGATTAATACAACTGATGGCAGTTAGTAGAACAACGACACAAAGGAGTGCTGTATGAAAATTCGTCCCTTCCAAGGTAAAACGCCTCAATTGGGCGACAAGGTTTTTATTGACCCCTCCGCTATTGTTATTGGCGATGTGGAGATTGGGGATAATAGCTCGGTATGGCCACTCACTGTTATCCGCGGTGACATGCATCGTATTCGTATCGGCCACTCGACCAGTATTCAAGATGGCTCCGTATTGCACATTACCCATGCAGGGCCTTTCAACCCTGACGGTTATCCACTCACCATTGGTAATCATGTAACCGTAGGACATCAAGCGACATTGCACGGCTGCACAATAGGCGACCGAGTGCTAGTTGGCATGGGGACTATGGTGATGGACGGAGCTATAGTTGAGTCCGATGTTGTAATTGGCGGCGGCAGTTTAGTACCGCCGGGAAAAACACTCGAGAGCGGTTATTTATATGTCGGTCGCCCCGCTAAAAAAGTACGCCCCCTCACTGAAAAAGAAATGAGCTTCTTTACTTATACAGCTGGTAACTATGTGAAGTTAAAGGACCAGCACCTGATGGAGTTTTGGGCTGAATAGCGCCTGAGCACCGATCACTCGTTCATAATCTTTCGCATGGCCTTCTTTTCTATTTGCCGAACTCGCTCAATGCTCAAATATAGCTGTTCGGCGACCTCTTTTAAGGTAAATTCCTTTTTATAACCAACCCCATAGCGCATAAGAATCACTTGTTTTTCACGGGGATTAAGCTCGGCCAAAGCGGCTTCTATTTGTTGTTTTTGTTGCTGTTCTTCATATAAGGCAGCGCTGTTTTGATACTTATCAGGTATTTCGATACCTAAGGTTAGATCTTCATCGCTGGCCCCGGATGTGTTGATGGGCACACTGAAGTTAGGGAAACTCTCAATACGTTCCAGCTGCGATAGAGGGATACCCGTTAGCTCACTCAGGACAGCTAGATTTGGTTTACGGCCTTCTTTTTGAATATAAGCATTGCGAACTTCGCGGATAATGCTCATTTTTTCTTGTAAATAACCCGGACGTGAAATGAGTGGATATTTCCGCTGAATCGCACTTTTCACATTATTCTGAATAGTCAGCAACGCATACGTAGAAAAGCGATACCCTTTTGTGAAGTTAAAACGATCCGACGCTTTGATTAAACCAATATTGCCCTCTTGAATCAGATCATTATAAGGAACGCCCACACTATTAAATTTGGCCGCAACAGAAAACACTAAGCGCAGGTTTGACTCAACCAATTGATTACGTAACCGTGCATAGCGACGTAGCTGCTTACGCAGGGATGGGCTGGCTTGCATATCATCATCAATTAAGTCCACTAAATAAGAGCGGCTGATGGATAGCATATTGAGTAAAGCGGCAAGGTTGTGTTTTGCATTAGTCGCTTCATCTGAGTCCTCTTGATTCATAAATCGCGTCACGCGAATCAAATCAATAACACTACTAATCAAATTTTCTATAAACGCTGGCTCGTGTGACATAGCCCAACGTTTAGAGACACTACCGTCCTTATTCTGATAACCAAAAAGGTAATCCGTCATTAGTTGTTCAAGCTTATCTAATCCAGCCTCGCTACTAATTAAATGGAATACCAAATTGGATATAGTTTCATTGATTTCTCGGCCTAACTGACGCTCATCTTCAGCTTTGAGCAGGCCGTGGCGGCCCACTTGTAAGCGATAAATATCAATAGACTGGGTAGCATCAACCGCCTGCGCTCCCAAATCAATGTCATTTGCTATAAAACGAGTATCTAACATACTAACCGCCTCAGTCATTGCTAACATGGCAAGATTTGTTCGTACTTTTGATAGATTTGTATACGGCTAATGGTATTTTTTGGATGCCTGCATGCTAAGTAGCTGGCCGACAGCGAGGGAAGGTATTATCTTTTTATACTAATAAT
The DNA here is from genome assembly GCF_030397555.1 of Neptunomonas sp. CHC150. NCBI lineage: Bacteria > Pseudomonadati > Pseudomonadota > Gammaproteobacteria > Oceanospirillales > Oceanospirillaceae > Neptunomonas > Neptunomonas sp. CHC150. The sequence goes on from NZ_JAPNXU010000005.1 coordinate 186,331, forward strand.
TGAAGCTTACACATCGAGCTATTGTACTAAATGGACATTTACGAATAGCACACAGTTGGCAACTGCAAAACATCCTGCCATGATGCGTATGCAACTGATTCTTCGGTCTTTATCTAAGAAGTATTAACACTCATTTTTACACAACGTATTACAAGGATTCATAGATGTCATCGACAAAACAACGCCTAGTCGCCTCCCTCGTTTTAAGTGCTGCTGTATCAATGAGCCACATGGCTGTCGCTGCTGACTGCGAATCAGTGCGGTTTTCAGATGTTGGCTGGACAGACATTACAGCAACGACGGCGCTAACCAGTGAAGTGCTGACCGCTTTAGGTTACAAACCTAGTACACAGATGCTCTCTGTTCCGGTCACCTACAAATCATTGGCTAATGGTGATATCGATATTTTTCTTGGTAACTGGATGCCTACCATGGAAGCGGATATTGCCGCTTACCGTGAAGCTGGTACCGTTGAAACATTAAAAGTAAATTTAGAAGGCGCCAAATATACGTTAGCCGTTTCAAAAGCCGCCTACGATGGTGGTGTGAAAGACTTTGCTGACCTGATCACTTATAAAGACCAATTTAGAAGCCGTATCTACGGTATTGAGCCCGGCAATGACGGTAACCGTTTAATTCAAGACATGATCGATACTGATGCTTTTGGCCTAGCTGATTTCACACTGGTCGAGTCCAGTGAAGCAGGTATGTTGTCGCAAGTGAAACGCTCAACTAAACGCGATCAGTGGGTTGCCTTCCTAGGGTGGGCACCTCATCCAATGAACGCTAATTTTGAAATAGAATACCTCACTGGAGGCGACGACTACTTTGGCCCTAACTTTGGCGGTGCTAGTGTTTACACCAACGTACGCAAAGGCTACGTCAACGAATGTAAAAACGTTGGCAAGCTGCTAAACAACCTCACCTTCACATTACCTATGGAAAACGAGGTGATGGGTGCCATTTTAGATGACGGCCTAAAGCCTGAAGAAGCCGCCAAAGCATGGCTGCAAACAAACCCAGAAGTCCTCAACGACTGGCTTGATGGCGTAACAACACTGGATGGAGAAGCGGCTTTACCAGCGGCTAAGCGTTACTTCAGCCTGTAATGGATTAGCTCACATTCGGGGCCCGTCGACGGCTGGCCTCGAATATTCCTAACGATTGCCCGTACGGTTAGTTATCTGTCGCCATAAATTGTTTAAAGGCAGCCCCCAAGGCCGACATCGGTGCCGCCCCATGATCGGCGCCAGTAAACACCGTCATAGACGGATGCACTGCTACCTGACTCAACGCATCTTGTAGCGTTAACAGATCCGCTTCCATGAAAGGCTTTTCTTCAGAGCCTACACTTAAGTACAGAATCTTCTTATTCCAGGCTTGCGCGGTTTCAGCGTTGGTCTTTATGGTCTCTTGAAAACGGTGTAATACATAATGATCATTCCACCACAGTGATGGGCTACTGGCATAGTAATGGCTAAAGTGATTAGGCGTACTCAACAACGTGTTCAGTGTATACAACCCACCTAGGGAGTGCCCAAATAAACCCTGCCGTTTTTTATCAACAATGTAGTGAGAGGCAACCCAAGGTTTAATGGTCTCCTCTAGGAATACACCTAATGCATCCGAGCCACCATAACGGTAATTTGAATCCATGTGTTTAAGCGGTGATGCCGGTGGCTTATCCGTTGGAGGCGTTAGGTCATACCAGCGCTGCGCTATATTAAATGGCGTATCAATCGGATACCCAATAGCGACAATGATAACGGGAAAGCGCCCTTTATTCGGATTATCCAACAACCGGTTCAATCCTGTCGCTATCGTAAAAAAAGCATTCCCATCTAATAAATACATCACCGGATAACCTTGTGCAGGCGCTGGTGAAGTAGGCTCATAGATAAAAACCCGGCGCATTAGATCCGTATTAGCATCATAAAAGTCTAATTGCTTTGTGCCAGGTAATACGACGGGATCAACGACACTCACTTGACGCGTCGCTTGCTGTAAATGATGGATGTTGTCAGGCTTCATTGATACTTGCTCAGCTGAAATCGGTGAAGAGATTGCCAAAGTTAGATGGGTTAGCAATCCTATACCGCATAAAGTTGAGTAAATGGCACGCATGCTATTCCTATTGAAAATGGCTTGGTTATTTCATTAATAAATCAGTTAGTGCGTAGCGATGCGCATCGGTTGGACACACACCAAACTGGCGTTTAAATGCCGTCGCAAAGTTTGCCGTATGGCTGTAACCAGCTAATAATGCGGCATCGCTAATCGACACCCCTTCTTGCTGCAACGCTTTGCAGGCATTGATGAGTCGCCGCTGCCGCAAAAAGTGGGTAAGGCTAGAACCCAAGCATTGATGGGCGTAACGCTGTAAAGTTGCCGCACTCATCCCTAAAACTTGGCTAATTTGCTCTAACGTTAGCGCATCGGCTTCGCCGCTTAATAAGAAGTCCATAAACTGCTGGCTCCGACGAGAAACGACTTTGGCGGCACCCTGGGCAAGGGGAGCTTGTTGCCAATTTTCGATAATGTGCGCCGCTAACGTAAGCGCAAACCCTTCCCTACTTAAGCGTGATGCCGCACCAGCATCTAACTGGTTGAACAGTTGAGAGGCCTGCTGCACTACAAACTCTGGTAGTTTAATTTGTTGTGCTGCCAGATGATGAGTGGCACGCCGCATTGTCTGCGAATCAAATCCCTGCCTAGCCAACCAAGACTCCGACATAGCGATGTTCACGGCTTGTCGATATTCCCCTTTACGAGACGCCAACGTGCAGCCATCAACTTCCGTCAAGGCGGTAACATGAGCTTTGCTAGTATCGGCATGCATGTGCAACAACTTCTTACCATACGTGAGGTGCGTTTCTCCCGCGAACAGCAACGACACACGCAGCCCGGGATCAATCTGGGCAGTAAAACTAAAATCGTTCACCGCACGCGCATCTACTTTATGAAGCACTAAACCGGGTTGTAACTCTTGCGTTAACAAAGACCCCTGCACCACAGGTAAAGAGCCTTCTATCCGAGATGCCTTTTTAGGCGTAAATATTCGGTAATTGCGAACATTGATCGCATGTTTAATCAGGTACTGTTGGTCAAGTGTCTGGTTAATCGGTTGCATAGATAGCCCCTACGTTATCGGGATTTATGAATAGAAGTACAGCATCAGCAGCGAACTTGATTGCCCCGCAAAGCAAGCTGATTGCTTCGCAAACACATCGTCAATGCATGTATGGAATAATGCGAAGACTAACACCCAAATGCAATAGATTATCATTTTTATTATCATGTACGATCTATTGATGTCCAATGACTTCAACAAAGATGAGAAAACAATGCTTGGTGCAATGACAATGAAGACCCCCCCTCTAAAGCTCGGTCACTATTCAAAACCCCATCGTTTACCCGCTTACTCCGTCATCATGATCACGGCATTGAGCTTTGCGCCTTTTTCCCGTCATGCATTAGCAGAAGCCGTTGAAACGGCACCAACCATTCGGCTACAAACCCTAACGGTGGAAGGTAATGCGCTTTATGAAATGCCTGCTAGCGAATCAACCCAAGGCTACAGCGTAGACTCCGCCACTGTCGGCACAAAAACGCCAGCGGCATTGCGCGACATACCCCAGTCAATCACCGTGCTGACTAACGACTACATAGAAGACCGTGGATTTATCAACCTAGATGATGCCGCAAAATATACACCTGGGTTACGCACGCTGAGCAATGACAGCGGACGCTCATCAATTTTCTCTCGTGGTTACGAATACGATGAGTACAACATTGACGGGCTGCCTGCGCCAATGCAAAGCATTAACGGCACTTTGCCTTCATTGTCCGCTTTCGACCGGGTCGAAATCATGCGGGGACCGTCGGGTTTATTTAACAGCACGAGCGAATTAGGCGGCATTATCAACTTAGTCCGCAAACGCCCAACTTACGATACCCAAGGCAGTTTGAGTGCTAGCTACGGAAGTTGGGGAAGGTACAACCTAGAAGCAGACGTGGCGGGCGCACTGAACACCTCTGAAAGTGTACGCGGGCGCTTGGTCGCCTCTCAAACCGATAACCAGAACGAAATAGATCAAAATACAAATGATGATCAGAGCTTTTATGGCACGCTTGATATTGATTTGGACGAGAGCACCTTGCTTTCGATCGGCGCTTTGCATCAAACCAAATCAATAACACCGGCTAACGGCTTCCCGGCTTACTCTGATGGCACTTTGATTGACTGGGATAGATCGACCTTTTTAGGCTCTGATTGGAATGATTTTGATGCTGAAACAACGGATCTGTTTTTTGATTTAACTCATCAGTTTGATAACGGAGGTTATGGTCGGGTGGCCGTTCGTTCCTCCAAACGAGACACAGAGTACTACTATACATACACAGGTAGCGCGATAGACAGCGACGGAAATACCCGCCTTAGCTCAACTCAACGCGATTACTCTCAAACCACGCTATCGGCCGATGCAAGTTACAGCCAGCCATTCTCTGCTATGGGGCAAGTGAACGAATTTGTCGTCGGCACCGACTACAAAAATTATGATACCGATTATCGTAATGGTGCTTCTAGTTTGGGTACGATTAATATCAATAGCTTTGATAGTAGTGATGTTGCCTACACCGCGCCCACTTACAGCACACGGGTAGAAAGTGAAGAGCAAGAAATAGGGCTTTACGGAAAGGTTACCCTGCGTCCAACCGAGCGTTTAGCCTTAATCTCTGGTGGTCGTTTCAGTTGGTATGACTTAGATAACAGCACAACCACGCTCTCTTCAGGGGCAACGACGCATAGCGACTACAACGATAGCGCTCACTTCACGCCTTATGCCGGAGTAGTCTTTGACCTCAACGAAGCGCACTCTTTATATGCAAGTTATTCAGAGGTATTCAAACCCCAAACTGATACCGACGAAAATGGCGATATGATTGATCCTCGTGAGGGACAGCAAATCGAGCTCGGAATCAAAGGAAGCTATTTGGGTGGCGATATTAACAGTCGCTTATCAGTATTTCAGCTGACAGATAAAAACCGCTCTGCTACCCTCTATGACAGTGATGGCAACGCTATTACTGATTACTCAGAAGCGACCGGTAAAACTCGGGTAACAGGCTTTGAGGCAGAAGTCAGTGGCAGCATCAACAATTGGGATCTGTTAGCAGGTTATAGCTATATGGATACCGAGAACCTAAGCGGTGACGATAACAGTTTATTCATGCTGATGCCCCGACACACACTGTCACTCTGGTCTACCTATAACCTGACCCACGGGCAACTAAACGGCCTAAGTTTAGGCGCGGGAGTAACGGGAATGAGTGAGTTTTATTTAGAACGTGCAGGAACTCGCCTGACCGCTCCAGGCTACGCCGTGGTAGACGCAAAAGTAGGTTACGAGGTGAATGACCAATTATCTCTTTCACTCAACATCAACAACCTGTTTGACCGTAAGTATTACTCGCGTGTGGGGTCTGTGGCCACTTTTAACTTCTACGGACCCTCAAGAAATGTTATGGCAGGTCTAACCTATCAATTTTAATTATTGAGCTCCCCTCAATACGCAAGCCGGGCACTGGTTTAACCAGCCCGGCTTTTTTAAGATCATCGCCATTTATCCGGTTTTGAACCGCGACACATTGGTCTCTAACTGACCGGCCAACCTATTGATACTCGCACTGTTTTCTGACGTTGTATTCACCTGTTGACGGCTCTTAGACAATAGTTGCTCAAGTGTTTGCATACTTTTCGCAATCCCACTAGCCTGCGTCGCTTGCTCATCCGTCGTGTGTGTGACTTGACCTATCAAACTTGTCGCATGTTTCACTTGCTCATTTGTATTAGTTACCGATGCACCTAATTGCTGAATTTGGCCCAAGCTATTTTGCGTCATATCATTACTTTGCGTCATCATACTTGCCGCTTTCTGCGCATCATTTTGTAGTTTGCCTATGATCACTTTGATCTCTTCGGTTGAATCACGTGTTCTCATGGCAAGCTGGCGCACCTCGTCAGCCACGACAGCAAAACCACGACCATGATCCCCTGCTCGTGCCGCTTCAATGGCTGCATTTAACGCTAACAAGTTTGTTTGTTCGGCAATACCGTTAATCACTTGCAAGACTTCAGCAATTTTATCGCTACTTTCGGTTAGCTCACCCATGGTTGATGCTGAACTTTTCATTTGCTCCGCCAAACGGTTTAGCATGTCTGTATTGTCATGCAATAAATGCTGACCTTCACTTGCTTCACTGGCAATAGTATTAGCAATATTCTGCAACTGAGAGGTCTGCTCAGCGATAGCACGAAAACTATCTGATAGCATTTCGGTTGCGCTCATAACTGCTTCAAATTCGGTTTGTTGACGGGTTAGGCTTTCTTCCCCCTGTACCGCGGCGGTTTGCAATTGAGTAGAAGAGACGCTTAAGTTATTGGTAGTCGCATTAATGCCTGTGCAAATGTTCCTGATCATTTCGACAAAGCTATTGAAGGCTTCCGACAAACGCCCCAGCTCATCTGTGCCTGAATAATGCAGACGCTTGGTTAAATCCCCTTCTCCTTGCGCAATATCTTCCATGGTTTCAACAATAGCCTGAATCGGACGTGTAATTAATCGAGAAATAATCCAAGTAAACACCCCAGCAACCAGGACAATAATGGCCGAGAAAATCAACAACGTGATCACTTCGTTAGTAAGGGATTCACTAATCTGCGTACTGGCTTTCCCTAAATCTTGCCAAATGTGATCTTGTTCTCGGGATACAGCACTGATGGCTTGTTCCGTCAGCGGCGCTATTTGATCGTTAAGGATACGCTCTTGCTGCTCAACCAAACTCACAATCATTGCAGCGCTTTTAGCCAAGGTAGTTAAGTTCGTATCCATCGCTTTAATCCACCCGACTTGCTCGGTACGACGCAAGCGTTCTCGCAGATCCATCACGGCGTTTTGTGCACCGTACAACTCCATTTTATAAGCATCGAAATCAGTCCCTGACGGGCTGTTCACAAATGCATTTAAATTAATAATGGCGGCTTGCAAATGGTTACTGACTTGTATTGTCCATTGGATTAATACTTGATCAATCGATGGATCTAACGTGACGCGGATATTATTACTTAGTTCTAACGTCGCTGGGGCTGTTTGCTCCAGTATAGTACGCAAGCTTTGACGCAGTTGAGTATCATTACTGACAAGCGTATCTAAAAATAAGGTATCCAGCTTGTTGCTGACCATCTCAATGGTCTCGTGCTCGCGCAATAAATCATAACTGGTGTCCGCAAATAACCGCTTAGCCTGTTCGCTTTGCTCGGAATATTCCATGAGCAAATCATCTGAAGGCTGTTTAAGGTAGCGCTCGATTACGTTAGCACGCGTCAAAACATTGGTAGTTAAGGCGCTGGATAACCGAGCGTTCGGCTCTATCACCGTTGAAAAGTGCTGAGCTTTCGCATTGATCCCCTGTAAAGTCCACGTAACAAAAGCACTGTGGATAAGTACCAAAATCAGAATAATTCCCGGCACAAGGCTCAGTTTTACAGCCAAGGGTAAGTTCGACAAGCGAATCATAACGACGACCCCGTCAGTGACAAAAGTAAATCATGGACCAATTGTGCCCGACTGTATAAATCGTTGAGCGACGCGGTTTTAGGCATTGGGATATTCTTTGCAGCGTTATCAATAGACAGCGATGTTTTCATACGATGTAAATCGGCTAGCAAGGTTCTGGCGGTGTCATAAATATCAGCCATACCCAACTCCCCACTTCGCAAGGCACCCGGTGCAATGGCTTCTGTACCCAGCTGGCGCTGAAGCCGGCCCAACAGGTGCATATCTTGATATAGGGTTAGCATCACATCCCGCGGTGTTTTAGCGCTAGCCTCTCCTAACGAAACGCTCGGTATTGTTAATTGCGTTTGAGTAGCAATTAAGCGCACCTGTGCCTCTATCATATTCAATTGATGAAGCGTTTCTATTGCGTTTGGTGGCGGCACAAGGGCGGCTAACCGATAGGACAGTAGCCATAAATCCCTGAATGCTTCATTTGCATTTTTGCCTAGCGGTCGCTCTTGTTCAAAGCCCTGCGGATTGATTTGCGCATTACGCAAAGCGCTGTCCATCACGTCATTAATATCTGACAACAAATTTAATACATTAGTAGGCCGCAAAATGGAGTTAGGCAGCCCTTTATCTGGAAGCGAGTTATCATCACTTAAACGACGGGTTTGATCGTAAATATCCAGCGATTTAGCATATAAATGGATAGGCAACTTTCCCGAGAAAATGGGCGCATCTATATCCGTTATCGTTATCTTTTTAGCGTTCGCTAGCGCCAGTACCTTCTGGTTAAGCGTGCTGCTCATCTGAAAAAGATGATTATTATTGACGATCGCCGCCGAAGCCGGCGTCACTTTGAGTGCCATCATCCCTATCAAGCACATTCCCAGCAGGAAATAAGGTTGGCGCAATTCCTTTGCACACCTATTGAGCATCTGATGTATTAGCATAATGTACTTATCGGCTTATTTTTAATTAAGATTAGATTCAGATCACTAAACTGCAAAAAAAATTAGCCTTTAGTACTGCTACCAATGCATCAATGTCGCTTATAGAACATTTAACTGTATTTAATTAGGGACATTACCTAGCGTATACACCAGCAATAATAGGCGTACCGCTGACGGGGTCTTCAATTAATGTACATTTTACGCCATATAAGGTCTCAACTAATGCTTGCGTCACGACGTCCGAGGGACACCCTTGAGCAACAATCTCACCCGACTTCATTGCGACAAGATGATCAGCGTAACGGCAGGCCGATGACAAATCATGCACCACCATCACCACCGTTTTGTTCTCATCTCGGCTAAGAGAACGTATCAACTCAAAAACTTCTATTTGATGTCCTAGATCTAGTGCTGACGTTGGCTCATCAAGCAATAACAGCGGTGTGGCTTGTGCAATAGACATCGCTATCCATGCTCGCTGCCGCTGCCCGCCTGACATCTGATCTAATGGGCGGTGCGCTAAATCACTGATATCAGCAGCGGCAAGAGCGGCTTCAACAATGCGTTGATCAGCATCTGACCATTGGCGCAGCATGCCTTGGTGCGGCTGGCGACCAAAGCGGATCAGCTCAAAAGCCGTCATCCCTTCCGGTGCACTGGCTTCTTGCGGCAATAAAGCTAACTTCTTAGCGACCTCTCTACTGGGTAGACGATTAATGTCATGACCATCGAGCAACACCTGACCTTTATCGGGTTCGCGTAAGCGAGCCAGAGCAGACAGCAGCGTAGACTTGCCACAGCCATTAGGCCCAACAATGGCTGTTACTTTTCCTGGCGGTAACGTAAGTGACAACTGCTCGATGATGACATGATGACGATAACCCACACGGATATTGTCAGCACGTAAAGCCACTTGGTCTTTAGAAGGAGCAACATGCTTGCCATCACTCGGGGATATTTTTCTGTGCATAATCAAGTACTGCTTTATTTGTGATAACTATTAATGAGCGATAGGTGATACAACCAAGCATCAACCGCTAACGACGGTCGGGCCGCAATAAAATCCATAACAGGTAAGGCCCTCCTACTACGGCAGTTATCACCCCAACGGGGATTTCGATAGGCGATAATGCCGTACGGCCTACCAAGTCTGTCGCCACCATAGTGATCGCACCGACTAAACCGGCATTGATTAGCGGTACCGACTTATAACTATTTAAATAGCGTGCTAGTTCAGGGGCGACGAGTGCGATTAACCCCACAGGCCCAGCCACAGCGACAGCCAAGGCGGTCAGTAGCACGGCGACTATCAGCGTTAGCATACGAGAGCGCTTTAAATGAACTCCTAACCCGCAAGCCACCGCTTCACTAAACCGAAGGGTATTTAACTGCCTTGCGAGGTAGCCCATAAGAGGCAAACACACCATGATGCCCACGGCTAGAGCCCAAATGGGACCGTCCGTCCTCGCATTCAAGCTACCGACCGTCCACGGATAAGCCGCATTAGCGCTATCGATATCCGTTCGAGCCAACATTAAGTTAGTTAACGCACCAAATAATGCACCGACACCAATCCCCACAACAATAAAACGATAGCCACGTGCGCCGCTCCCTCCACTTAAACCAAACGACAGGGCAGCGGCCGTAGCCGCGCCGCCCAGAGCTAACATCGGCGGAGCCAAAGAGGTGGGAACGGCCACAATAGAAGCCACTGCAAATGCCGTAGCGCCATCATCTATGCCGATAATACCTGGCGTAGCTAGACGGTTGTGCGCCAAGGTTTGCAACAAACATCCGGATATACCAAATGCAAAACCTGTTGACAGTCCGGCAACCAGCCTTTGTAAACGTAGCTCTTGCACTAAAAATACGTTCATCGGCTCCCCTACCCCAAATGCAGCTAAGAGCGCCTGCAATGGCGTAAGCGATTGACTACCCGAGGACAGGCTTAGTCCGGTGAGCATTAACAAGCAAAGCCATAAGCCGACAGCACTCCACAAGCCGCGCTTGAGTATTAAAAAGCTGTAATCGCGCCAGCGCCAACGATAAAAATCATGCAGCACTGACGGTGAGCATGAGGCCTCAGAACCTGGATTAAAGCTCATAAGCTGGGCATCCTCTGGCTGCGCACAACCGCGACAAGAACCGGCGCGCCAATAATGGCGGTGATCACACCGATTGGCAGCTCATAAGGCCTTACAGCGAGCCGGGATAACACATCAGCCACCAACACTAACGAGGGGCCAAGCAACACAGCCATCCACAATACGCGGCGGATATCAGTACCAACCAAAGCACGCGCTGCAAACGGGACAATCAAACCAATAAATGCAATGGGCCCTGCGGCAGCGGTTGCAGCGCCGACTAGGAAAGCGACCACTATTAACGTCAGCAACCGTGTTAACCGCGGATTGTGACCCAATCCTGTTGCTATTTGTTCGCCCAAAGCCAATGACGCTAGCGGCCTAACCAACACCAACATCACAATCAAAGAGCATAAAATCATCGGTGCGGTCCAAGAGAGAACCTCTGCCGAGCGTCCCCCCAATGCACCAATAATCCAAAAGCGGATCTCATCAGCCGTGCGCTGATCAAACAATAGTAATAGGGTCGTCATAGCCATTAACATCGACGAAAAAGCAGCCCCAGCCAACACTAAGCGTACGGGGTCATCACCTACCCCGCGTACCTGAGATACCAATAGTACTAATAGGCACCCTCCCAAGGCACCTGCGACGGCCACCCAAATATGCAACCCGGCGGCACTAGAACCTAAGCTAATAGCCACTACCACAGCAAATGAGGCGCCCGCACTCACACCCAACAAACCGGGCTCAGCTAAAGGGTTACGCGTAGCCGCTTGTAGTAAAGATCCAGCAGCCCCCAAAGCAATACCCACGGTAACGCCCAAGAGCGTTCTTACCATGCGCAGCTCAAACACTACAAAATGAGCCTCCTCATCAGCAGACCCAAACAGCGCCGCTAACGCACGGCTTGGTGTTACGTCACCCGCCCCTACCAAAAAGCTAGACAGTGTCGCCAAACATAAAATAATCAGTGCGATTAGGATTGGGACTAACAAGCATCGGCCAGGCTCCTTAACAAAGCCTGGCCGTATTGATGCTGCGACAGTCCCTACATCAGGATGTTTGGAAGCTGATCCCGGTTCAGGATCTTTAGAAGCAAAAGGCATGACATACTACTAAAGGAATTAACAACCGCGCCGGCTGACCGGCGCACCCGAAGTGCATCGACCTAAGGCACTAAATGCTCAGCAAGCGTATCGAGCACAGAATCCGCCGCGATCATACCCGACCCACTCGACCAGATTTGCCCATCAACCGCGACAGCCTTACCATTAGCGACGGCTTGGAGACGCTTAAACGCAGGTTGCTCTTTAGCCGTGTCAAGTGCAGCTTGACCATCGCTGTTGAGCGTTGCCAAAAACAACCAATCCCCATCCACTTGGGATAGGTTTTCTAAGCTTAAAATGTCACTGTGAGGTCGCCCTTCAAGCTCGCCCGCTATCGCAGGAGAGTTCAAACCCACCTCGGCTAAAATCTGGCCAGCAAATAGTTTATCGGACATTACGATAGGGCCTTGTGGATTCCAACGCACTACTGATAACACTGTATTCTCAGGTAGCTTACCCTTGAGTTCAGCCATTCTTTGAGTGATGGCGTCTAACCGTTGCTGGGTTTGCTCTTCACGGTTAAGCGCTTTACCAAAAAACGCGACAGACTCCTTCCACGGAGTGCCAACAGCAATCTCTGGGACAACGGTCGGCGCCATCATACTGAGCTTTTCATACTGGCTTTTATCTAAATTGCTCGAAGCAATAATTAAATCAGGCTTCACCGCAAAAACAGCCTCCAAATTGGGCTCTCGGATGCTGCCTACAATTTTAATATCACCTACACGCTCTTGTAGATACGCTGGCACACCGCTGCCTCCTCGAGTAGCTAAAGTAGCCACAGGCTTAAGACCTAGCGCCAACGCCGTATCCAATGCTTCATCTTCCAGTACAACAACGCGTTGCGGATCGCCAGATAGAGTTACGTCACCAAACTTTGTGGACAAGGTTCGCTCATCATCGGCGTGCACAGGCGATACAGACAACAAAGCGCTAGCCGTTAAGGCAACAACAGAAACAGAACGTATTAAGCGTGACACCGGTAACATAGCGATCAATCCTTTTGATAAGAAATAAGGCCCAACAAAACAACGATAAAGATAATGATTCGCATTATGTTACTTAGTTCCACGAAAAACTGCTATGTGCAGGTGCTTTAAAACGCGCAACAAAGCGTTTCGGTTTAGTGAATGTATACCGCTCCAATGCAAACGAATGAAGCGGGACGTATCTAAGGTTCGGGTAAATACATACTTATCGTTCTTCTCCCTCTGTCGTTTTCGGACATTCTTAAGGCGCTGCGACACATTAGCCTAACCCACCCCACGGCTACCATCGCTCTAATGCGATAGGTACTGCTAACCCTTTCGCTATCGACTGTCTTTACATACCCGCCGAGCGGGCCGTTAGGGAGCTGACACAATGCAGCATTATTCAGGCTTTGGACTGTTAAAACACAGCCTAACCCACCACGAAAACTGGCAACGCCAGTGGCGTAACCCTACGCCCAAGAAAAAATACGACATCATCATCGTGGGTGGCGGCGGCCATGGGCTAGCCACAGCTTATTACCTAGCGAAAGTGCACGGTATTACTAACATTGCCGTGCTCGAAAAAGGCTGGTTAGGTGGCGGCAACACGGCACGTAATACCACCATTGTCCGCTCCAACTACTTGTGGGATGAGTCAGCACGTTTATATGAACACGCCATGAAACTGTGGGAAGGCCTGTCTCAGGATCTTAACTACAACGTGATGTTCTCTCAGCGCGGCGTTTACCATACGTGCCATACGTTGCAAGACATGCGCAGCAACGAGCGGCTCGTTTACGCCAACGCCTTACAGGGGATTGATAACGAGATGCTAGACGCTGAACAAGTGCAAAAAGAGATCCCTGCGATTGATTGCTCACCGAGTGCGCGCTATCCCATTTTAGGTGCATCTGTACAACGTCGAGGCGGCAACGCCCGCCATGATGCCGTGGCATGGGGTTATGCCCGTGGCGCGGACGCACTGGGTGTCGACTTAATACAACAGTGCGAAGTGATCGATATGGTGATCGAGAACAACATTGTGAAAGGCGTTAAGACTAAGCAACACGGCGTCATCATGGCTGATCGTGTAGGTTGTGTCACCGCCGGCAACTCAAGCACGCTAGCAAAAATGGCAGGCTTTGATTTACCGCTGGAATCCCACCCCCTACAAGCACTGGTATCTGAACCAATCAAACCGATTATCGATTGCGTGGTTATGTCCAATCATGTGCACGGCTATGTGTCGCAATCAGACAAAGGCGATTTGGTCATTGGTGCCGGTATTGACGGCTACACAGGTTATGGCCAACGCGGGTCATATCCCACTATTGAACATACCATCCAAGCCATTATAGAGATGTTTCCTATTTTCAGCCGGGTACGCATGAACCGACAATGGGGTGGCATTGTAGATACCACGGCAGACGCTTGTCCTATTATCTCAGAAACACCGGTAGGTGGTTTGTTCTTTAACTGTGGCTGGGGCACAGGCGGCTTTAAAGCAACTCCTGGATCTGGTCACGTGTTTGCAGCCACGTTGGCCGAAGGCAAAGCTCATCCATTAGCCGAACCATTTTCTATGTTCCGCTTCCACAGCGGCAAATTAATTGATGAGCACGGCGCCGCTGGCGTGGCGCACTAACGAGCGGTTAGGAGACAACATATGTTCCATATCTATTGCCCTCATTGTGCGGAATACCGCGAAGAAGATGAGTTTCACGCCAAGGGCCAAGCGCATATTGTACGCCCACTCGACCCAGACAACTGCAGCGATGCCGAGTGGGGAAACTATATGTATTTTCGCCCTAACCCTAAAGGGTTACGCCACGAAATTTGGTACCACAGCGCGGGATGTCGCAAATTTTTTAACATGACACGCGACACCGTAACCTACGAGATTAAAGAGGTGTACTTGATAGGCCAACAGCCTCAGTTCACCACTGATGCCCTTTAAGGAGCAGCCCCGATGACTCAGAAAAACCGCATCCCGTCCGGTGGCCTAATCAACCGCGCTAAACCGGTTACGTTTACCTACAACGGCAAAAGCTACCCAGGCTTTGAAGGCGATACCATTGCCTCGGCATTGCTGGCTAATGGTGTTGATATTGTAGGCCGTAGCTTCAAATACAGCCGCCCTCGCGGCTTAATAGCGGCTGGCGCTGAAGAGCCCAATGGCATTCTACAAGTAGGAGCCAGCGAAGCAACTCAAGTCCCTAACGTACGTGCCACCCAACAAATGCTGTTTGATGGTTTAGTGTGCGAGTCCACCAACGGCTGGCCAAACGCTAATTTTGATTTGATGGGCGCGATTGGCAAAGTCGGCGGGAAGATGATGCCCCCAGGCTTTTATTACAAAACCTTTATGTTCCCGCAGTCTATGTGGTCAACGTATGAGAAAGTGATTCGTAAAGCGGCCGGTTTTGGACGATCACCATTAGAAACCGACCCCGACAGTTACGACCATATCAACCAGCATTGCGATGTCATGATCGCAGGTGCAGGCCCTGCTGGTTTGGCAGCCGCCTTGTTTTCGGCAAATAGCGGGTTGCGCGTCATTATTGCGGATGAACAAAGCGAATTAGGTGGATCGTTACTCAGCAGCAAAGAGCAAATAAACGGCAAACCCGCGTTAGACTGGGTGCGCGATATAGCCGCTAACTTGTCAGCTCACCCGAACGTGACCGTGCTGACGCATGCCACGGTGAATGGCTATCACGACCATAACTTCTTAACCATCCACCAGCGCCTCACAGACCACATAAGCGATAAAGCGCCAAATGGTCAGGTACGTCAGCGCATGCATAAGGTCCGTGCGCATCAAGTGATTTTAGCCACCGGTGCGCATGAGCGGCCTCTGGTATATGGCAACAATGACTTACCGGGGTCGATGATTGCTTCTGCCGTTTCAACCTATATTAATCGCTTTGGCGTAGTGCCGGGTGAATCGCTAGTGCTAATGACAACCAATGATTACGCCTATCAAGCGGCTATTGATTGGCACGAGTCCGGTCGCGAGGTTGTTGCTATTGTCGATACTCGCGCAAACCCCGAAGGAGACCGGATCTCTCGCGCGAAGTCGCTAGGCATCAAGGTTATTACCGGATCAGCGGTGATTGATACCCAAGGCAAAAAGCGCGTAACCGGCGTATCAGTAGCGCCCATTAATGCGATGGGCGATAGTGTCACGGGTAAACCGACACAGCTGAGCTGCGATACGGTGGCGTCTTCCGGTGGTTGGAGCCCTGTTATCCACCTATCCTGCCATACAGGTAGCCGCCCGCAATGGCGTGATGACTTAATTGCGTTTGTACCGGGAAAACCAGACCGCTCACAACTCACCGCTGGGGGCATAAACGCAACCTACGCACTCAATGATGTCATCAATGAAGGCTTCAACGCCGCACAAGAAGCGATTCTGGCATGTCAGAAAACACCAGCCGACCGTCCGGTTGTGTCGATTGATTCGGTGGTAGAGGCGGCATCAATGGCGCTATTCCTCGTGCCTCATACAGCAAAGCCTTCACGTGCACCAAAACAATTTGTTGATTATCAAAATGACGTGACAGCCGCAGGTATCCAACTAGCTGCACGCGAAGGTTTCGAGTCCATCGAGCATGTTAAGCGTTACACGGCGCTAGGGTTTGGCACAGACCAAGGCAAGCTAGGCAATATTAACGGTATGGCCATCACCGCCCAAACACTCGGAAAAACCATCCCTGAAACCGGTACTACGGTCTTCCGCCCAAACTATACGCCCGTTACGTTTGGTGCCATTGCCGGTATGCACTGTAAGTCTCTATTCGACCCAGAACGCTACACTGCCATGCATAGCTGGCATCTAGAACACGGGGCTAAATTTGAGGATGTAGGTAACTGGAAACGCCCGTGGTATTACCCCAAAGCAGGTGAATCCATGCAAGAAGCGCTGAACCGCGAATGCCAAGCAACGCGTAACAGCGTCGGCATTTTAGATGCATCAACTTTGGGCAAAATAGATATCCAAGGCAAAGACGCTCGTGAGTTCTTAGGGCGCGTATATAGTAATGCTTGGGCAAAACTAGCCGTTGGAAAATGCCGGTACGGACTCATGTGTCACGAAGACGGCATGGTCTTTGATGACGGCGTGACATCATGCCTAGGTGAGAACCATTTTTTGATGACCACCACGACAGGCGGAGCGGCGGGAGTCCTCGAATGGCTCGAGCTTTATCACCAAACCGAGTGGCCTGAGCTTGAAGTGTACTTCACATCAGTAACCGACCATTGGGCAACAATGACCATATCAGGGCCAAACTCACGCGCGTTATTGTCTGAACTATGTGACGATATCGATCTCGATAAAGAAGCGTTCAAATTTATGGATTGGCGAGCCGGCACGGTAGCGGGCGTTCCTGCCAGAGTATTCCGAATCTCGTTTACGGGGGAGCTATCTTACGAAATTAACGTCCAGGCCAACTTCGGACTACACGTATGGGAAAAACTGTTTGCACAGGGTGCTAAATACAACCTCACACCTTACGGCACTGAAACCATGCATGTTCTGCGTGCTGAGAAAGGCTTTGTGATTGTCGGCCAAGATACAGATGGATCCGTGACACCTCACGACTTAGGTATGAGCTGGTGCGTGTCTGACGGCAAACCATTTAGCTATATTGGTAAACGCGGTATGCACCGTGAGGACAACTTACGCAAAGACCGTAAACAGCTGGTCGGTTTAAAAACTAAAGATCCACATCAGGTCATTCCTGAAGGCGCACAAGCCGTTGCCACGCCAGAGATAGCAGTACCTATGGAAATGCTAGGCCATGTTAGCTCCAGCTACTACAGCGCAAATTTAGGTCATAGCATCGCCATGGGCTTTATTCGTGATGGCCTCAACAAAATAGGCGATACCGTTTACTACCCTCAGCGCGACGGTTCCGTAATAGAAGCTGAAATTTGCAGTCCAATTTTTCTCGATCCTAAAGGGGAACGCCAGCATGTCTGATCTGAATACACCGCAAGCACCCGCTTCTTATGAACACCACTGCGCAAGCTTGAACCAACAACCTCCCGAAGTTGCTGGGCAATCCCCCTTACATCACGCGGATCTAGCCACCCATGCGTCACAGGGACCTGCTCAGGGGAACGTCATCTTTCGTGAACTCCCTTTGCTGGGGCATCTCACACTCAGAGGGAATCAAAGTAACACGAGCTTTATGCAGGGCTGTGCGTCAGTGTTAGGTATTCCACTACCCATTACGCCGTTAAGTATGGTCACTCACCACGATGTCTCTATTCGATGGATCAGCCCCGATGAGTGGCTTGTTATTTTACCAAACAGCCAAGCCTTTGCCGTTGAACAGTCATTACGCGCTTGTATCACGGGCCATTACAGCATTGTTAACGTGAGCGGAGGTCAAACACTGATCGAACTAAGCGGCCCTGACGCTGTTAATGTGCTAAAAAAGAGTATGTCGCTGGACGTACACCCGAGCGTTTTCCCTGTCGGCAAGGTGGCGAGTTCGTTATTTGCAAAAACGACGGCCATCCTCAGCCATACCGATGAAAACTGTTATCAGCTCGTAATACGCCGCAGCTTTTCAGACTACATCTGGCTCTGGATTCAAGCCGCCAGCCAAGAATACGGCTTAGTGGTGCGGACGTAATCCGCACCCCAATGAGGACACAGCATGCCTAAACTGACGAATGATTGGATTTTTACTGCCCACTGCCCAAGCCTGATTGGAACCGTAGATGTTGTGACGCGTTTTATGGCAGACAGCGGAAATTACATTGATGAAATTCATTCTTTTGATGATCGCGTCTCAGGGCAATTTTTTATACGCATCGAATTTCACCCACAGGACGAAACCTTTACTGAAACAGGCTTCAATGACGTCTTCGCTGAGCGAGCCAAACCATTCGGCATGACATGGTCACTAACTCCGCCAGGTTACCGAGCAAAGGTTGCTATTTTAGTATCTAAGTTTGATCACTGCCTCAATGATCTCTTGTATCGTCACCGTACGGGGCAACTACAAATCGACATTCCGGTGATTATTTCCAACCACCCTGATCTAAAGCCGCTGGCCGAGTGGCACGGCATACCGTATTACCATCTACCCATCACACCAGATACTAAGCCACAGCAAGAAGCAGAAATCCTCAAATTGATCGATAAGTACAACGCCGACCTTGTAGTACTAGCCCGCTACATGCAAGTGCTGTCTCCTGATATGTGCAACGCGCTTGACGGCAAAGCTATCAACATCCATCACTCATTATTACCCGGTTTTAAAGGCGCAAAACCGTATCATCAAGCATGGGAAAAAGGCGTAAAAATGGTAGGCGCTACGGCACACTATGTGAACAACGATTTGGACGAAGGCCCCATCATCACACAGGGTATACAAACGGTTGATCACGCCCATTACGCTGAAGACCTCGTCTCTAAGGGACAAGATATAGAACGGATCACGCTCTTTAACGCCGTAAGATACCATGTTGAAAAGCGTGTCTTCTTAAATGGCAAACGCACGGTTGTGTTTAGTAATTAACTGATAAGGACGTGGAACTAAACTAACCAATCTTGGAGCTGCACGTTCTGGGGTGATGAATAGCCACATAAACAATCGGCTAAATGTCGAATAACTGGCTCAGCAAAAAGGCCTGCTCGCCATTCATAAGGAATGGCGTTATACCCCCAATAAGCGCCTGCCAGTTGTCCATAGACGGCACCCAACGTGTCGGAGTCGCCTCCTAAGTTCACCAATGCCAACAGCCCCTCTTCAAAAGAAGAGGCATGATAAAAAGCCCATAAGACCGCCTCTAACGTGTTAACCACTTGTCCGCCAGTATTCAGTTGCTCGGCATTTTTGTAGCGAAAGCTGCCATTCAATACAGCCATCAGCTCATCACCCAATTCGATAGAGAGCGTGATCAACGAATCAAATGACAACAAAGAGGATTTATCAAAACCTGGTGGCAAATTAAGCACATTAAGAATTAACTGCGCAAATACCTGATTTGT
Organism: Neptunomonas sp. CHC150; assembly: GCF_030397555.1. NCBI lineage: Bacteria > Pseudomonadati > Pseudomonadota > Gammaproteobacteria > Oceanospirillales > Oceanospirillaceae > Neptunomonas > Neptunomonas sp. CHC150. The sequence goes on from NZ_JAPNXU010000005.1 coordinate 206,025, forward strand.
TTCTACACACCGTGAGTCGGGGTGGGTTAAAAAGGCGTTATCACTAGCATATCGAACGGCTAGCTCACTATCATGGTGGTAGTGAATTAATACCGGGGCTAACCGCATAATGGCGCCATTGCCAGCACCATAGGGGTTTTGCAGCATGGTTTGCCATAATTCGCCGTAAATAAGACCATGATCTTCAAACAGCTCAATGGCACGGCGCGTTTGCTCGCCTATCCCAAAGGCCATCCCCGTCGATGAGGCAAACCCCTCTCGATACCAACGGCTATATCGGATCATTTGATCAAGTGAATCATGTCCATTTTTCTGTATTAGGCTTACCGCAGTGCACAAAGCTAATGAAGTATCATCAGTCCAATAGCCAGCTGGCAGATAGTGAGGTCCCCCTTCACGAAATCCATGAACTGGCTCAAACATAGCTGGCGACAAAAACTCCACAGGCGCTCCCATGGCATCTCCAACCGACAAGCCTACAAGCATCCCACGTAACCTATCGAGCCTTTCTTCATGCACGTATTCCATGATGCATGTCTCCTGTCACCACTACACTACACATAACAGTTATAAGACAAAGCCTACCTAGTTATCAAATATTTTTTTTGCGGCGCACAATAAAATTGCTGTGTATTAATACTTTTAGCGTTAGTCGACCCTCCCACCTTTATCAGGTCGATGTTAGTGAAGGTAAGGTCGCTTTATGGTATGCGGAAATTCTCGTTATCAACGATAATCTAAACAGTTAATATACCCATCATAATAAGAACCGTTAAAAACGTGTGGAGAACCTCATGAGTATTAGTGTTTTTGATCTTTTTAAGATTGGTATAGGCCCATCTAGCTCCCACACCGTCGGGCCAATGCGGGCAGCTGCTACATTTTCATCTTACTTGGCCGAAAATGATCTTCTACAGCATGTATCTGCTATCAACATTACCCTTTTTGGGTCTCTTAGCTCTACCGGTAAAGGCCACGGCACCGATGACGCTGTTATTGCCGGCTTAATGGGTGAGCTGCCTGACATTGTTGACCCAGTCACGCTACCTGACAAAATCGCGCAAGTTGACGCCACTGAGCGGCTCTTTTTAGCAGGCAAGCATGCCGTGCCTTTTATCCGCAAACAGGACTTGCGATTTAATGATGAGGCCTTGCCTTACCACCCAAATGCTATGTGTTTAACCGCGTACGGTGATGACTGTATTCTTTATGAAAATACCTATTACTCAATTGGCGGTGGCTTCTTTTTAGATCAGAGCGAGGCAACAAAAGACGCACACCTCGTGCCACAGGTAGAGCTACCTTACCCGTTTGAAACAGCCAATGAACTACTCACGTTATGCCAAACCCACGACCTGCGCATTAGTGAGTTAATGATGGAAAATGAAAAAGTTTGGCGTAAAGAAGCGGATATCCGACAAGGCATCTTAACTATTTGGCACGCCATGGAGGCGTGTGTTAACAGTGGACTGAGCCATCAAGGCATTTTACCCGGTGGACTAAATGTGCGACGCCGCGCGCATTCGCTACACCAGTCATTGCTACAAGCTTGCGACACAAATGTTATCAGCTCTACGCTGTCAGGCATGGATTGGGTTAACCTCTTCGCGCTGGCCGTCAATGAAGAGAACGCGGCAGGCGGGCGAATGGTGACAGCCCCAACCAACGGTGCTGCCGGTATTATCCCCGCTGTCCTCATGTACTACATGCACTTTAACCCCAAAGCAACGGATGATGATGTGGTTAACTTTCTTCTAGCCGCCGCGGCTATTGGCGCTTTATGCAAAAAGAACGCGTCAATCTCCGGTGCCGAAGTGGGTTGCCAAGGGGAAGTTGGTAGTGCATGCGCTATGGCAGCAGCCGGTTTAGCAGAAGTGCTGGGAGGTACGCCTAAGCAAGTGGAAAATGCCGCTGAAATTGGCTTGGAGCATAATTTAGGCTTAACCTGCGACCCCGTTGGAGGCTTGGTCCAAGTGCCTTGCATCGAACGTAATGCCATTGCTGGAGTAAAAGCGATCAATGCGGCACAAATGGCATTGCGCGGCGATGGCGATCACTTCATCTCGTTAGATAAAGTGATACGCACCATGCGAGATACAGGGCGCGATATGCAGGATAAATACAAAGAGACCTCTAAAGGAGGTTTAGCCGTTAACACCATTGAGTGCTAACGGTTCACCGAGCTGGGCTGCGCCATTCCGAGGGCGTACAGCCCATTGATTCTTTGAACATGTAAGCAAACGCCGATGGGTTAGCATAGCCTAACTCTTGCGCTATTTCGGTAACAGGGCGGGCGTGACACAGCCACTCCAAAGCCCTACATAACCGTAACCGATAACGCCATGCACGGAATGAGATCCCCATATCCTCTGTAAACAACCGTGTTAAGGTTCGGCTCGATATACCTAACAGTACCGCCCATTGCTCAAGGGTACGCGTATCATCTGGGTGCAGATAAACCTGCTGACAGATCGTGATTAAACGCTCATTCGATGGCCACGGTAATCTGAAATCCTGCTCTTTTTGCCGGTGTAGTTGCTCAACAATAATCCGCTGCAATAAACCCACATAAGAAGAGACTTCTTTCGTTTGTCGAATATGGTCAGCTTCCTCCAACAGCTCAATCAATAAAGAGGACACACGAAACATTGTGCAGTGATCCGCCAAGTTCACTTCAACCGTCGCCTCTATGGATACGCACGTAAACTCTGCCCCATCCATGGTTGCCAATGAGTATTGCGTTCCGCTGGGGACCCACAACGCCTGACGTGGCGGAACCACATACCAGGTGCTATCGACCATAACCGTCAACGTGCCATGAGTCGCACAAATCCATTGATGCCACGGATACGATATAGAAGGGCAGCGGCGCCGAGGCTCAACCACCTGGGAACGAATACGCACCGGCGAACGTGATGTATCTTGCTCTGTTAGTGGTTGATCAATCCATTCAAAACTCATTTTCACCAATCAGCCTTAAATCAATAAATATTGAATTATTATCGATTTTAAGACACCCCTTTGCAATACAGAGTAAAAAATTAAATCGGTATAGCGAGAAGCCGAAGGAATTAATCAGGCTGATTCATATCAGCCTTATCTAATTGTTTAACGGGTTTTAATTGCTGGTAATACGAACGCGCTTTTCTAGCATGCCACAGCGTTCGCCCCAGCGCCGATAGCTCTTCCAATACATATCGAGCCAGCCCAAATCGTCGCTGGGGCTGTTGCGTAATAATCATACTCTGATAGCGCCAATTGGATCGCAGAAAACCTGGCAGTTTTGCATCAATCATCTTAGAAGTTCGTTTAACCCACGCGAAACGATGTTTGAAAAGGTACTCTTGAAGGCGGTATTTTTCTAATTCCCGATTGAGCGTTTTACTGCAAACAGTCGTTTCTTTTTTAGTCATTATCCAGTTCAGGCTTATATTTTCGGGGGCTTTAGATATCACTTTGTGAAACCACAGCGGTGGGATATACAACATATCGCCTTCATTCAGCATAAAGTGGGTATAGCGCTTGTGTACAAGAGATTTGGCATCATTGCCATTCATAATGGCGAAATTCACAAACGGATAGCAATGCAGAGGCGTGTCGGGAGATACGAGAAACCACTCTTTTTGCCCTGTGACTTGAGTATTGAACACACTCACCATGTTGCCATCAAAGTGCCAACTAGAAACATTATCTTGGTTATGAACCCAAATACGCATGCTTTTGCTACGCGCAAACGTATTAGAAGCATCAAGTAACCGCTGGACTAACTCGGGTGTTTGATAGTCACCGGACAACATGTCCCTTTCCATCCAATACCAAAGTGAAGCAGCCTCTGCTTTTGTTTCTTTTGCGAGTGCTTGGCGTATATAAGTTTCTGTCCAGCGCTGTTTAGCCGGCCAGCTTTCTCCTACACCCTCGATAATAACGGGTTGCTCTGTGTTGTAATAACGGCTTACAAAGTCTTCAAATGAAAAATCCGCGCTTTCCCGCGCTATAGCAAAATAACCAGCTTCAGATTTAGATTTATTATTCATGATTCTACAACAGCAAGAATATAGGCGATTTACTATACGTCATTCCTTTCAGCCATACCCGCTATAGGCCTAATTACGCCACAACACAGTGCAGTTTCGACACACTTGGCTAATCTGTGTGCGACTTTGTGTCAATAAGTAACATGTCACTACACAGCAATTCTGTTATCACTTACATACCTACTGACTCATAAGCCCTTTTTTATTAAACGCTTATTCAATAAAAGCGGGGTTAATTGCGCCCAATGACACTTTAGGCATGCTAATTGCTCATGTTAACTTATGAAAATGGTTCATTAGGAGCAGATGCCATGTTTGATATCCATAACCGCCAGCCCGCAGAAGTGCAGGCCGTAAAAATGAATAAAATCGGCTTTTTGTTATTAGAAAATTTTACGATGATTGCTCTGGCATCAGCAGTAGAACCATTACGCATGGCAAATCAGCTTAGCGGTAAAGAGCTGTATACATGGCATACACTCACTGAAGACGGTAAGGCCGTCACGGCAAGTGATGGCATTAGCATAACCCCTGATGGCTCGATGACCGACCCGCTTAACCTCGATACTATTATTGTCGTGGGTGGAGTTAATATCACCCGTAGCTACTCTCGACGTCAGGTGTCTTGGTTACAAAAAATGGGCCGTCGCGCTTGCAATATTGGGGCAATTTGCACAGGGGCTTATGTTTTGGCTGATGCAGGTTTGCTAGACGGGTATGACTGCAGCGCTCATTGGGAATGTATTGCTTCCTTACAAGAAAAATTCCAAAAAGTGCGCTGCACAAACCACCTCTTTGTTTTAGACCGCAACCGTATGACGTCGAGTGGCGGAACAGTCCCGCTGGATATGATGCTTAACATGATCCAACGTGATTATGGGTATCAGCTTACGGCAGGTATCTCCGAAATGTTTATCTGTGACCGCGTGCGTAACCACGCAGACTACCAGCGCATACCACTTCGTTACGTTCTGGGCACCACTCAACCGAAGCTGGTTGAAGCCGTATCATTGATGGAAGCCAATTTAGAAGAAACAATCGAGTTAGATGAGTTAGCAGGGTACGTCGATTTATCACGTCGCCAGCTTGAACGCTTATTCCAGAAACATCTGCAATGTTCACCATCTAAATATTATCTAAAATTACGCCTATTACGTGCTCGCCAATTACTCAAGCAAACATCAATGTCAATTATTGAAATTGCTTCAGCTTGCGGTTTTGTTTCCACACCGCATTTCAGCAAATGCTACCGTGAGCATATTGGTCTACCACCGCGCGAAGAAAGAACCGGAGCTAAGAAAATCGATACTAGTGAAGTGAGCTTAACAGGCTCAATTACTCATATTGAAGCGGCACGCGAAGCACGACAATTTGAGCTAGCCCCAAAGGCGAGTTCGCATTCATTACATGCTTTAAACGAGGCACGTTACGAACCTTCTTATGGATCAGTGGCCTTGCAGTAAAGACTCCTCGGAGGCCTCCCCCTTCAGCCCAGACAAGTACACTATGTTGATATTGTATGGGCTCTTTATCGCCTAACTTTTAGACTTATTGTCGCTTTTAACCACTGAGAGCGTTCAAATCCCCTTATTTCTAAACTTGGTATCCATTGTTTTTTAAGGCCGCAAATAAGACTCATACTATTGAGGTAGTATGATAATGTACACGCGGTAAGCCATGAGAGCCCTTGTGTGGCGCATGATCAGTGTAATGTGCCGTGCTCAACCATACAGATCATCTTTATTAACGCCATACACGTTAATGTATAGCTCCTTTAATGATTGAGACAAAAAATTTTCCATGTTTTTTTGCGCATTCAGTAAGTCTTTTAGTTATGATCAATGGCTCAAAAGACGTCCTGTACACCCGTCTTTCCGAACAGTGTTTATTGATCCACGTATTGCTTTGAATACACGAAAGAAAAATAAGTTCCTATATTTATTAAAACCTTAAGCCCTTGATACTTAAGGGTAATCGAAACACTACCAATTCAACTAAAGTCGAACCAAGACGTTTAGAAATATGTATCGGTTATTTAACAACAATGCACACTGTGCATTAATTAACATAAAGCAAGATTTGATCTTACAAGTGCTCTGTTCGGTTTCTCAGTGTTATTTGAGATCCGTGACGTGTCTATTGCTAACTGTTGTTTTTTTTGCCGCTGCTGAAAAAAGCCACGCTGCAATTAAAACCATACCTCTCGATTCGCTTGTTCAGCATTACGATTTAAATTCGGATCGTCGCAGCTCCGGCCTTTTTGTATGTCCTGAGACGTTAGATTATGCGCTTTTTCAAGACACGAAAAAAGCCCTGACTAGCACATTATCAACGACAACACTCCCAGATTTCAGACATAATAACCGGTACTGTTTTGTTGCAAAGCTTGTCAATAAAACCCACGAGAAAAATTGGGTACTGCATTTCAGTAATTTGTTCATCAATGATATTTCCGTTCTTATATATTCTATTAATGGTGAAAAAAAATATCACTCTAATCTTAGTGAAGGAGTCACTGACGAAGCTTTAAATGTATTTGGAAGGGCTTTTTATATTGATCTTAATCCTAATGAGGACTACACCTTTATATTTGAACTGAAAAGCAATTCTTTGGTTTCACCGCCCTATTTTTCAATCATGACCGAGCCTTCATATCACCAATGGTCCTATACCATTGGGCTAACATTTAATCTAGCCGTTGGCATTGTGCTAGGTTTTATTTTAATGGCTTTTCTTAGCGCGAGCGTAATGAAAGATATAACTTTTTTTTGGTTCGGATTTTCATCTTTATTGATGTTAGTATTTTTCACCATACGCAGTCACATCGGTGTTTATCTTTTACAAGGCACTGAAGAGCTACCACCGTGGATATGGGGTTGGGCTTCACTAACCTCCATGAGCATTCTTCTTTTTGTACGGTCCTTTCTTTCTATAAAAAAAGAGAACAAATACGTAGCCGACCTTATAATTAAGACTGTAGCATTTAGTTACATGATGGTTTTCGGTCTAAGCTTTTTCTTAGATCGACATGATAATATTATTCTTTATTTAGTATGCTCAATTATCATGTCTTTAGTCATTTTTTATGCAGGATTTTCGAACGGCCACAAATTAAAAGGATATTACCTTTTATTTATTCTTGGATGGCTTCCACTTTTTTATTCCTTTTCAAGTATTGCTTTTATCTTAACCTCCGAGCCCGGTCTATATGATAACACCCTCTCCTACAGTGTTATTTTTGAGCCCTTTCTACAAATTATTCATATGATTATTCATTTCATGGCTTTGCTGATGCGAATCGTTGAATTGAAAAAGAAAAAATACCAGGCAGAGATGAAAAGTGAAGCCAAGTCTCAGTTTCTAGCGACTGTTAGCCATGATCTAAGACAGCCTCTGCACAGCATGAGTTTGTTCGTATCCTTGTTGGAGGAACATATAAAAAGTGAAAATGGCAAAGTGATTTTAGCAAAAGTTTCAGGTTTACAATTTTTAATGAGTAAATCTTTTAATCAACTGATGGATATTAGTAAGCTAGAATCTGGGCTCGTTAAATCGGACAATGAATGGATTGATTTACACCTCTTTACAGACAAACTACGACAAGAATTTTCCCATCAAGCTAGCCTTAAGGGGCTATCACTGCGTTTTCATGTTACTAAGCAAGCGATATGCACTGATATTCAACACCTTGAAAGAATACTTCGTAATTTAATTTCAAATGCCATTAAATATACCGAACGCGGAGGTGTATTAATTGCCTTTCGTGCTCACCGAACTGGCTTGTTAATACAGGTTTGGGATACCGGTCGCGGAATCAGGATAGAGGATCAAAGTCGTATTTTTGATCTCTATCAACGTGGACAAGAAACGAAAAGCAACCAATCCGGCATGGGCATAGGTTTAGCTATAGTCAAGCAACTGGTAGACGTTTTAGGGGCAAAGATTATCGTGCGCTCTAAGCCGTCTAAGGGTTCGGTTTTCAGCATATCGTTACCCGTGAAAGCGGAATATGCTGCAGAACACTCTGGTAATAATGACATGGAAAAATCACTGCGTTGGATAGCTGAGTTTTCTGATCATACGCTTTGTGATCAAGTAACTGAGCAGATGAGCCGCTGGGGCTATAAGGTAGAGACGCACAGCCCAAAAGATGACAATGCAGATGTAATCGTCCATTTAATTGATATTACCTGCTTCTCCGATCTTTCAGCGCTCATGCAATACAAGGATAAGCCCAACTTGCATATTGTTATTGGCTTTCTCAATCAAAATTGTTTAGAGCTGATAAACCGGCCCATAAAAAACAATATCTATCTTCTGCCTGCCCACTATCAAGCAGCACAACTACGCTCGTTGGCACGGTTCATTATGAAAGAATATGCCAAACACAGCTGATCACTACAGATAAAGCGATAGATAACATCCCCCCCCCATCTGGCGGGTACCTTTAGTGGATTTGAATTCTTACTATGAAATCTCATTATTTATATCAATAGCTCAGCAGAATCTATGAGCGCATGCTTAAGAGAGATTTAAAAATGAGTATTACTATTTATCAACATGTAGATTTCAAAGGAAAAAAAGCAGTATTAGCTGAAGATGAATATCCAACCAGTCAAATAGGAAACGACCAAATAAGTTCGGTAAAAGTCCCAGAGGGCTTTTATGCTATGTTCTATAAAGATTCTGGATTTCGTGGGCCTAAAATGGTTTTGTTTGAAGGTGATTACTCTTCCTTACCCGGTTGGAACGATAAAATCAGTTCTATTAAAGTACTTAAGCAAAATTCAAACATTGACCCTTTAGTTACATTTTACGAAAACAATAATTTCAAAGGATACAAACAAAGCTTAGCGGGCATAGGACAGGAAACAAGCTACCCGAGCCCATTTTTAAAACATGATGCTATTTCCTCGTTAAAAATTCCTGAAGGGGTACGTGTGGTTTTGTATGAACACAGCAAATTTGGCGGTAAATCTTTAGAATTAGGTCCTGGCGATCACCCCAGTCTTAAAGTGTATGGATTCAATGATATTGCATCGAGCGTGAAATTAATTCGGTCTGACTTAGAGCTGGTAAACATTAAATATGACAACGAGGTTACGACGCCTGCAGGCGAGCCTATTGGTATCGAAGGGCGTGTAGTTTCAGACTCCAGCCAAGAACAAAGCTATGCGTTAAACCTAACTAAAGAGATTGAATCTTCAATAACACGGTCTTGGAGTGAAACAACCCTTGTTGGTCTAGAAGTCAGTGTAACCACTGGGGTAGAAGCCGAAGTTGGTTTGATTACAACATCCGCATCCACAACGATCAGCACAAAACTAGAGCAGTCATTCACCATAGGCGAAGAAGAAACCCATTCGGAGGTATCTACTTTTGGACAGGTTCTGACTGTATCGTTAGCGCCTTTTCATGTGGGTGAAGGTTTGATCATATTAACGCCTCAACGAAAAAAAATAGATGCTACCTATACATTTCGTGTTGTTGGTACCGATCGCTTAGTAGAGCAGGCCGCAACCATTTTAATAGATGATTTTCAACAAGGGGAAGCGACAATAACCACTCGCCCCATCGAGACCGGCGAAGTCTTTTGATGTAGGTTATCAGTGTGGACCTGCTCACCGCAGGTTGGCACTGATACTCCTAAGAGCGCCAACAAGCGTATAACTTATTTAGCACCCGATACCGCTTTAATGGATGACTTGGTATGCAGTTATATAAGCGATTTCTCATAGCCGAAGATCACGAAATGTATCGTGATGGCTTAAAACAGTTAATAAACGAACTGTATCCACAAGCACATATTCACACGGCGGGTAATTTCTCGGCAGCATTGGATACCTTAGCTGGTTATTCTGACTGGACGCTACTCATGCTCGATATTCGTATGCCTGATATTAAAAATCTAGATGGCCTCGATTTTATCCGCCAGCGCTACCCTACGTTAGTTATTGCTGTGATTTCGACACTAGATTTTGAAGTCAGTATTCGACAGATGATTGATTTAGGGGCTAACGGTTTCATCACCAAATCAACATCTAAAGAAGCGATGAAAAAGGCCATTATAGATATTTTAGAGGGCGAGATCGTCATTCTGTCAGAAACACAAGGCAGTGATTGTGTCTATTTCACGGCCCAACAGATGGCCACCTTGCAAGGCATGGCTCAGGGACTTTCTAATAAAGAGATCGCAAGACAACTGGGAGTCTCCCCCTTAACTGTAAAAGAGTATGTCTCTGTGATATTGGAGCGACTCATGGCAAAAAATCGTACTGAAGCCGTCTTGGTTGCCCAAAAAAGAGGTTTTTTATTGGATCATCTTATGTAATCTACTAAAAATCCAAAATAACCCAGCAGAATGGTCTGCTTTCTATATCCAGCCTCAGTCAAGCCTGCGTTTTGTGTCCTATCCTTTCTAATGCTCATTCAACGGATCTCAATGCAATATGCGATTTACTACTTTTTAATCCACCAACGACCGTCTTGATAAACCATGCCAACGTGAGCGTTTGGCACCCAGTTTGACAGTACTGAGCTGCCTACTAATTGGCCTTCTTCAATGTGTATAGTGACACCCGGCTTTTCTGGCAGTGGTTTCAATTCTTTTAAAACACTTCTCATTTCTTTTAGAAAATTTTCTTGATCCTTAGCGACAACATATTGATTAGCCAGTTTGTAATCCTGTTGGGCTAATGCTTGCCAAAAAGCGGTAGCGACATCCATCGGGTTTTCATGATTCATATCATCTGCACTCAACTGAGTAATAACGAAACTGAGAAAAAAAGCCATGAGTCCTTGTTTTACTAACATATCAAGCCTTGTACATTCATAGTTATAGTAAGTAAAAAACAACGGGGTTAATTTATTAGTACCTAATATGTATTACAAGAACCGTATGATTTAGCTCGCCAATAAATAGACCTTATTATTTAAAATAATAATATTGCTTATTCACAAGAAACGGATAGCAATTTTCTCCTCCATAGCGTTTCATTAAGCTTATTACTGACTAAGCTATGTGATCACTTATGCCCACTACCGAGAGTATCATTACCGTAGCTCGACACATCGAAGCTCACGCTAACGAAAAACTACCGCTAACACGACTCGCTCAACTGGCGCACTTATCGCCGTCACATTTCCAACGGCTATTTACCGCGACCCTAGGCGTTTCACCTAAAGAATATCAAGATGCCATTCGCATGGAGTTGTTTAAGTCGTTACTAAAAACTGAGCCAACGGTGACGGATGCTATATTTGCAGCAGGCTTTAGCTCTGTAAGCCGACTCTACGGTGAAGCCTCTCGCCAAATGGGTATGACTCCCAGCTCATATAAAGACGGCGGAACAGGCGAAGTAATCAGCTATGCTTTTCGCGACTCTTCGTTAGGTTTGCTGTTGATGGCTGCAACGCAAAAGGGCGTCTGCTATACGACTTTTGGAGAGAGCGAGTCTATCTTATTCGATGAGCTGGTTAACGAATTTCCCCAGGCGAGCTTCATCCCATCAACAGCCTATGCTTCTCGCGAGCTTGATGATTGGATAGACGCTCTGGATCAACATTTAGCAAGCCAAGCCCCCTTGCCCTCCATCCCTCTGGACATGAGAGGCACAGCATTTCAGATCAAAGTGTGGAAGTATCTCACTCGTATCCCGGCTGGCGTTTCTATCAGTTATTCAGAACTAGCGACTCACATTGGTAACCCCAAAGCCTTCAGGGCCGCCGCATCGGCGTGTGGGGCTAATCGGATTGGCGTACTTATTCCTTGTCATCGGGTGTTACGCGGTGACGGTAGCCTAGGCGGATTCCGTTGGGGGCTAACTCGCAAGCAAGCATTATTGAATGCTGAGAAGGGACTTTCAGAAGCCGCGAAATAACGAAACTCACTATTGCAGCTTTGTCGGTAGCCTCATGATTATCCTGCGCATACACTGAATCTTTTTGACTCGTCATTCCGCGTTGATTTCGCGTTCTAGGATATACATGAGCACACCCAAAAATTCTCTAACATCCGCTGGGCTAGCCCTGTTGTTAGGTGGTCAGATTTTACCCGTAATCGACTTTTCTATCGTTAATGTTGCGCTGGAATCCATCGCCGCTTCATTAGATGCCAACCATGTAGAGTTAGAATTAATGGTGGCCGTGTATGGTGTATTTTTTGCGGTCTGCTTAGCCATGGGTGGACGTTTAGGAGATCGCTATGGTCGCCGCACCTTAATGAGCATAGGTGTGCTCATCTTTGGCGTTTCATCCTTGGCCTGCGGGCTCGCTCCCAACATGTTAACTCTACTGATTGCCCGCGCTGTTCAGGGGGTTGGTGCCGCCATGATGGTTCCGCAAATCTTGTCGACTATTCATGTTTGCTTAACCGGCCGATCGCACTCACGCGCACTCGGTTATTACAGTGCCATTGGCGGCTTATCCTTCGTCACCGGCCAAGTACTAGGCGGCTGGTTAGTATCTGCCGATCTGTTTGGGTTAGGCTGGCGTAATGTATTCTTAGTGAACATCCCTGTATGCCTACTCATTTTGTCATTATCAGGCTCACTTATTCCAAATACCTTTTCGGAAAAAGCCTCCAGCGTTGATAAACTGGGCACCACGCTATTAGCTGCCGCTATTTTATGCTTGCTCATCCCTGTGTCGTTAGGCCCTCTCTTTGAGTGGTCTTGGCCACTTATTGCTGTCCTGATGATGGTCATTCCGTTATTCATTTTGCTCTGGAAAGCCGAGCAGCGTATTGAGCTAAAAGGAAGCGCCCCCTTAATACCGCCGCGCTTATTGCGCTTACGCTCTATCCAATTCGGTTTAGTCTTATGCGTTTTGTTTGTGTCATGTTGGAGCGGCTATATGTTTTCGGTCGCTCTCACTTTACAAAGCGGGCTAGGACTTACACCACTTCAATCAGGTAACACGTTTATTGGAATGGGCTTATGCTATTTTGTAGGGTCATTGATTAGCGCACGGGTAACCGCTGTTTTTGGACAAATGAATACCTTGCTACTCGGCTGCGGCATTCAAATACCGGGCTTGTTAGGTTTGATCATCAGTTTCCACTGGTTTTGGCCAACGGTTCAACCTATACACTTACTAGCCGCCACTATGCTCATTGGTTTTGGCCAGTCATTTATTGTCAGTAGCTTTTTCAGAATTTCATTGTCAGAAGTACCAGCCGAAGATGCTGGCAGTGGCAGCGCAATGCTAACCACTGTGCAACAATCTGCATTCGGACTCGGTGCCGCCTTGCTAGGCACAGTGATGTACGAAGTGCTCAAAACCACTGATAACTATTTAGCGGCAATCACTGGGGCTCTTGTCACCGAAATCGGCATCATGATCGCCGTGGTCATTTTGGCTCTGATCTATCGCAGCTATTTGAAACGTCGAGCCGTTTAAATGAATCGCACCATACTATAGCCATTACTCACAATACAACTGTGGATGAGTAAGTTCACGATATCGCTTGGTCTGCTCAACGGATATTGCGATACTGGCACACAGAACTTATAACAGATGGCTCATTATGAAACTTTTAGTACGTAACCTGTCTCGCACCACCACCGAAGACGAAATTCGTGAACTCTTTACTGCCTACGGTAGCGTTGAAGAATGCACACTGGTTTTAGATCAGGAAACCGGAAAGTCGAAAGGCTTTGCGTTTGTGGTTATGCCAAACCTTAAAGAAGCCTATGCGGCGCTGGGGGAGCTACATGAAAAGCGCGTGGCAAAAAATCGTATCCGTGTAAAAGTAGCCCAGAATTAACTGGCTGCCAGTCTTTTTTCGATAGACCAGACACAAAAAAGGGGCCGCCTTATCGGGAGCCCCTCTTACTTAGATCAAAGATCTAAAAATTAGATCGCACGTACGTTGTTAGCACATGGACCTTTTTGGCCTTGGCCAACTTCAAACTCAACAGCCTGACCATCGTTCAATGTAGCGAAACCACCGCCAGATTGAATTTCAGAGTGATGTACGAACAAGTCTTTGCCGCCATCTTCTGGAGTAATAAAACCGAAACCTTTATCGGCGTTGAACCACTTAACTGTACCTTTACTCATCTGTACTCATTACCTTTTGGTGAGTCTTTTGGTTCTGCTCTCGGTATCACCATGACGAAAGCAGATTTTAAATGAGATGGTGCATATAACTTCTTTGTCTGTGTTTGAACATTGATAGCCGAAGCTTTAATGCTCTACACGACAAAATATGTGATCGATTATGAATGCCTTTGTGCAATTGTCTAGTAAAACCGCCTTTATAGTCTGATTTAACTACTTTAAAGGCGATATTTCTCGACTAAAGTGCTGATAAACGTATAACTCGGTCGCATCGATGATCAATTAAGTCAGGATCATGGCTCACTAGAATCACGGCGCATCGTTGCTTTTGAGCAGCAGTCACCAGCATTGCACTGACTTTTTTGGCGGTAATCGGATCTAAACGTGACGTTGGCTCATCCGCAAATAAGCATACTGGCTTCATAAGCAACGCACGTAGCATGCAAAACCGTTGTAGCTCCCCGCCCGACACACCATCCGCTGTTCGAGTTAGCACCTCTTCTGTTAATTCCAACTGCTGCATTAGCGGTGGAACATCATCAGGGGCTATCGCATGTCGGCGAAGCACATCATCCAGTAAGGTGCGTAATGAAACAGAAGAAGGCACTGAAGCGACGGGGTCTTGATATAACTTTAGCCATTGGTGACTGGCCGCTGTTACATGGCGTTTTATACGGCCTGATTCCGGCGTGAGCATACCCAGCAAGGTATCTCCTAGAGTGCTTTTCCCGCACCCACTATCGCCTACAACACCCAGCACCTCTCCAGCATGAACCTCGAAATTAAGATCACGTTGTAGCGGCTTACCACCACGCGCAATCGTTAAATCTTTCACACTTAATACGGGCGAGGTATCCACGGTATCGCGCGCTTCCTTAGTCCAACTAGCAGGAGAGGCATCAATTAGTGCTTGTGTAAATGGGTGCTGAGGAGCATTGATAATAGACTCCACATCCCCCGTTTCTAAAACGCAACCTTGCTGAATGACCATCATACGCCCCGGTAACTGGCGGGCTACATCAACATCATGCGTAATGGTAATCAGCACGCCATCTTGTGTTTGTTCACGTAAGTCGCTGATCACCTGATCCCGGCGCGATACATCCAACCCTTTTGTTGGCTCATCAGCTAACAAAATAGAAGCGCCTCCCGCCATAGCGCAAGCGATAGCGACCCGCTGAGCCATACCACCAGACAGCTGATCGACTCGCTTACCTTCTGCTCCTTTTAAGCCTAAACGTGTCAACCGGGCTGCTGCTTCGCTGTGAGCATCTTTCCCGCCGTAACCTCCTACCCATCGTAATGTCTCGCTCAATTGCGTCTGAGCAGGCATCAGTGGATCTAACGCAGTCCACGGCTCCTGAGGTAGCGCGCTGACTTGAACCCCCCATAGTTTGACACGCGCTTTATGCATAGACGCCGTCATCGCCCCAAGGTTAAAAACCTGCCCTGCTACTTCCATTACCCCTTGGCTACGAAGCTCCTTAGGTAGGGTCCCCATAATCGCCTGCATTAAGAGGCTTTTACCCGATCCGGTTTGCCCTAAGAGTGTTAAGCGCTCTCCGGCCTTAAGCGAAAATGAAACAGGCTCAACTAAAGGAGTATCGCCGGCGAAGACACATAAATTCTCGACCCTTAATAGCTCTTTCATACCATAGCCTCCTTGCGTACGTCCGCTTTGAGCGATTGCATATTGAGGGTATCAGGGGCTTTTTGAGCCAGTAAATGGCAGCTCAAAATAAACAACCCCAACGCCATTAGTGGCTCAGCCAGCAACCAAGGCGCGTCACTGTAGTAAGGAAACAACTCAACAATCATTAATCCTAATTCTGCTGTTGGCGGTTGGATTCCAACATAAACAAAGCCCAGTGATGCCATCATCAATACCGATGATGCTGCCCCGAATGCCGCTATCGTCATAATTTGTGGCGCTATAGCAGGCCAAATATGACGTTTAAAGCAGTACACAAAGCCGAAGCCTAATTGTCGAGAAGAGACCATTGCTGGCCCTTGTACAACCTGTTTTGCCATCGCTCTTACTACGCGAAAGTACTCAACCCATTGCACAAGCGCTATCGCTAAATAGAGCATGCCAAACGATCCCGGAAGCATCGCCGATAGAATCAGCACTAACACTAGCCCGGGTAGTGCTAACAGAATGGTCATCACCCCATCCAGGATCCGATCGACCCAACGAGGCCCAACCGCGGCAAGTGTTCCAAGAACAATCCCCAATGACGCGGCTGTAATAACACTTAACGCGGCCATTAATAACGACAAACGTAACGCTTCTGCTAAACGCACCCACATAGAACGACCATAATGATCGGTGCCTAACCAAGCTTCCGCATTAGGGGGGATTAGAATAGCCGATAAGTTTTGTTGATCGCTGGTCGCCTGAGTCATCCAAGGGGCAAAGATTGCAAAAACCACCAACAGAACCAACAAGCTCATGCCTAGCTTTTGGGAAAGACTTAACCGAGCAAGACGATGTAACACCGATCCCACTAGAGAAGTGCTAATCATGCGACCACCTCCCCACGAGGATCTAGCAGATAACAAAGAACATCGACCACTAGATTTAACACGACAAACAAGGCGCCCATTAATAGCGCCGCCCCTTGGATAATTGGAATATCACGCGCAAACACCGCATGTGCTAACCCGTGCCCAATACCAGGCCACGAGAATAAAGACTCGATCATCACCATTCCCTCAACCACCGTGACTAATTGAATCCCCATAAAAGCAACCACAGGAACCGCCAAGTTGCGAACACCATGGCGAAAAAAAGTCCGCCATGCCGATAAGCCTTTAGTCCGAGCAAATTGATAATACGGCGAAGCAAAAACCGTTCGCGCACTACTACAAACAATACGGTTCGAAACCGCCGCCAAACTCACACCGAGCGTTAACGCAGGCAATACTAAATATTGCGCCGATTCAGCACCTGCCACCGGAAACCACGGTAGCTCTAAAGCAAATATGATGAGGCTAATAACACCTAGGACAAAAATGGGGGTTGCCCGAACCAAGGTCGAAATAACCAAAGAACATTTATCCCAAAGACCGCCCCACGCGGCACACATTAAACCAACGGGAAACGCAATAGCAGCAGACACGACTAAGCCGACCACTGCAAGTAATACTGAATGCCCTAACATGGAGGCCAATGAGTCGATCACAGGCAGCCCACTGACTAGCGAGTTGCCAAAATCACCTTTCACCAAGGCAAGTAACCAATCAACATAGGCACTAAAACCACCAGCGTCTAAGTCAAGCTCCTGCCTTACTAACTCCGCTGCTGTCGCATCCACACCATCCGCTCCATAACGACTAGCGGCAATGCGATAAGCCATGTCACCGGGCAACGCTTTTACCAGTAAGTAGGTTAGGGTTCCGACACCCCAACACACCGCCACCAGCTGGACCAAGCGTCTCATTATGATCTGGCGAATCACTTGGCCCACTCCCATTCATTGATATAAAAAGTGCGCTCGTAAGGGTCCAGCTTAAACCCTTTAACCCGCTTCTGAACCGCCACATGCTGAGTATAAGCCGCTACCGGGATCACAGGGCGCTCATCATAGATCGCGGATGCTACTTTTTGCGCTAGGGCTTTATAGCGCTGAGGGTCATTCACATCAGACATTTGCTCAATATCTTTTTGCGTTTCGCTATCCCAACCCATGGCCCCCCAATCACCTCCTTGCTCGGAACCAAAATCTAACCGGATAACCTCTAGAGGATCGGCGATAAAGCCATAATTGCGGGCAATTAACGCCATTTCGAGGGTCCCATCTTGGTGACCCGCCGGTATCGAACTCGAATTCGTGATATCAACGCTCACTTGAATACCCAGCTGTTTCCATTGGTCCTGCAACGCCGTGGCCACCGTTGTAAGCTCAGGGCGATCAGCATAAGTGATTAAACGTAAGCTAAAGGGTTTACCATCCCTAACCAGCATCCCCTCATCGTCAGCGACCCAACCCAGTTGACCAAGCAACGCCTTTGCGTGGGTAAGATCACTAGGCTCCAGTTCGCGATCGAGGTGCCACAAAGGCATAGAAGCCGGTAATAACTGATCGGTTTCAGCACCCGGCGTGCGCAAAATAGCTTGGGCAATGCCCACTCGATTTATGGCCAAGCTAAGGGCACGGCGGGCATTCGGCTCATTTAGAAACGGATGCTGGCTATTTAACTTAACCATTAATGTGCGTGGTAAATTCAGCGATTCTAACTGAACAGAAGGCAGGCGCTTTAACTGCATTACACTGGCAGGATCAAGGTTAAAAACGACATCGGCTTGCCCTGTCCGCGCTTGCAATACCCGGCTCTCGGCACGATGGCTGGTTAAATAGGTGGCATATTCAATACTGGCAACTTGCCCCCAATAACTGTCGAAACGCTGAACTTGAAAAGCATGGGGCGGCTCAAACGAAACCATCTGATAAGGTCCAGTTCCTACGAGCTGTGTCACTTGACCTTTATCATCCAAGCCTGCTGGCGCAATAATGGCTGTGCTGTAGTGAGCCACAACGGCCCCCAGCGTTCGATACGGCCTCTCAAGCTCAATGATGACTTGGTTTTGTTCGTCAACGCGAATATCTTTCACAGGCACTTTATTAAAAGGGCCTTGACGCTCCTGAGCACGACGCAAACTATTAACAACGCCCTCAGCTGTTAATGCGGTACCGTTATGAAAACGTACATCTGGGCGTAACTCAAAACGCCATACCCTTCCCTGATCATTAATACTCCACTGTGTTGCCAGCCCCGCTACCAAGCTGCCTTGCTCGTTTACATTGAGCAACGTTTCGATCACCTGCATCCTTGTAAACAGATAACCTTGCTGACTGGGGTCTAAACTAGTGAACTCAAATGGACTAGTTATCCTGACTGTATTTGATTTATTAGCCGTATCCGAAACGGCCTGTGCTGAGAAACTCCAAAGCATTGTAAATATGAAAAGAGTTTGTAATAACAAGCGATCCATCGTCCGTCCTATTTTTGAGACATAATGTCCGAGTTAATTTAAGTTAAAGGCTGATAGTATAAGAAAACAAACACAAATATGTTATATCATAACAATATTACACACTATGCTGTTGCTTAATATCCTAAAGCTAGAAACGACCTTACTGTCTAAATAAAGAATGCTTAATGCAAAGGAACATCATGTTTTTCCACTTGCTGATCGTCAGCGATAGCTTGCGCTAACGCTTTATCGTCGGCTTCGCATGCTAAGCCAACCTGGTCTGCACCGTTAATAGGGGTGAAAACAAGTGTCGTCAGCAATGGAAAATGATCTGAGCCTATCGATGGCAGGCGCTGAATGGACTTTAGCGTAAAGTGGTCACTGTGAAAAAGGTGATCAAGCGGCCAGCGCAGAAAGAAATAATCCGCATGGAAGGTATTAAACATACCACGCCCTATGCGCGGATCGAGCAACCCACTAATTTTACGAAATAAGCGTGTGGTAGCCGACCAAGCAACATCATTTAGATCCCCTGTTACCACAACGGGTTCTGTGGTTTCTGCCACACTTTTAGCCACGATAACCAACTCGGAATCACGCTCTGAGGATGATGTATTTTCGGTAGGGCTGGGCGGCGCTGGATGGATAAAATGCATACGAACGTTATCGCCCGTGCGAAGCTGCAGGCGCAAATGAATAGAGGGGACATCGTCTTCGACCAAAAAGGCGACTTCTTCTTCATCAAAGGGTAACCGCGAGTAAAGGTGCATCCCATACAAATTATCTAACGGGCATTTCACGCTGTACGCAAGCTCTGTTTCCAGCACCGCTAATTGGTCTTGCCACCATTGATCCGACTCCAGCGTTACAACTATATCAGGCTTATGCGTATGAACGAGGTCAATTAAAGCCTCTGCATTTCGATTAGGCGTGAGCACGTTAGAGGTCAGAATCGTTAATTGCTGACTAGGATCGCTTTCTGAAGCGGTCTTAACTTCTTTTTTCCATAACTGGGTGTAAGGCAAGATCCACCATAGCTGCACAGCCAAACAGATCAATGTCACACCCGCTAATAGCCAACGTAAAGGATGGTGCGCATCGAGAACCACGCTTTGCGCCACCATAAGCACAATAGCCACAACTGCAATTTGGAAGCGTGGAAAGTCCATATCACGAACAAACCAATGCGTGATACGTGTCATTGGTAAAACGGTAACCACGACTAAACAAACGGTAACAAGCGTCAGCGTCGTCAATATAGCGAACATAATATCCTTATAACATGCGTAAGCCGGCAAGCGATCTAACTTTGTATCGCTTTACGCGATTGGTCTGCAAAACGCTCGTTGATAATCAATGCCAACAAAATAATTCCCGCACCAACACTCAACCTTAAAATATCGGCATCCCGATTCCAAATGACCACATTAACTATAATCCCAGCGGGGATCAGCAGGTTATTCATCACAGCTAAACTCCCCACGTTCACCTGTGTTGCTCCTTTATCCCAAGCAAAATAGCCAATACCCGAGGCTACGACGCCTAAATAAGTGAGGATTCCCCACTGAATGGGCGTAGTCGGTAGCTTGCTCATATCGCCAAAGGCTACAAAGCAAATGGCGGCTACCATAAACGCACCGATAAAAAAGTAACCAAAAACCGTATGCTGTGGAATATCAGCATGGTGCGCCATTAATCGTTTGTACAATACCTGCCCTGACGCAAAACATACATTCGCGCCCTGCACGATGAAGAACCCGGTCAAAAATCCACTATTAATTCCATCATAACGGATTGCTACCGCACCTAGGATCGCGATAACCGACACAATAAAAAACCGAGCATTAAAACGCCGATCCAAGGCATCGTTAAGCAAGGTGACAAAAATAGGCGTCATTACCGTAAACAACAGAACTTCAGGCACCGTCAAATAAAGAAATGAATGGTAATAGAAGCTGTACATCAACCCCAACTGAATCGCACCTATAGCCATTAACTTAAGCGCTAAGCCACCGGGTACCGCACGGAATTTCAAAAACGGTAAAAACACACACATTGCTAACGCAACACGCATAAAAACGGAAAACCAAGCATCCACTTGGCCAGCTAAATAAACACCGATTAGGCTAAATGAAAACGCCCATAGAATAGTAATAACAAACAGATAAGTCATGGAAGGTTGGCTCAATGCGATCAGTAGTGAACATTGATTATACAGCGCTCCCGATCTGCTACACACTACCTTCTGTTTCGATCACTAAAACGCGCACCTCACCCTGCGGGTGCGCTACATGCTCTGTGCCAACCGAGGCATAAAAAATATCGCCAACCTCAAGTAAAACCGAGTGCTCTTTCCCGTCTAGTCGGTAACGCATCTCGACAGTACCATCTAATACAACAAACACCTCTTCACCGTCGTTGATATGCCACTGATACGGTTGGTCCGTCCAATGCAGGCGCGTTGTGATGCCATTCATGTTGGCAATGTTTTTCGCACCCCAGGCGCGATCAGCGGTGAAGGTTTTACTGCGGGTTATTTGCATAGCGTTAGCAATTACATCAATAAGATTCTAGATACAAAGCCCAAGGGCTCTCCAACACCTGTAACAATTGCACATTTAAAGAAGTATCCGAGCCAATAGAAGCTTTACGCTCCTCAAATGCACTAGCAATATCCGCTACATGTAAATTAACTTGCGGCTGTACCTCATATAAATATCCTTTTGATGTACCTGATATAGCGATACCTATGGTTTCTGTTTCAAATAATACACCACCCAAACTTGGGTCATTTGCGACAAATTGAATATTGGCTGCCTTTAGCGCCTCTACTTCATGGCTGCTAACAAGGTCCCGTAAGCTTTCAGGCACAAACCGTATTGGCTGATCACGAAGATCTATCATGGCATCTGCATTTTGAGCTTTCATTACAAGCGCTATGGTTTCTAATGGTTTTAATTGCTTTAAAGTTAGCACGTGATCTGTGTCTCCATTATTAGAGCAAGCCGTTAACAAAAAAAACATAGAAAGAATAAGCAATCTTAATTTCATGGCAATTATCGCGTCTGTAGAGAAGATCGATTCAAGCGAAGCGCTTCAAGCAGAAGATCTGATGTGATGTTTAATTTATAGCTATCCCATAAAGCAATACCAATTTGTATAGCTGCTTGATCTTTAGGATCATCAAAAGCCGCTATCACATCAGCATCACCGAATGTATCTGCTCGCCGAGACCAATACCCCTTGGGGCTTGTTCCTGCAGCCCATTGAGCATAACCAGCTCCGGCTTTAAGTGTCTATCCCGAAAACCCAACGCTGCGGCCTACATAGCCGTAATGGATGTTTGACCATATATCAAAATTAAATTCTGTCTCAGTTTCAGCATCCAGAGCCCATTCGCCGTAGGTATTCTTAATGTAGCCTTTGTGGTCCCATGGTCGGCGATTGCCTACCATAGATTTCCATTGGGTCAACGCTTTAAAAGTATCGAGTAAACTCTGATTTTTTTGACGAATATCTCTGGCCTGAGATGAGTGGGCATTTACTCTCATCTCTTTTGTTATGTAGCTGGTTAAAGCTTGGATTGTAGGCATAGCGCTTCCCTTCATAAAATTGTTCGACTCATCCTTAGTCGTAGCTTAGTAAACAAGCAATGACAGACTAATACTCTGCTCCTTTTAGGTCAAACTCGTTTACGTTGTAAGATAACTCAGCGCCTCATACTGAGTCACGTTAACGGTAAGAGTGCACTGCTAGTGAACAAACCCGACATCTAAAACATCGCATATACGATGCGTTGCCCTCCCCTTACACACTGATTGAATGAAATCACTCAATCACTTTTTGTATGAATAACAACCAACAAATCGAATGCAAAAATACGCTATCAGCCCCGTAAAACCGGTATCACCAAGGGTATGCACCTTATCCATATCTATATAGAGCGCCTCTCGCAAGCGTCGTTTACTGCACAAAACTTAACCACTCACATCTATAACTGGCACATTAAATGCTTTTCAGTATTACAGAAATTGAAAATCGTAATACCAAAATCCTGTAATTGAGCATAACTCTGGAGTCTCCAATGGTTAAACGACTGATCGCTACTGTATTCGCAGGCCTCGCACTGGCTTCCTCGGCTATGGCCGAACCTCTCAAGATTGGCTACAGCGACTGGCCTGGCTGGGTCACTTGGGAAATCGCTATTGAAAAAAATATGTTTGAAGAGGTGGGGGTCGACGTCGAATTCGAATGGTTCGATTACGTCGCCAGCATGGATGCTTTTGCGGCAGGTCAGCTTGACGCCGTTACTATGACGAATGGTGATGCATTAGTCACTGGCGCTACCGGTGCGCAAAACGTGATGATTTTGATCAACGATTACTCCAACGGTAACGACATGATTGTAGCGGCGCCGGGGATCTCATCGATTAAAGAACTAAAAGGTAAAAAGGTAGGAGTGGAAATTGGCTTTGTAGGGCACCTACTGTTACTGAATGCTTTAGAAAAGAACGGTATGACAGAAAAAGATGTTGAGCTGGTCAACGTTCCTACTAACGAAACCCCTCAAGTGCTGGCTTCTGGCCAAGTGGATGCGATTGTTGCTTGGCAGCCAAATTCAGGACAAGCACTCACCTTAGTTCCGGGATCAACCCGTATCTACTCATCTAAAGATGAGCCGGGGTTAATTTACGACGTGCTAGCGGTTACGCCTTCCAGCTTGGCTCAACACCAAGAAGAATGGGCCAAAGTCATTAAAGCATGGGATATGGCTGTTGCTTACCTAAACGATGAGAGCACGCGTGATGAAGCCATATCAATTATGGCAGCACGTGTAGGACTATCTCCCTATGAATACAAAGGCTTTATCGATGGTACTAAGATCATGAGCACCAAAGAAGCGATGGCCTTTGCTGAAAAAGCGGACGGTTTCACATCGATCTACGGCTCAAGCAAAATCGCTGACGATTTTAACGTCGCCAATGATGTGTACAAAGACGCCCAACCGATTGATTCGTACATTGATATGTCTTTGATGAAAGCGGCTAACTAATCTTTGCCGATTAGTTGCCTAGGGTTAGGTAGCCGATAAGTCTTTGCTACCTAACCGACAAACACGCATGCATGTAACACCCCATTTGATGTTAGTTGAATCCGAAATTTGGCTCAGGAATGACTCATGTCGCTTTTTACCGTAAATAAACAATTGCCGCCGCGTTCACGCTCTACAGTGGCCTTGTTCAGCTTTTTGCTTCCCATCTTGCTTTGGTGTGCAGTCAGTTATTTACCTTTTTTCTGGCATCCTCAAACCGAAATTACAGAGCCGGGATCGGTGTCTTATTTTCGAACCGATATGCTCGTTGATAACGCCGTATTTGAAACAGAAACAGCCAAAGCGATACAAGCCGGCACCGCGCCGCCTCAAGGAATACCGGCTAACCCTGTGTATTTACCAGCACCGCATGAAGTCGCAACAGCGTTTTATACGGCCTTCACAACAGAACCTCAGCGACGCAGTGAAGAATGGTTACATGAAAGCCTTTGGAGCAGTATTCAGGTCATCTTCTGGGGCTTTGTACTCTCATCCATTATCGGTATTCCGCTGGGAGTATTAGCTGGCACCTACGATTTCTTCTCGCGGTTATTTGAGCCTTTTATAGAATTTTTTCGCTACTTACCTGCCCCTGCTTTCGGAGCATTAGCGGTCGCTATTTTGGGTATTTACCAAGCACCTAAGATTGCGATTATTTTCATCGGCACCTTTTTTCAGCAAGTGCTCATTGTAGCCAATACCACGCGAAAGCTTGACGCCTCACTGCTAGAGGCAGGCCAAACCTTAGGGGCGAGCAACCGTTCTATGCTCTTTAGAATAGTTATTCCCGGCATTTTACCCGACCTTTACAAAGATACCCGCATTCTTCTGGGCTGGGCATGGACGTATTTAATCGTGGCCGAACTTATTGGTACAAGCTCTGGTATTACGTGGTTTATCACCCAGCAAGCCCGATATAAAAACTTCGATAACGTATTTGCCGCCATTATTATGATTGGCATCCTCGGCCTGACTATTGATTTGCTCTTGGCATGGATTGGTCGCCGCTTGTTCCGCTGGCAAAAAACACAATAGGAGCCGAACAACATGTCTGATCTACAATTGCCTAGCTACCAACAACAGAGCGATACCGTTAAAGACCGTTTTGATCGCTTAAAGCAGCGCCCTGTGACCATGGAAGTCAAAGGGCTGACTAAAGAGTTCTCAACGCGCAATGGTAAAGTCACGGCGCTAAAAGATATCAATCTGCGCATCCACAAACGTGAGTTTGTTTGCGTCATAGGGCCATCCGGTTGCGGAAAATCAACACTCATTCGGATTTTAGCAGGCTTAGAGACAGCCACTTCCGGTCAGGTTTTACTGGACGGTAAAGAAGTAACAAAGCCCGGTCCCGAACGCGGCATGGTATTTCAGGGATATACCTTGTTCCCATGGCTAACCGTTAAAGAAAACATCATGTTCGGTTTAATAGAAAGCGGCCAAGATAAAGGAAGCGCTGAGGCTGATGCACGCCAATGGGCCGACTTAATTGGTTTATCGAAGTTTGAAAACCATTACCCGAATCAGCTTTCCGGCGGCATGAAACAACGCGTCGCTATCGCGCGGGCACTTGCCAACCAACCTAAAATTTTACTGATGGATGAACCTTTTGGCGCTTTGGATGCGCAAACACGCGCCAAAATGCAGGCCTATTTAATGGAAATCTGGAAGAACATTGATATCACGGTGTTCTTCATCACCCACGATTTAGACGAGGCGGTTTATCTAGCCGACCGTATTTTGGTGCTCAAAGCGAACCCTGGCGAAATTGAAGAGTTAATCGAAGTCCCCGTACCGCAGCCACGAAACCCCAATCAATTTTTATCGCCCGAGTTTTTAGCAACCAAGCAACACATCGAGCACCTTATCCATCCGCCAACGGATAACGATGATGAAGACCATATGAACCTAGTGCGTATGGTCAACGTGAAATCTGATGTCGGGAGCGTATTCTAATGTATAACTTGCACCAAATGACTTGGGAAGAGGTCGCCAATGCTGTTCAGTCTGGCATCGACACCGCCGTACTCCCCATTGGAGCAACCGAGCAACATGGCCCTCATATGGGTTGCGGTATGGATACCTCCATTGCTCATACCTTGTGCAGTGATGCCGCCGCTCAGTCGCCGATCATTTTGCTACCAACATTGCCGTACGGTTGCTCCATTGGTCACTCGAAACGTTGGCCGGGCACTATGGCACTTAGCCCTAAGACCTTAATTGATGTGTTATGCGATTTAGGAGACTGGGTACAGTCAGCGGGTATTCGCCGCCTAATTTTTGTTAATGGCCATGTCACTAATGAAGCGCCATTACGTTGTGCTCTCGAAATGCTACGCGCCAAGCATGATGGCTTTATGGTGGCCATCGTTCATACCGCTAGAGTGTCAGAACGCGTTCAAAAAGCGCATTTTAATGATGCCGAAGATTGGCACGCCAATGATGCAGAAACAGCGCTCATGATGGCTCTGCACCCTGACATGGTCAGAGACGACAAACTAGCTGCAGCGGATGATCCAGACCGCACAGACGGTTGTATCTTTAGCCATCCAGTCAATCGCACTAGCACCAATGGTGTGACAGGTCAGCCATCCGCCGCCACTAAAGCGAAAGGCGCCCAGCTATACGAATGGATGCTGGCCGATTTAACCGAGCTGCTGCACACCGCAGCAAAAGAAGAAGCGCCCCTTAACCAAAGTTACCACCAGAGCGTGCTATCTGGTGAGTAAGCCCATCAGGGCTACCTTAAAAAAGCACGACATAACGGCTAGATAATAATCTATCCCAACCTTCCCGGCGAAAATATGGGCAGCGCCTGTGTAACCCAGACAGGCTCTGCTTGATGATTTTTCGGCTAGCCGCCCTAACGGCTCAGCCGGGTCACTATCATTGAGAAATAGGTATTAACATGATTGAGACCAAAACAGACGCAGAAATCACAGCTATCCAATCCAACCTTGGCGATAAAGGCGTTAAGTATTGTATGGGGACCTATGTGGATATCCACGGCATTCCCAAAGGCAAGATTGTGCCCATCAACCACCTTCACCACATGGCACACGGATCAGAGCTGTATACAGGTTATGCGTTAGATGGCCTTGGCCAGGCACCCAATGACGATGAAATTGCATCGGTTCCTGATCTAGACCATATCATCCAACTGCCTTGGCAGCCTGAAATCGCTTGGATGCCTGCAGACAACACCTTATATGGCAAGCCATACGAATTAAACACACGCGTTTTATTAAAAAAAGTGCTTAAACAAGCCCAAGAAATGGGCTTTGGCATGAACCTTGGTATCGAAGCCGAAGTATTCTTACTCAAAAAAAATGAAGACGGCAGCCTTGTAGCGCCTGATCCAGACGACAAGCTTAAAAAACCCTGTTACGACACCCGTGCTTTCCTCAGCAACTTCAACTGGGTCGATCGCATGGCGACCAGCATCAATGATTTAGGGTGGGGCTTATACTCTTTTGACCATGAAGACGCTAACGGGCAGTTTGAGTTTGATTTTGACTATGCGGATGCCCTCACAACATGCGACCGCTTCACTTTCCTTAAATTAATGGCCAAAGAATACGCCAAGCAGGAAGGTCTGCTGGCTACCTTTATGCCAAAACCATTTGCAGATAAAACAGGCAACGGTGCGCATTTTAACATGTCGCTTTACGACCTAGACACCGGCAGCAACCTGTTCCAATGCACCAAAGAAGAAGATCCAAACGGACTGGGATTAACCGAACTAGGTTACCAATTTATTGGCGGTATTCTTAAACATGGCCCGGCGCTTTGCGCGGTTTTCGCTCCAACCGTTAACTCATACAAACGACTCGTTCGCCAAGGCGATATGCCTTACTTTACGTGGGCACCCGTCTTTAACTCATTTGGCTCAAACAACCGTACCAATTCAGTTCGCGTGCCCATGGGCGGCGGCCGCTGCGAATCCCGAAATGCCGACGGTGCTGTTAACCCGTATTTAGCGGCCGCTTTAGCACTAGCCGCCGGCCTTGAAGGCATTCGCGAGGGGATAGAGCCTGGCAAACCTCAAGAGCGTAACCTCTATGACCTCACAGAGTCTGAACGCAAAGAGTTGGGCATCGATTTCTTACCGCGCACACTCCAAGAAGCCATTCAAGTGTTTGATGCCGACCCTTTTGTAGAGCAAGTCCTCGGTAAAGAGCTCAAAGATGAATTTATTAAAGTTAAACAAGCCGAATGGAATGAGTATCACCTCAATGTAAGCCAATGGGAGCTTGAGCGTTACACTCACTTGTTCTAAAAACGCCCACAGGCAATCATAAAAAGAACTAATGGGCGCCTCAAGAGACGGGCGCCCTCACTCATAACAACCTACATAAAAGTGCTATAGTGGCACCCATTTAATCCACAACATCCAGCGAGATTGAGTCTAGGACAAGCCTAAAGGACGTAAAATGAGCAAAGAAAAACTCAGTCGAATCAGCATCTCACTCCCTGAAAGCTTACTAGACGGCCTAGACCAAATGGTTAACGAGCGCGGGTTTGAAAGCCGCTCGCAAGCAATTTGCGACATGATCAATTTACAGCTGAATGATCATCGTGCCAAACAAGGCCACGAAGTTATGACGGGCACCGTTAACCTTGTTTATAACCATTCAACACCGGGGTTACAGAAAAAGCTGCATGATTTGCAGTTTGAGTTTATTGATGAAGTTATCTCTAGCCTCAACGTCAACTTGACCCATACCAACACGCTATCAATTATTCTGGTTCAAGGGCCTGCCGATAAGCTCAACATGATCGCTGATAAAATGATTACGCTGCGCGGTGTTGTATACGGCCGGTTACTGATCAACTCCTACATTATTCCGCCCATTCATCCATTACCGTCGTCAAAGGGCGATTAGAAGTCTAAGCCTCAACGGCTCGGGTATAACGATCAAGCGTAGGGCTCTCGCCAGCGCGCCATTGACGGATACTTGGATTGTTAACCGGCGTTGAGCGACAATACTCGTACGAAGCCTCTAGACAGTCTATCCGCCACACCCGTTCGACCTCGCGCCCTTCGTAGTGTAAACGCTGTATCAACTTTCTTTCTGATTGAGCATAAGTAAAACCGTCAAACGTTAAAAAGTCCCCTACGCGATTACTATCGAGCGAGTGCTCAATACAATAACGTCCATCAGCCGCTTGTTTAGCGAGTACGGTTTGAAAATTTAATAAGGCTTCAACATGATCAGGCTGCGCAGTTACAACCTCCTTTAAGCGACGACCGTTAGCAATCCACTCCGTTTCCAGAGTCGTGTGTGTGCGCCCAAGTACCATTCCCGCATACTCACCATTAATGATGAGCGCCCCTTGCCGTGCACTCACAACCCCAGTAGCTACATCCATTTCAGATTCCAGCTCTAAGCCGATAAGGGGCCCCTTACCGCTCTCGTTGAGCAAACGCCAATCCTCAACATATGCACCACTGGGCGCAAACTCCACCATACAATTACCCACCCGCCGAAGCTGAGCGGGCTCAGGCCAACGGTTATGCAGCTGATAGCTCGCTCCGTTACACCAGCTCAATAAGTTATTTTCCCAGCAGGTATGGGCATACCACCCTTCCAAATCCGACATGGCACGTATCGCGTCGCTATGGTCGGTCAGCACTGGTTGATCACGTGGGAGAGGTAAACGCAAATCGATGGTCAAACCACGGCTTTGCAACCAAAAGACACGTGTGTCTGTATCGGTTAGGCCATCAGCAAAACTAATACTGCGACGGGAAAACGCACCTAGCATCCACTCGGGTACGCTGTAAGAGGCTGTGGATAAGTGTGTTTTTGCTATTTCCAATAGTGTCATTAATTAGGCTCCCGACTGACTAGACTTATCAATTATGGCTTTAAACTGACCAAATGACGCTACCGCCTTAGCTGACTTAGGCAAACTCACCTCACCGGCTTTAAAACGCTTCTGCAAATACCTAAAGGTTTGAATTGTTTGAGCGTATAAATGATCACCACAGACTAATGCGCTGTATTTGTTAGGGTCTTCCCCTTCCATCACAGGCAAAATAGGCTCGATGCAGGTGTCATAATCTAAGCTACAAAATAAAGGAAAAGAGTAACGCTCCTCTTTAACCTTGCGCACGCGATGCGAGGTTGCAATGAAACGGCCATTCGACAGCACTTCTAACATATCACCGATATTAACAACAAAGCAGTCAGGCCTATAAGGCACATCTATCCACTCTCCAGCACCATTCAACACTTGCAGTCCATCGGCGGTGGGCAACAACAAGGTAAAGCATTCGTAGTCAGTATGGGCACCAATTCCTTCTCGATCTTGTGCGCTTGGGTCATAGGGGTAATGCACTAAGCGTAATTGGCTTGGCGGTCGTATCGCCTGTTTTACAAAGGTCTCCTCTGGTAACCCTAACGCGAGTGCAAAACCACGAAATAGCACCTTCCCTAGCGACAACGCATCCTGATAATACGCGGTTACGTTTGCTTGAAAGTTTTCAACGTTTGGCCATTGGTTCGTGCCTAACATTGGCCTTTTATAATCAGCATTATCAAGCTCAAAGCCTATATCATAGGACTCTTTGTGATCCGCTTTATGAACCGACTGGCTAGCACTATAGAACTGCTCCTCGCCTTCTGGGACGTAGCCGCTATGATTGGTGGATAAGCCAATGTAGGACTGCATTTTACTCGCTAACGGTTGGCTAAAAAAATGCTTAGCAGCCGCCTTTAAATTATCAACCCGAGTAGCAGAAATACGATGCCCCGTAATATAAAAAAAGCCTACCTCACGGGAAGCACGGGCGAGCACCTTAGCCACCTGCTTGCGGTCGTTTAAATGCTCCGAAAAAAGATCGGCAATATCAATAACAGGGATTTTTTGAAAAGCACTATGCTGGGGTGTGGTGCGGATGCGTGTCATGGTAATTTCCCAAAGCTAAATGAAAATACCTGGCCGTCCAGAATGCTACTACAACCGATGCATCGACAATAAAGCAGTGTTTACCCTCGAAGCTCGGGGCGGGTCGTCCCGACTCATTTAAGACTACAAATCATACACCGCATTATCAAGCTCAAAACGGCTATACCCATGCACTAAATACTAGCGAAGTGGCTCCATGTCTGTTCCAGACCCACCGCATGCCGTTTTTAGAACACTCATGCATGACGGCCCGCCCTATGCTTGATGGTAATTGGCGCTTTATACAGCAGCCTTAATCTCAGCATAGGACAAGGTGATGAACGCATTAGAGTTACACAACGATGCCATCGTGATGGATGGTTTAGTCATTGCGAAGTGGGATCGTGACCTCTTTGAGGATATGCGTAAAGGTGGATTAACAGCGGCCAACTGTACTGTTTCGGTATGGGAAGGGTTCCAAAATACAGTGAATAACATCGTAGAGATGAACCAGCTGATCGAAGCCAACAATGACCTTGTCATAAAAGTAAAATCCACGGCTGATATTCGTCACGCAAAGGCGCTCAATAAAACCGGGATATTAATGGGCTTCCAAAATGCCCACGCTTTTGAAGATCAAATTGGCTACGTTCAGGTGTTTAAAGACTTGGGAGTAGGTGTTGTGCAAATGTGTTACAACACTCAAAACTTAATCGGTACCGGTTGCTACGAGCGTGACGGAGGACTATCAGGTTTTGGTCACGAGATCGTAGCCGAAATGAACCGTGTAGGTGTGATGTGCGACTTATCGCATGTCGGCTCTAAAACCTCGGAAGAGGTGATCCTTGCGTCTAAAAAGCCCGTTTGTTACTCCCATTGTTTACCCAGCGGCTTAAAAGACCACCCACGAAATAAGTCCGATGAGGAGCTTAAGTTTATTGCCGATCACGGCGGTTTTGTGGGCGTCACCATGTTTGCGCCCTTTTTAAAAAAAGGGATCGAGTCCACTGTCGATGACTATGTTGAAGCGATCCAATACATCTTCAATATTGTTGGCGAAGACAATATCGGCATCGGCACCGACTTTACACAAGGCCACGGCCAGCCGTTTTTTGAATGGCTAACACACGACAAAGGCTATGCTCGTCGGCTCACCAGCTTTGGCAAAATCATAAACCCCGAAGGTATACGTACCTTAGGCGAATTTCCTAACTTAACCGAAGCCTTACTACGCAACGGATTTAGCGAAACACAAGTCCGCAAAATCATGGGAGAAAACTGGTTGCGAGTACTCAGTGATGTGTGGAATGAAGCATAAAGGTATTTAACTCGTTTGATGTAAGTGTATACATCAACAGCCCTTCGGGGACTATTTTTGGAGATTGAATAATGGGAACACATGCCCCTGAACTACCGATCAATGTTGATGACGAAACCGGTGTTTGGACAACCGATGCTTTGCCCATGCTATATGTACCTCGTCATTTTTTTGTGAATAACCATATAGGCATTGAAGACGAGTTGGGCGCCGAAAAATACGCGGAAATACTCTACAAGGCCGGCTATAAATCGGCCTATTACTGGTGCGAAAAAGAAGCCGAAGAACACGGCTTATCCGGTGCCGCTGTCTTCGAACACTACCTCAAGCGACTTTGCCAACGTGGCTGGGGCATTTTCACCATCGAGCATTTAGATGTCGAAAAAGGCGAAGCACGAATCCGCTTAGACCACTCCTGCTTTGTGTATCAACTCGGCAAGGTAAGCCGCAAAGTGGATTACATGTTCACCGGCTGGTTCGCTGGCGCATTAGATCAAGTAGCAGAGAGCTTGGGGTATCCGGTCCGCACTATCTCTGAACAGACTCAATGCGAAGCCGAAGAGGGCTGTGACTTTGGGGTGTTTGAGGTGAGGCCTTTGTAACAGAGTATTGCGGTTAATTATTAGCCGCTTTTAATTTATATTAATAACTCTTGTTGAGTTATCTGATTAACTCTCTGTTTTAAATCAATAAGAATTTCCGTTATAGTGCGTACCATCATGGATCGATATAAATAAGGATATTTATGCGTACTTCATTAGTTCCCGTTAATTTAGACGAGAAGATTGGACTTCATATTTCTTCGCTTTGTCCTCACTCTTTAGGTAAAGAGGATGCCCAAAACCACTGCGCCCACTTCGTATCACATATAATGAACTACTCAGTAGGCACTGCTACTTGTAAAAACTACACCTTTGCAGATAAGCAACTTGAGACTGAGGGAGCCACTATCCGTGTTGATGATATATTTAACACATCATCAATTAAAGGCTTGTGGAGTAGTAAGCCAAAAGCACTAACAGAATGCTTAGTTTTTGTTACTTTAGATAAAAATATTTCACCGTTTGGCAGCTCAATAAAAATGGGCAGTATGTCAAAAAAACACATCGGTATTTTTACAAACGGGCATGTCTATCATTACGGAAACACGAAGAATGAAATCGCCTGCGATAGTCCTGATGCCTTTATCCGAAAATTTACTGGTGCTTATGGTAAAGGAGGAAATTCAGTGTCTTTCTACTATGGCAGATTCTTATGATTAAACAAATTTCTCTAACATCAACAATTATCTTAGCGCTTATTTCGGCACCTCTGCATGCGCATGATTCAGCCAAGGTATTTGCATTAGATATACTCAAGAAAAAAAGCGATACACCTGTAAGTCAAGACGGCTGTTTAGACCTCAGTGAAGATATAAAACCAACCCTGAAACAGATCTTTGATCAACGCTTAAGCGAATACTTTAGTGATGAGGCTCCTCTTGTAATCTACCAGAAGTGTACAGGCCAAGGTGATCATAAAGGGTGGGCTTGCTCCATCACCTTCAATACACTTAATCCAGAAGAAAAGACGGATGGAGAATCACCTTCCACTATGAGCTTTTGGGTAACGTCAGCATTAGAAATCGACCCCGATTATCCTGTCACTTGCTTTTAAACTAAAAAGCCCCGAAAGCTATATATTCTCGGGGCTTTTATCAATCGTTCTCTCATGCACTCACATCTGACATTCGTTACGCTCATATATAAGCTTTTTACCAGGTGTCACCCGTGATACTTCGCGTGGGTCAGTACACGCAGTATAACCAGCGGCTTCAAGTTGCTGACTAATGTAACGTGGAATAAAAAACGCCATTAGGACAGTCGCTATAAACCAACCGATTATGATAAGAGAAAGCTTATCTTTGTGCCGTTGAATGATGTTTGTTTTGCCTAACGATTCGATCAACAAGAACAACCAAAACACCGTTATCAACAAGCAATAGTAGATACCGGTGTCAAAAGGGATGCTCTCTTGTTGAGAGATCAACGCGCTTAACACATTGACCGTTGTGCTCCCTACAAAATATATGAGTGGTATAGAAAGCAAGGATATGCCTGCTATAAACCAGAAGCCAAAACGCTTAGGCATTACAACTAATAACCTCTAATGCCAGAACACGGCCCAAACAAGCACGGTATCATATGCGGATTACGCTCGAACCAATTCAGTTGTCGGTTAAATTCGTATTCGATTTCTCGTAGACGAATGCCTGTCCGTTCGTAGCCTTTTATTAGCGCCTGAGTCACACCTAACCGCGCATCTAAATCATCCAAAAGGACACCAACAACGACCCCCGTCACAATGGCAGCGATGAGTGGAGCCGCAGCAATCGTACCCACAATAGCAGCTGAGCCCACCGCCAATCCTGCCGCAGCGCCAGCAATCGCACTGACACCTATTTTTAATAAATCGGTAGATATAGTGCCTAATAAATAACTAAGCGTTACATCGTCTCGAATAAGATAGTCAAACACCTCTAAGCCAACCGACAATACGAAACCAATAACAAACCCTCCACGAGCAGAACTCACGATACCCCTTGGACCTACGGCCATGCGCACAATATTCGGATTGCTTGTAAGATAACGAGTACCTCTAAATATCTCGCGAGTACCTGCATACCCTTTAAATATTACGTACCGTTTGCCGTTGGCGTAAGACTTAACTTCTAGCTGATCAACACGGTAACCTAACTCCATTAATAAGCGCGCTGCTGTTAGGCTATCTAATAGCGCTACCGTATAGGCTTTAGCCATACCCTTCACCGCTTGATATTCAGTAATTAAATCATCGGCGCTGAGTACTTGAATGATATATTCATTTCTTCTCAAATCCTGTAGCAGCTTTTGTTCGTAGTTCATTACTCATCCTTGATTTAGTGGCAGCTTAAATCAGTTTTATAAGCTGTTATCCATTGATTTGCTTTATTAATATCTTTAGAAACACCTATACCTCGGCAGTAAAAATAACCGATCATAAACTGTGATTCTGCATGTCCGAGATTCGCCGCCTGCTGATAATATTGGGCGGCTAACGAGACATTATGAGTATCAAGTATGCCATCGTCATAAATGCGTGCTAACCGGTACATGGCTTCTACATCCCCCTGCTTCGCCTTAAACTTCCAAGTTTCAACCGGTGCCTGTTCGTCATCAAAAGTAATGATGTCGACTATCGTTTTCTGCCGCTCTGCTTCTTTCGCTCGGCGAGACCAGTCCGTCGCTTTAAGAAGACTTACTTCTACACCGTCACCGCTAGCGTATTTATTAGCTAATGCCGACATCGATGCCCCATAACCCTTGCCCGCTGAATCACGATAAAGCTTAAGAGCGTTACTCTGAGAATTAGGAGCGTGTTCCTGTTCGGTAATACGGGCAAGGAAATACAAAGCCTCGCCTTCGCAACACGCTTTCGATTGATAAAAAAGGGGCTTAGCTTTTGCATAATTTTTTTTATAGAACAAATCCTTAGCATCATCTAAGGCGTCGGCAGTGGTATTAGCGCTAACGAATACTAGCAACAACAGAATGAGAAAAGAGAAAGGCTTTTTGCCTAGGTAGATTCGCACGGGTAAATATCCTTATAGTCCGTCATAATCGAATTGCTCGGTAGCTTAACAAGGTTGATCACTATCGGCTAGGTAGATTCTGAAACGGCACCCAAGATGCATTTAATTTTTATTGTGTATTCGGCCGTCATTATTAATACGGTAAACCGCTCCCACACCGCTCAAAACTAGGCCAGTGCCGTTTTTAGAACACTCGTGATTTACACCTCCTCGTATGCTGTTAACAGATAATAACGCCCGTTCCGTAGAGAACGGTGTTGACAGGAACTTGTGTGTTAGCTGTGGACAACCCGTTGATTAGCTTTCAGCCATCCCCCAGCGAGCAACTACCGACCGAGGTGTCATGATGTCTTTCGATATCCTTTTTCAGCCGTTAAATATTAATAAACTCACTATTCGTAACCGCATTGTGAGTACGGCACATGCCGAGGTATACGCCACAGATGGCGGGATGACGACCGATAGATACGTTA
Organism: Neptunomonas sp. CHC150; assembly: GCF_030397555.1. NCBI lineage: Bacteria > Pseudomonadati > Pseudomonadota > Gammaproteobacteria > Oceanospirillales > Oceanospirillaceae > Neptunomonas > Neptunomonas sp. CHC150. Next base: position 242,486 of record NZ_JAPNXU010000005.1, read on the forward strand.
AATATTACGAAGAAAAGGCTAAAGGTGGCTGTGGATTATGCATTTGTGGTGGTTCGAGTGTAGTGTCGATCGATAGCCCGCAAAGTTGGTGGAGTTCAGTCAACTTATCCACAGACCGTATTATCCCACACTTTCAAAACCTAGCCGATGCTGTGCATAAGCATGGTGGCAAAATTATGATTCAAATTACCCACATGGGACGTCGCTCCCGCTGGGACGGGGAGAACTGGCCAAGCTTGATGTCTCCTTCCGGTATCCGTGAGCCGGTTCACCGCGCTACGTGTAAAACCATTGAAGTCGAAGAAATTTGGCGTGTCATTGGCGACTTTGCTAAAGCAGCCGTGCGCGCCAAAGAAGGCGGTTTAGATGGTGTAGAGTTATCGGCAGTACATCAACACATGATCGATCAGTTTTGGTCGCCGCGAGTGAACAAACGGACCGACGAATGGGGCGGCACGTTCGAAGGCCGTATGAAGTTTGGTATGGAAGTGTTGAAAGCCGTACGTGAAGCGGTTGGCCCAGACTTTGTCGTGGGTATGCGTATCACGGGTGATGAGTTCCACCCAGACGGTTTAAACCACGACGACATGAAAGAGATCGCGGCATATTACAACGCCACCGGCATGGTCGACTACTTTGGCGTAGTGGGTTCCGGCTGCGATACACACAACACCTTAGCAAACGTTATCCCGAACATGAGCTACCCACCCGAGCCATTTTTACATCTAGCCGCCGGTATCAAAGCGGTTGTTGATGTACCTGTAATTCACGCACAAAACATTAAAGACCCTAACCAAGCCAAGCGCATTTTAGAAGCCGGTTATGTGGATTTTGTCGGGATGACACGCGCACATATTGCAGATCCACACATCATCGCCAAGATCAAAATGAACCAAGTGGACCAGATCCGCCAATGCGTTGGCGCGAACTACTGTATAGACCGTCAATACATGGGCTTGGATGTGCTATGTATTCAAAATGCGGCAACGTCGCGTGAATACATGGGGCTACCGCATATTATCGAAAAGACCGAAGGGCCGATTCGCAACGTGGTCATCATTGGCGGTGGCCCAGGTGGATTGGAAGCTGCACGAGTGGCTGCCGAGCGCGGTCATCAGGCTACATTAGTCGAAATGGCCGAACAGCTAGGCGGCCAAATTAACATTGCGGCCAAAGCTCCCCAGCGTGATCAAATGGCCGGAATTACCCGCTGGTTAGCCATGGAAGTTGAACGCTTAGGCGTTGATATTCGCTTGGGTACACAAGCCAATGTCGACATGATTAGAGATCTAAAGCCCGATGTGTGCATCTTGGCGGTGGGCGGTACGCCATTCTTAACACAAAACCCACACTGGGGTGCTGAAGAAGGCTTAGTGGTTTCAACGTGGGACATCCTCAATGGCACCGTTGAGCCGGGTAAAAACGTGCTGATCTACGATACGATTTGTGAGTTTTCCGGCATGTCGGCTGCCGATTATTTAGCCAGCAAAGGCTCACTTGTTGAACTGGTTACTGATGATATCAAGCCCGGTGTCGGCATTGGTGGCACCACCTTCCCTACCTACTACCGCAGTTTATATGAGCGCGAAGTTATTATGACCTCTGACTTGCTGTTAGAGAAAGTCTATCGCGAGGGCGACAAGCTAGTGGCGGTATTAGAGAACGAATACACCGGCCAGCAGGAAGAGCGTGTCGTCGATCAGGTGGTTGTAGAAAACGGCATTCGTCCTAGTGAATCACTGTATTACGCGCTCAAAGCGGACTCACGTAACAAAGGCCAAATCGATAACGACGCTCTGTTCGCAGCCCTACCTCAGCCTGTTTTAAGCGAACCGGGCGAAGGGATGATTTTATGGCGTTTGGGGGACTGCGTTTCTCAGCGAAATACGCATGCGGCCATCTATGATGCGCTGCGTTTGTGCAAAGACTTGTAACGCTGAGGACTTCTTATGATCCTTGATACGCTGTTGCCCTTATTGTTACTGGCCGCACTTGTCTTGGCGGTTGTAGGCATGGTTCGCCGTGCTTTGCTTTGGCGCACGGGGCAAGCCTCGTCCGTAGATTTAATGGGCGGTTTGCTCTCAATGCCACGTCGTTATTTAGTGGATCTCCATCATATCGTTGGCCGCGATAAGAAGATGTCGAACACCCACGTTGCCACCGCAGGCGGTTTCGTATTGTCGATACTGCTTATTATGGCGGTACATTTGTTGGGTGTGCATAATCAGCTTCTTGGGTGGGCGCTGCTTGCCGCTACGAGCGTCATGTTCGCAGGTGCACTCTTTGTGGCAGCGCGACGCATCACCCCTCCCTCACGCCTCTCTAAAGGTGCATGGATGCGGTTACCCAAGAGTTTGATGGCGTTTGCAGCGAGCTTCTTTATCGTCACCTTGCCCGTTGCGGGTGTTTTACCAGCACAAACAGGCGGTTGGGTACTGGCTCTCGTGCTTACCCTCGGCATTATGTGGGGCTTGGGTGAAATGCTGTTTGGCATGGGCTGGGGCGGCCCGATGAAACATGCCTTTGCGGGTGCATTACACCTAGCTTGGCATCGCCGCGCGGAACGCTTTGGCGGCGGGCGCTCAACGGGACTTAAAGCCATCGACCTCACGGCCTCTAAACTGGGGGTAGAAAGCGCTAGCGATTTTAAATGGAACCAGTTGCTAGGATTTGATGCCTGCGTGCAATGCGGCCGCTGCGAGGCCATGTGCCCTGCTTATGCCGCCGGACAACCACTTAACCCCAAGAAGCTGATCCAAGATATGGTGGTTGCTTTTGCCGGTGGCACGGATGAGCAATACGCCGGTAGCCCTTACCCTGGCATAGACGTTGGTTCGGCCAAAGGTGGCGTTCATCAGCCAATTGTTGATGGTGTTCTCAGTGCCGAAACCCTCTGGTCATGCACGACCTGTCGCGCTTGTGTCGAAGAGTGCCCCATGATGATTGAGCATGTGGATGCCATCGTCGATATGCGTCGCTACCTCACATTGGAGCGCGGCAACACACCCAACAAAGGCGCCGAAGTACTCGACAACCTCATCGCGACGGACAACCCCAACGGTTTAAACCCCGGCAATCGCATGAACTGGGCAGCTGACCAAGACCTATCATTGATGAGTGATGTAAAAGAAGCCGATGTGCTCTTTTGGGTGAGCGATGGCGCCTTTGATATGCGCAGCCAGCGTATTTTGCGATCCTTTGTTAGTGTACTCAAAGCCGCTCATGTCGATTTTGCCGTACTCGGTAATGAAGAGCGCGACAGCGGCGATGTGGCGCGACGCTTGGGCGATGAAGCGACCTTCCAAACGTTAGCCAAACGCAATATTGCCACGCTCAAGCAATACCGTTTTAAAACTATCGTCACGACCGACCCACACGCCTTCCACTGCTTGAAAAACGAGTATCCAGAACTCGATGCCTCGGTGGATTACACCGTGATGCACCACACCACCTTTATCAATCAGTTAGTGCAGCAAGGCAAAATCACACTATCAGCCTTCAAAGGCGGGACTGTGACTTATCATGACCCTTGTTACCTTGGCCGCTACAACGGCGAGTACGACTCTCCCCGTGAGCTATTAAGCGCCATGGGTATCCAGCTTATTGAAATGGAGCGCTCAGGTTTTCGATCCCGCTGTTGTGGTGGCGGTGGCGGAGCCCCCATTACCGACATCCCCGGCGAACGCCGTATCGCCGATATGCGCATGGCCGATATCACCGAAACCGGAGCAGAATTAGTCGCCGTTGGCTGCCAACAATGCACCGCTATGCTGGAAGGGGTGGTTGAACCCCGAGCAGAAGTTAAGGATATTGCTGAATTAGTAGCCGACGCCATCTCGATGCCTGCACTAACGTCGCCGAAAGGGGAGGCTGCATGAACGAGACCGATACCCACAACCCCCATGGTTTATATCGAAGAGACCCTCGCCAAGAATGGATTCAGCGCAACAGGCTGCATCCATTGCATGGACAAGTGATACACCCAAAGCTAACCGAACAGCGCGGACCCAGCGGTCTTATTCGAAAAAATCCTCACCAAGTCGGCTTTATTGGGCCGCATGGCATAAAACGTATTGATCGTATGGCCGGAAACTCATCCCAACCCCTCTCTCTGCGACGGGCGCCGGTGACAACAGACATACCATTGCCGTTAATCAATATAGTTGATCCCGCCTTTTACATTGCGGTTGTTCCTGACTTTAGTGGTGGTTACCTGAGTGCGCATGACAAAGATATACTCGGTCAAGCACAAGCACTGGTCGACGAAATAAGCCAAGCCCGTAACCAAGTTGGCGCGGTAGTCGCTATTGCTTTTGGGGACATCAACGCCACCGATTTAGATACGGCGGGTGTAGATCGACTTATTCACATGTGCGATACCCAGGTGGAGCCAACGGCTTCCATGTACCGCCAACTTTTTAACGGCGACTATAACCCCGAAGCTTGCTTATCTGTCCTCTGCGCTGTTGACTCTCAACTTAACCCCTTGCATTGGTTACTACCTGATAGCACACATGGCGGCTTTGATACCGGCTGCCGGTTAGCGGCAGCGCTGGGAGAGCGTCCCGCAACACAAGTGTACCAAGCCAATGCCAAACAAGTGATCGGCCGCATCAATGGATCAACACAAGATTATCAACGTGAAACGCCTCGTCTATTAATGCTCAGTGCCGAGTGTCATTTACCGGTGGATGAAACACGACACGAGGTCATCGAACTACCTATACAGCCGCTGCTTGATTCACATATCCAAGACTCGGGCTCTTCCCTCAAGCCTCAACATATCACCAGCCTAGGCTTAATGAATGTGGACCCCAATGCGATTCCCTTAGCTGAAGCCCCTTTTATTTTTTCAGGCGGTAACGGTATTCGCCAATGGAAGCTATTCCATCAGGCCGCTAAAGCCCTCGGAGCTACGGAGGGAGCAAGCCGTGTAGCTGTGGATGATGGGTTTATGCCTCGTCATCGCCAAGTCGGAGCAACGGGCACTTGGGTCACGGCCGATGTGTATTTAGCCGTCGGTATTTCCGGTGCAATCCAACATATGCAAGGCATTGGACAGTGCCGTAAAGTTATTGCCGTGAATACAGATCCGAATTGCGACATGGTCAAACGGGCTGATCTTAGCTTTATTATCGACAGCCAAGTCTTTCTAGAGGCGCTGCTCAATGCGCTTAAGCCGATCAACAACGAGGCCAACGAACATGCCGCTTAATAAATCCCCCCTCACTGTTCAGACAGGAGCTGCTGTTAGCCAAGGGTTAAATGTGGTTGCTTTGGTTTCAGTCGGCATGCACCCCACTTCAGGCCGTCAACGACGTGCCGAACTTGACGCGCGCGCCGTCGAACAAGGTTTACGGCTCATCCACACACCTGCCACACCCCAGCACTCTGCCCACACCTTAGATGTTGTGCACTGTGGGAGCACCGACACCCCAGCCCTAAAACAATATGCAGGTATGGGCCTACCGCATCTCACAATTCTGGAACAACCTACACAAAACGATCCTTTACCCTCACTGATCGATTACTTGCAAACGACTCGCGCGGATATTGTCTTGGCCGGTAGGCGCGCTGAATCCGGCGAGTCTTCTGGCATGCTTCCCTACCTCTTAGCAAACACACTGAACATGCCTATCATAAATAGCGTGGCTGAAATCATCTCCGTCAATCAGGGTCAGGTCGAATGCCTACAAGCCTTACCCCGTGGCCAGCGGCGAAAAGTGATGGTAACCCTCCCCTGTGTGATCACGGTCGACATGGCCGCCGCCGCACCTCGCCAGAGCGCTTTTGGTCCGGGTCAACGCGCTAGCTTCACCAGTGTGCCTGTTAAGGAGACAGCTGATACCGTTCGGTTGAGCTGGACTATAACGCCTGCCAAGCCTCGTCCTAAACGGATGAAAACGGTCAAAGCGAAAACAGCTGCTGACCGCTTCAAGGCCGCTACCGCCAAGCCCGAGCAACAAGGCGGGCGAGTCATCGCAGAGGAGTCTCCCGACAATATGGCACACATGCTGATCGACTATTTATTATCAGAAAAAGCGATAAGCACAGCTAATAAGCAACCTAACTAACAATTGCGTATGTAGCGCCACTCTACAAAGCCTGCTCTAGGGCGGGCTTTGATGTCGTTTTTCCTTCCCTAATACCCCGTTAGCTGTCGCTAGCAGAATACCTGCACCGAACAGAGTTTGTAGTATGAAAAGTGATGTGTAACTCATCTTTATTAATAACTGCGAGGAAATGCGATGTCAGGTGAAACTCATGCGATAGGTCAGGATGATGCCGCCTATCATGCGCAATATGATACCGACTACAAGGTCGGTCAAGACAATGTAAAAATCATTGGATTTGATATCCACAACCCCGTTTTCGGTATTAGCGCTGGGCTTATTTTACTCTTTATTGTAGCTACCCTGCTCTTCCCTAGCGAAGCCAAAACAGGCTTAACTAATGCTCGCGGCTGGTCGATTGAAAACTTTGACTGGCTATTCATGATTGGCTGCAATGTGTTTGTGCTTTTCTGTATTGCATTAATCCTACTGCCTGTCGGTAAAGTGCGCCTCGGTGGTGCAACGGCCAAACCGGACTTTTCACGTCTTTCGTGGTTTGCCATGCTGTTTGCTGCAGGTATGGGCATTGGATTAATGTTTTGGAGTGTCGCCGAGCCCGTAGCCTATTACACAGACTGGTACGGCACACCATTAAACGCGACTGCACGCACGCCTTCAGGGGCCGATGTCGCTTTGGGCGCTACCATGTACCACTGGGGGTTGCATCCATGGGCGATATACGGTGTTGTTGCGCTATCACTAGCGTTTTTTAGTTATAACAAAGGCTTACCGCTGACCATTCGCTCGGCTTTTTACCCTCTGCTAGGTGAGCGCTGCTGGGGCGTTGCAGGTCATATCATTGATATTCTTGCCGTACTCGCCACTATCTTTGGCCTAGCGACCTCGCTGGGCTTAGGCGCACAACAAGCGGCTGGCGGCCTTAACTATCTGTTCGGTATCGATAACAGCATTAGCACCCAGTTAGGCGTTATTGTTATCGTGACAGCAATCGCACTCGTATCTGTTTCCCGCGGGCTAGAAGGCGGTGTCAAAATACTAAGCAATATCAATATGTTACTAGCTGCCAGTATGATCGCTATTATTATCGTCGTTGGGCCTACGTTAGCTATTTTTGGCGCGATGGGTACAGTGCTAACTAACTATGTGACCGATATTATCCCGCTTTCTAACTGGGTTGGCCGCGAAGATACGACTTGGTTCCACGGTTGGACGGTTTTCTATTGGGCATGGTGGGTCAGCTGGTCACCATTTGTAGGCATGTTCATTGCAAGAGTCTCTCGTGGTAGAACCGTGCGCGAGTTTCTCATTGCGGTATTGCTAATCCCAACACTAGTCACTGTGTTCTGGATGGGCGTGATGGGCGGCACTGCTATTGAACAAGCCAGTAACGGTATTGGCGAGCTGGCAAACGGTATCGGTGACGTGTCACTGGCCATGTTCCAAATGTTCGATAACTTACCGCTAACCTCATTGCTGTCGTTTATGGGTATCGTGCTTGTGATGGTGTTTTTCATTACCTCAGCCGATTCTGGCTCGTTGGTGATTGATAGCATTACTGCTGGCGGTAAAACAGATGCGCCTATGCCTCAGCGGCTATTTTGGGCCACGTTAGTCGGCATAATTGCAGGCACACTGCTAGTCGGCGGAGGCTCTGAAGCCTTAACCGCTTTACAAGCAGGCGCGATAACCACCGGTCTACCTTTTACGGTTGTGTTGATTGTGATGTGTTTTAGTCTTTACCGAGGCCTGAAACAAGACGTTCATCTCTATTAATCCTCATGGCCAACCAACATAGCTGCCATCGACGTATGGCAGCTATGTCAACGAAATGGAGGACCCATGCAATGATGATTGCAGACTTAGTCGACATGGAAGATATTCGTAACGCCTTTAAGGAAAGCCATATCGAATCAGACATAATGTTTAGCGACGACACCCCCCGCATGCAAGCCTGGTTAGCCGAACACCCGCAACAGAAAGCATCATTAATTCAACTTATCCACAGCCTTGAAGAGAAAGCCTCGCTCGTGTTGCCAGAGGTACGTGCTTACCTTACCCAATGGTCTACACTCACGGCATAATAATCATACCGTTGAGAGTTTTTCGCCGCTCAAAAATACGATAATTTGTATTAACGTTCAGGCAATCAAGAAAAGAAAAGGGGCATATGCCCCTTGTCTCACCACTCTTTTACACCTTTATTTCAGCGATGATGTCGCTAGATTTGCCAATACACTATTGCTATACCAATCGACAAAGTTAATCACACCAAACTCGTACGTGGTGGAATAAGGCCCTGGCGTGTAGGCGCGCGAGTTAATGCCGCGCTGGTTTTCTTCGGCTAATACCCGGTCTTGATCATTAGTCGCATCCCACACATGACGTAAGCGATCAACATCATAATCCACGCCCTCTACGGCATCTTTGTGAACAAACCACTTAGTCGTCACCATGGTCTCTTGTGCGGAGATAGGTAAAACACGGAATACGATAAAGTGATCACTTTGCATGTGATTCCAAGAGTTAGGTAAGTGCAAAATACGCATCGATCCCAGTTGATGATTTTTAATCCGACCCAGTAATTGCTTACAGGCAGACTGGCCATCCATCGTCATCACGTTAGTGCCTTTTTTAAGCGGCATGCGGACAATACGGTTACGCAAACCAAAGCTCTTGTGCTTGTGCGGAATGTTCTCGGCATCCCATTGGGCAGCTTGTTCTGCATAGTGATCTAAAAAGTCTTGCGGCGCGCGCGGGTCTTCTGTGTCGTCCCATTCTAGCAAGGTATTTAGCAATTCCGGATGGCTGCCTTCGCAGTGATAGCACTCCCGATTATTCTCTAACACTAACTTCCAATTAGCCTTTTCAATCAAGGTGGATTCAACGGCTAACTTGGTATTGTCAACATCATATGGCTCCATATATTCATCTAACGTCGCCAAAAACTCATCAAAATCAGATTCCGGTGGATGCTTTGCTAAACAGACAAAAATAAAACCTCCGGCAACGCGGCAATGGGCAGAACGCAAGCCATGTTCTTTCATATCAAAGCCGTCGCCCATCTCTGTGCCTGCAAACAATAAATTGCCTTTTAGGTCGTATGTCCAAGTGTGATACGGACACACAAGGTTAGCCACTTTGCCTCGTTCTTTTGAGCATAAGCGAGAACCACGATGCCGACAGGTATTATGGAAGGCGTTAATATCACCATTGGCGTCGCGCACAATGAGTACTGGGTTTTGGCCTACTTCGACAGTGATATAATCACCACGTTTGGGGATCTCGCTACTCATCCCCATAAACAACCATTCGCGCTCGAAAACTTCCTCCATATCAATACGGAACATATGCGGATCGTTATACAAAGGCTGCGACAGCGAATAACCCGCCTGGCGCTCTGTCAACAGCGCAGTAGTTTTGGCTTTCGCTTGCTCAAGATCAGAGCAGGTCGTGTTAAGTAAGTCTATCGGGCTCATGCGGCCACTCCTTTTTTCGATAATAAGCGACACGCAATCGCTAACAGTTAAACACCGCACAAGCTTGCCAGTTGGCTCATGGAGACCCTGCCCGCTGTAAGGATTTGTGTTCCGCTAATCCTGCGCTGCAACGCCTTTCAGTAGTTACCTGTTCACGACACGAACCATGCTGAAACAGACGTACTTAATGACTCTAGCCTTGCTAGTGGTCATCCTAGATAAGTCTTTGTCGTAAACAACTAAATGCTGAGAGATACTTGGTCAGACAATGGCGGCTTATTCGGAAAAACAACCGACCCCACAGACGTGCGAGACAACGCCATGACAGACACGAACGCTGCTACAGCCACAGCCGACACTTTTATCCCGGTTACCACACAAACCTGGAGTAATGGCCGCCATAAAGTGCGTTGTGTCAAAGTGATTAATGAAACGTGGGATGTAAAAACTTACTGTTTCATGGCCGAGCAGCCCGTCATGTTCTTTTTTAAGCCGGGCCAGTTTGTCACCTTAGAGCTAGAAATACAGGGTGAGGCGGTTTTCCGCTCGTATACCATTTCTAGCTCTCCCTCCGTACCCTATAGTTTCTCAATTACCGTTAAACGCGTCCCAGGCGGGCAAGTCTCTAACTGGTTACACGACACCATGAGCGAAGGTATGGAGCTCGCTGTTCACGGCCCCGTTGGGCAATTTAACAGCATCGACTTCCCGGCGGATAAAGTCCTCTACTTATCCGGAGGTGTCGGCATCACGCCTGTTATGTCAATGGCGCGCTGGTCTTATGACACCAACACCAATGCCGATGCGGTTTTTGTTCACAGCGCCCGGACACCTCGCGATATCATCTATCGACGCGAGCTGGATACCATGTCCTCACGAATCGAAAATTTCCGTGTGCACACCATCTGCGAACGCTTCGAATCAGGACAACCATGGTCGGGGTATCGTGGCTTTTTGACACTGGCTTTATTGCAACTGATCGCACCCGACTTCTTAGAGCGCGAGGTCTTCTGTTGTGGCCCAACGCCTTACATGAAAGCCGTTAAAAAAATGCTTGAAGACGCTGGTTTTGACATGCGCCGCTACCATGAAGAGTCCTTCGGCGCGACCCCCGAAACCATCGAAGAAGACGCGATTCAGTCGGCAGAACAAGCTCAGGAAGACGCCGACGCCATGCCCGCCAGCGAACTGCTATCTGTTAGCTTTGCCGACAGCGGGAAAAGCGTCCAAATTGCCCCGGGCGAAACGGTACACGCTGCCGCAGCCAAGCTTGGCCTCCATATTCCTAAAGCCTGCGGTATGGGCATCTGCGGCACCTGTAAAGTCAAAGTGCTAGAAGGCGATGTTGATATGACTCATAACGGCGGCATCACAGAAGACGATGTCGAAGACGGTTATATACTCTCGTGCTGCTCGGCACCAAAAGGGAATGTTGTGGTGGAGTTTTAAAGGTGTGGCGGGACTATAAGCCTAACAACTTTGGAGCAAAAAACGTAGGCGCCAAAGCAATGACATTGTCCCGATTCGTCTCTGTTCTGTAGTCGTTATATGCCTGATAAAGCTCTGTTTTTTGATACACCACAGAAGAGCAACCAGAGATAACTATTGCCAAACCAATTAATAACGCAAAGTATCTCATTTTATTTTTGCCCCATTATTTCTTGAAATTCCAAATCATAAGCAGCATGACGCCCTTTCATCGCTCTAGCTGCTTTTACAGACACATCCAAATTCAGACATATGTCAGGTTATAAGACTATCGCCAACATAAAAATTTAGGTTTCTTTACACTGAAAAGCCACCAATAATGAAAGAAGTAGGTATGCTACGAGTCATTTACTGGATACTTAAATACCCATGTCTGAATTTTTATTTAACGGCCTTTCCCCTTTTATTGCGACTGTCCTCATCTTTGTCGCAGGCTTTACGTCTTTTCTAACGGCCTGTTTAGGTGCTGGCGGCGGCATTATTCTGCTCGGAACCATGGCGCAAGTATTACCACCGCAGTTGATCATTCCGCTGCATGGAGTGGTTCAACTGGGTTCAAACGCAGGCCGCGCGACCATGAGCTGGCGCCATATCGACTGGGGGTTAATTGCACGCTTTTTACCCGGTGCCTTAGTAGGCGCGTTTATCGGGCATTATGTATTGGTAGCATTACCCCCCGCCGTTATGTACCTGACCATCGCCAGCTTTATTCTCTACCTCTGCTGGGGGCCGAAACTCCCTAAGCTCATACTTGGCTCTTGGGGTACGGTGTTCGCGGGTGGTGTAACAACATTTATCTCACTATTTGTGGGTGCTACGGGGCCGTTAGTCGGTGCTTTTCTGAAGCAAATCTACAGTGACCGTTTTAAAACTGTCGCGACCTTTGCAGCGGCTATGTCATTACAACACGTTCTTAAAATCGCTGTATTTGAGGAAGCCGGTATCAATATTACCGCATGGCTACCGCTATTAATCGCTATGATCATCAGCGGTGCCATCGGCACATATATAGGCTTACGAGTGCTAAAACGCGTTCAAGACAAACACTTCAGTCTGATACTGAACTGGATACTAACGCTCATGGCTTTGAGGTTGATTTGGCAGGCGGTTGAGTTGTGGTAAGCATCACTCCCCAATCAAAATCAGTTGGCCCGTTTTTGGATCACGATACACCTGCCCGACCGACTCATAACCGGCGGCGCCATTGGCGCTACCTGAGGGTAAGTTGGGCAGTTCTTTACCGGATGTTATCGTTTGTTGCGTTTTATCCTGCGGGTTAAAATGCGCCTGCAATTGATCGCTCAACGCGATGAGGGCAGCGATAAGCCCACAAGCAAACACTAACATCAGATCAACTAAATTAGACATGGGGCCCAACGGTTCATTATCGCCTTGATCAAAGCGACCACGGTTCCAGCGTCGGCTCATGACCGTGCTTCCAACTGTGTAAGGGCTTGATCATACCAGCGACGTCTAAGCCGCCCGATCACAAAGCCCACCACACCCACCAACAAGCCGAGCACTGTGGTATCAAAAGCAACACTCATCGCGGTAGTCAGTATATCCAGCTCCCCGTTACCCAAAGCTGATAACCCCGGCCCCAGCGGAATAAGCGTTCCCATTAGACCTAGCATAGGCGCTATGCGGGCAATAAAGTCGCTGCGTTCTATACGCTTGATCGCTATCACCTCTAAGCTCTCTGCGTTTTTTTGTTTGATAAAACGAGGAATACCCTTATAACGCTCGGCAGGTAACATTCCTAGCTCAACCACGGCCAAGGCCGTCAAAGCCAGTAATCCCCATATAACGGGCTCTAAAAGTAAAGCAACCAGTTGATGCATTAGCCCAATGGAATACGAACTCATCATAACCTCAGTCCCTCCGTGAGGTAGGTTTGGGCATGCCAGAACGGCTTCCGCGCCAGTACCCCCACAACATTAATAACGTCGCTGCAAATAAGCCAAAATAAAGCGCATCACTTTCTGTAATGATGTGGTCTTCTTTTTGGGACGTTTGTGAATTTTTAGCGCCTTTTTGAGCCTCTGTTGTACTGATATCGACCTCGGTGATGCGGCTAGCGATATTAACGGAAGCCTGCGCTTGAGGCGCTAATTCCGTTTGTGCTTTTGTGAGTAATGCCTGTAATTTTTGATAGCTAGCCGGTTCAACATAGCTCTCTAACCAACCAAACATGGGATGGCTAGGGCTAGTATGCCCGCTGCCAGGTAAACCATTTTCCAAAACGAGGTCGGTAAACTCATTCGCCAACTGGGTTATGGTTTCTTGATCGGCTTGCCAAAACTCTTTGTGTGCAGCTACCAACATAACAGCCAACATATTGGACTTAACGTGCGCGTTTTGACCTTGCGATAGAAAGGTATCCAGTTCTAGCTCCAACCCATCATCAATATAAACACGCTTTACTTCGTCCCATGCCCAGCTTTTTATCAAATCAGGGCTAGTCACCTGCCATCCCCAAAGGTATTCAATAAACTCACTGCCCATAGTACGCGCTCCGGCGTAGCCTTCCTGCATCAGCGGTTCGATCCATTGAGGGTTTAAAAAGCGTCCTCGTAACTCAGACAACAAAGCCACTTGTAGCGGTTCTACCTGAATATTTTGGCTATCCGCATGGGACAGTACAAACCCCTTTGGTATCTGCCCTGAGAATGTCTCGACGGCTAAATTCAAACCTCCGAGGTAATCGAAAGCATCGTTGTTATCAATAAGACCATAGAGGTTACTGGCACGGCCAAGGTAGGTTTGCCCAACGGTTTGTAGCCGCTGCTTAAACAAGGATTGTTTGGCTTTCCCCTGCAGGTTTCTACCATAAACATGGCCCATACGGAGTAAGTAAGTACTCGCAAGCTCCTGCCTGTCTTGCCATGCTCCCGAGCGCTCAACCAGCCGATTTATACCGGCGCCATAAGCACCGGGAGCCGTACCAAAAATTCGATAGGTGGCTTGAACAGCCGCTTGCTCAACGGGCATACCTTGATTTAAGGCTGCTTGTGCATCACGCACCCAACGTGCCGCCAATCGATTACGGGATAGCGGATCATCACCTGGCTGCTGTAAGTCTCCTAACGGCGCAAGCGCTGTTGTGAGGGCATAATCGAGAGCGGGATATTGGCTGCGGATAGTGTTTGCCGAAGCATCAAGAGCCATCAGCACCGCTTGTTCTAACCACATAATTTGCGCACCGTATAAGTCACGAAACAAGCCTGATGTGGTGAATACGATATCGTGACGGATACGGGGAGATCGATCAGGGTTATTAGATGCCGTATTTAAATCTACGCGCGCTAACCCTTTAACAATACCGCGACTGTTCCATACGGGCTTGATACCTAAGCGATCCAATCCGAAGGCAATTAGTGCGCCCTCATCACGCACCACATCGGAAGCCCACAGTACGATGCTGTCCGCATCTTGATCCATGTGAGCTATCCCTTCTTGTTGATTCGCTTTTTGCGCTAAGGTAACGCCCACCTGATAACCTAACTTCGTGGGAATAAGGCTACCGTCAAGCGCAAAAAAGTTACGTCCAGTTGGCAGCACTTCAGGCGTTCGTATGGGGTCATTACCTTTACCTGGCTCAATAAATTCACCGGATAAACCTGCTAATAAGGCGCTCATTTCCGCCGCAGGCGAAGCCTTTAGTTGAGTACGCACGTTATCGGCTAACGATGACTGCTGCCCCATCGAAGCCAACATGGTATCCACAGCTTCAGCGCTCCATGCTTGACCAAATCGATGCAAACCCAGTGGCATAAAGGATTCTTGCAGCCCGGTTAGATAATGCCCTACCTCATGGACTAATAAGGTGTCATCCACTTCATCAAAGCGAGTTAAACCCCGTACTGTTAATTCGCCAGCCATGCTAGCTGTCAGCTCATCTTCCAAATGCAGTTGAGCCACCAGCGCACGTACCTCTGCAATCGCTCGCTGGCGCATGGCAACAGCCGTATCCGGGGCCGCTTCGTAACTTTCAATCAATTGACGTAACGCCAGTAATTGATCGTATAGCTCCGTGCTATCTAGCGGAGGTGTTAGATGGTCAACCATAATGGCCTGACCACGGCGTTTAGCTTGTATGCCTTCCCCAACACCATCCACGATGTAGGGGTATACACTGGGAAGGTCATCGACAATAGCGGCAGGGTAATCTTCTGGGCTCATGCCAACGCGATGCCTTGGCAAAAACTCATACGTAGAGTGACGCCCAACATGCACAAGCGCATCAGCTTTAAACTCTTTCTGCAACCATTGATAAAAAGCGAGATATTGGTGGGGAGGAGGAAACGACAGATTAGCATGCAGTAGCTCCTCGTTAAGCTCCCACCCTCGTGGAGGTTGCGGCCCGATAAAGACATTGCCAAATTGAAGCCCAGGTAACACAAGCTGACCACCAGACACCATTACGTTACCGGGTGGCGCGCCCCAACCGCGAATGCCTTCTATTTGTTGCTCAACAATAGCATCGATGTACTCTTTCGCGCTGTGCCAGACTTTATCCGTTAGCTCAGGCGTTTCGTATATTGCCTCCAACTGATTCAGCAAGCTTAGCACCCGCTCGCGCCCCTTATGATCAGCACCTTCTACGGCATGTTTTAAATCACTAATCACCCGACGCATCATCTGCCGTCCGGTTTCAGAATTTTCTAGCTGCTGTGCTTGCTTAAACGCGCTGTGCAAATACCCTAGAGGGCCGTACTGCATTTCGTTCTGAAGGGACTCTGGCAAACTTGAGAACCAAGTGCTGTACTGATCCGGAGATACCGTTGCAACCTTGGTTGCCATGGTGCGCAGCGCCTCACCATCTTCGGGTAAATTAACACCTTGCTCTTGTAGAAGATCAAGCAGCGCCTCCGCATTCTCAGGTAATTCACCGGTCTGATACCCAGCCGCTTTTAGCGACGACAGTATTCCAAAAAGAGACTCAGGCACATTTAGGTTATCGGCACCAATATTATGGCGCCCAGGCGGGTGGTTGTAATAAATAATGGCTATTTTTTTATCGGCATTCGCTGTTTGTTGCAAATGACTCCAACGCTCAACCCGTTGGGCTAGGATATCAATCTGCCCCTTAATGGGCGTTATCACTGCCAGTGCAGCACCTGTTTGCTGATCAACCCTCTCGGCACCTTTCGCCGCCACTATAATGGACTGCCCAATCCCTTGTAACTCAGGCATAGCTACTCGGTAATGCACCGAGTCCCACGGCAAGCCTTCCTCTGATAAGCGCCATGCCTGTTCGCTCATATCATTTAAGCGCAGCGCGGCAATAACAGGCACATTCAATTGAGATAAAAGTTGAGAGGCTTGCTCCCGTCCTGTACTACCGCCCATCACAAAACTCTGCAAACTAATAATGGCAGCCAAGGACGAGTCGTGCTCGGTCAACCATTCTAGTGCGGCCACACTCGCGTCTCCCCAGCTGGCCAACAGAGATAAGCACCCTAGACTTGAATCACGCTGCTCGATGGCGGTACACATTGCCTCATTAACCGATTTATCCCCTTGACGATCACCTGTTTCATAATCCATTACCACGACCCAACGCGGCTTTACACTCATATCAAACGTGCGATAGTCGGTCGTTTCGCCTTGATACACTAATCGAATCGGTGAGATTAAATGAGGTAGAAAACGTGTTGCTTCATCTACCTGCTTCTGCGTCGCTAAATGCGATAAGTGATAAAACAGCCCTTCCATGTTATAGCTATCACGCCCTAACCAAAAAAGCCGTGCCTGCAGCCATTCTTGAGCATTGCGATGTTTTGCTACGTGCTGAGTCATCCACTCCATTGGGCTTTGATCCAAACTGGGGTGCCCCATTAACGCATCTAAATCTGCATCATTGTTTAATAAGCGTCGGCCCATAATATGGGATTGCAGCACCAAGGAGCGATCACTATGTAGTGCAACAAATGAACGCATCTCACCCGCATCCAACGCGGCCTGAAGCCGAGCAACAGGCTCTCCAAACACGCCTGCGGCAAACACGATATCCGCGTTAGATAATAATGAGGCTTGCTCATGGCGAGACAATTGTTTCCACTGATCAGTCGAACGGATAATTACTTGATCACTCGGCTGCGCTTTTAAAAATCGATGCGCCCCCGACACCAGCTCAGGCACATTAGCCGCCGACGTAATCGCCAATAAGGACGCGGCATAAGCCGGTAAAGTAAGACACAACAAAACACATAATGAAAACAGCTTGATCACGACACACCCCGATCCAGTGATAACCGAGGTGAGGAAAGACAAACGCAGAAAAACAACTTATGCCATGCATAAACCGCCGTAACGCAGATCACTCCTTGATGGCACGCCCCGGCTATCAGAAATAGTTATGCTTGCAGGCAAGTATTCTGGCTCACGGATCATTGCAATTCATCGACCTTCCCAAGGCAAACCTCAGTGATCATCAGCCAATGCTGTGATGAATCGCTACCCGTATACAGTTGCGGGGACAGCTTCGTTTAAACGAATTCCTTTTTGATGCTCTTTACGCAAGAGACCTGCAAAGCGGTGCAACGATAGCACAGGTAGATAGGGCTTTTGAATCACCCTAGCCTCAGGTCTCATGCTTTTACGAACCACTACAAATGACTCAAACCGGCGTTATAAGGGCCTTGCCTGCAAAGTGTGCGGCTAAGTTATCCACAACCAATTGCGCCATACGACCACGTGTTTCATAAGTTCCACTGGAGCAGTGAGGTTGTAAAACGACATTATCTAACGCAAGCAGAGCCTCGGGCACATGCGGTTCGTCTGCAAACACATCCAAGCCCGCTCCCGCTAGCTGACCAGCGCAGAGTAGTTCAACCAATGCGTTTTCATCGACCACACTCCCGCGGGCGATGTTAATGAAGTAGCCTTGAGGCCCCAGCGCTTTCAGTACTGGCTTGCTAATCAAACCTTCGGTGCTCTCTCCGCCAGGAATGGCAGGCATGAGAATGTCGACATCATGCGCGAGCGCCTCAATAGTATCGTAATAGGTGTAATCCACATCGGGGGATTGACGACGTCCGTAATAGCAAACCTTCATACCAAAGGCTTGAGCACGATGCGCGATGGCTTTACCAATACGCCCTAACCCTACTATCCCAACGGTTTTACCATAAACGGAAGTGTTCAGCGGCATCATGCCTTTATTGACCCAATCTCCACTGTGCACCCAATGAATACCGGGCACTAAACGCCTAACGGTAGCGAGCAGAAGTAGCAATGCCATATCGGCTACATCATCAGTCAGCACATTCGGTGTATTGGTTACCTGAATGCCACGAGCTTTGCACTCATCAACACATAAAGTATCTAGACCAACACTACTGCAAGCCACAATTTCTAGATTGGGCAAACGATCAATTAATGACTTTTCAAGCCCACCGCCATGCGTGGTTACCACCGCACGTATTTGATCACCAAATTCATCCAGCATGCTTACCCTGCCCTCCTCGCTAGCCAAGTCATAGCGATGGAGATGATATGCGTCATCTAGCATTGCCATTTGCTCTGGACGGTTCGGCCAAACTAACAATACATGGATCGATTTCATGAGAGGCTTCCTAACGCAGTTGTGATTAAGGCATAGACAAATAAAAAGTAATACATCATACATAAAAGAACAAGCTCTCACCGCCTTAATCACTTTGGGAAAAAGACTGTTCACCTAAACCAATTGTTATTCTTACGGTCAGATTGGAATGTATAATGCACAGCACAAATTACAGACACTTCTTTCCTGAGCCGGAATCCCTATGACAATTAATTCGCGACATTTGCTAATTCTATTAGCCGACATTGCCCTGTTCGTAATTCTCCTTAACACACTGCCATTTGAGGCTAATGTTGTTAAAGGACTCAGCATTTTAGTTTTTGTGGCCATTCTCTGGTTAACCGAAGCATTGCATGTGAGCGTTACAGCGTTATTAGTACCTTTGCTGGCCATAGCGACTGGCGTTTTTAAAGCCTCTGAAGCTCTAGTTAGCTTTGCTAACCCCATCATCTTTTTGTTTTTGGGAGGCTTTGCATTAGCCGCCGCTCTGCATCATCAAGAGCTAGACAAAGCTATTGCTAATAAAGTGGTCGCTATCGCAAAAGGTCGGATGAGTGTCGCTGTGTTGATGCTTTTTGCCGTTACTGCAGGCCTATCAATGTGGATCAGTAATACAGCAACCACCGCTATGATGCTGCCCTTAGTGTTAGGGATAATGAACAAACTGGATGGGGAAAAAGACCGCCCTACTTTTCTTTTTATTCTGCTGGGCATTGCATACTGCGCCAGCATTGGAGGTATTGCCACTATTGTTGGTAGCCCTCCCAACGCAATAGCCGCCGCCGAAGCTAAATTAAACTTTTCACAGTGGATGCAACTAGGCCTACCTATTACGTTGATCCTACTTCCGATGGCCGTCGCCATCTTATACTTGTTAACAAAACCAAACCTCAGTTACCGTTTTGAGCAACAATCGACCAACATCGAATGGACCCGCAGCCGCATTCTAACCATTATCATTTTTGGGTTGGCTGTACTCAGCTGGATATTTAGCGGCCCTCTCAATAAAGCACTGGGTGGTATTGCAAGCCTTGATACTGTTATTGCCATATCCGCCATCATCTTGCTGTGTGCATCACGTGTTGTTGAATGGAAAACCATTGAGAAAAGTACTGACTGGGGCGTGCTCATCTTATTCGGTGGGGGCATTTGCTTAAGTGGCGTTCTTAAAGCGACAGGCGCAAGTGAGTTTCTTGCGCAAAGCTTGTCTCACTTGCTAGACCATGCCGGTATTTTAGTATCATTACTGACTATTACGGCTTTCGTTGTGATGTTGACAGAATTTGCCAGTAACACAGCGAGTGCCGCTATCCTCATTCCGGTTTTCGCAGCGATCGCCGATAGCATGGGGATTTCTCCTGTGATCTTATCAGCCATTATTGCGATTTCTGCTTCGTGTGCCTTCATGCTTCCGGTAGCCACGCCACCTAACGCCATTGTCTTTGGTCTTGGCTATATTAAGCAGAGCGAAATGATGCGCGTAGGCATGGTGCTAAACATCATTTGTATTTGTGTTATCACCGCTTTTGCTTACTTATTCTGGTAAGCAACCAGTTATTCTTTTACGCCTGTGAAGGGGTTTGCTTTTTTAAAGCATGCCCCTTTTTTTTCAATAACTTGCATGAAAACTCGCCTTTTCGGCGTGTTCAAAAATTAGCCAACTAACCTATTTAGACGTATAAAAGGCTTGTTATGCGCCAAAGTTACCAGTAACATTTACATTGTTACCGGTAACATAGCTTTAACACGATCCTGACTAGCATCGCATCAAGGCGTTACGCGGTAGTGCTCGGATACACTTCCGGTCGCTGACTAAAAGTCCCGAAAAAAATAAACATAGGAACTGATTTAATGAATTTCTCAAAAGCGCTTCTAACAACAGCCTTGGCGGGCTTGGTTTCTGTAACCGCACAGGCGGCTGACTTTACCTTTAAAATTCAGTCATCTGATCCATCAGGTGATAAAAACTATCAAGTTCAACAAGAGTGGGCTGATCGCGTAGAAGCGCTGTCTGGTGGGCGCCTTGATATTGAACTACTCCCTGTAGGCAGTGTAGTTAAACACACTGAAACATTAGACGCGATTAAGATGGGCATACTCGATGGTCACGTAACAGCGACGGGTTACTTCTCAGGTAAAGACCCAGCGTTTGGTCTTATTGGTAATACAGTTGGCGCCTGGTCAGATACATCTCAGCTACTACAGTACATTAACTATGGCGGTGGCTACCAAGTAATGACTGACCTTTACGCACCCTATGGCGTTAAATTTGTCGGCGGCTCAACAACCGGCGTTGAGTCGTTTGTTTCTAAAGTGCCTTTGAACGGTGTAGAAGATTTAAAAGGCCTCAAACTGCGGGCACCAGAGGGCTTAGTACAACAAGTCTTTGCTGCAGCGGGTGCGTCTCCGGTTAACTTACCAGGCTCCGAAGTATTTACTGGATTAAGCAAAGGCGTTATTGATGCCGCCGACTACACGGTATTCTCAACAAACCAAAAAGCCGGCATGAACGATGTAGCAACTCACCCAGTACAGCCCGGTTTCCATTCTTTGCCATTGATCGATATTTCGGTTAGCCAAAAGAAATGGGATAAATTGCCAGCGGATCTTCAAGAAATTTTAACCATGTCGGTACGCGATTTTGCACAAGATATTACAACCCAATTGCGTATAGCCGACCAGCTAGCGGTAAAAGAAGCACAAGCTAATTCTGAAATCACCATTCACGACTGGTCAGCACAAGAGCGTAAAAAATTCCGTGCTATCGCCCAGTCTCAGTGGGAAATTTATGCACAAAAGTCTCCTAACGCTGAAAAAGTCTACAACTCCATCTCTACATACCTGAAAGAGAATGGCCTGCTTTAATTTGCGTTACTAGTACGGTTTATGGGTCTTCTTAGGCCCATAAACGTCTTCCTCCTTACCTCGACTAACCAGCCTAGATAAACAGGCCTAGCTCTGTTTTGTTGGAGTTTTTATGCAATCGACAGATCATCTGGGTGGCACGCCCGATCACTCGCCCGACGATGAACAAGGCAGAAACCTTCTTGACCGCCTTATCCTTCGTATTGGTAACCTACTTAGCCTATTGTTTATCTTTACTGTTGCCATTTCATTCTATGAAATTGTGATGCGTTACATCTTCAACGCCCCCACTATGTGGGTGCATGAAAGCGCTTCGTTTATTGGCGGGTCATTATTTGTTGTAGGCGGAGCATATGCTCTAGCTAATAATAAACACGTACGCGTTGTGCTTATATACGACCAAGTTTCCGAACGTACGCGCCATTATCTAAACATTTTCCACCACCTTGCAGGCCTGGCTTTCACCGGCATGCTGGTCTACGGCGCTTGGGAAATCACATACAGCAGCTGGGTAACACCCTTTGGCGATATCCGCCTTGAGACATCAGGATCGGCATGGGACCCTGCATTTCCTTCCCTGTTAAAGGCCGTCATTCTGGTCGTTGTTTGCGTTATGTTTATTCAGTTTTTATTGCACCTTATTAACGAAGTCTCTCGGCTCAAAGCATTAACACATCGAGGCCGTCATCATGTTTGATTTATCTTCTCTCGGTATCGGCTTAGGCAGTTTAGCGATGCTGGTCCTATTGATTGGCTTGCTGCTTACTGGCATGCAATTAGCCTTTGTAACAGGGCTAGTGGCGTTAATTTTTACTCTTGGTTGGTTTGGCGTTGATGCTCTACCGCTCGTGACCAGCCGCATGTATAGCTTTGTCAACGGGTATGTTTTCTTGGCCGTGCCCATGTTTGTTCTCATGGCAGCCCTGCTCGATCGCTCAGGTATCGCTGTTGATTTATTCGACGCCATGAAGAAGGCCGCGCGTAAAATACGCGGAGGCGTAGCCGTTCAAACCTTAGTCGTTGCTGTAATTCTAGCGTCTATGTCCGGTGTCATCGGCGGAGAAACCGTTCTTTTAGGTATTTTAGCCTTACCGCAAATGTTGCGTTTAGGCTATAACCGCAAGCTCGCTATTGGTACAACCTGTGCCGGTGGTGCGCTTGGTACTATGATGCCTCCGAGCATTGTGTTGATTATCTACGGCATGACCGCCAGCGTGTCGATAGGTGACTTGTTTAAAGCGGCTTTTTTACCGGCAGCTATCCTCGCGCTATTTTATGTCGCTTACGTACTAATCCGTTGCTGGATGGACCCTTCTTTAGCGCCGCTACCGTCGGATGAAATGCAAAAAGAAGATGACGCCAAACAAACGAATTACTTCAAAGCGCTATTTTTCCCAGGTCTAACGGTCGCCATCGTTCTGGGCAGCATTTACACCGGTGTCGCGTCAGTCACCGAAGCCTCGGCACTGGGTGTTGTTGGCATTATGCTCAGCGCGCTGATTCGTGGCGAACTTAATGTCCAGATGCTCAAAGATAGCGCCAAATCGACTATGCAAACCTGCGGTATGATCATGTGGATTGGTATCGGTGCTAGCGCACTAGTCGGCGTATACAACTTGATGGGCGGCATCGACTTTGTCGAAAGCGTCATTCTGTCGCTGAGTAACGGTCATGTTATGGGCACCGTATTGATCATGATGGTGATTTTGCTGATTTTGGGCATGTTCCTTGATTGGGTGGGTGTTGCGTTACTCACTATGCCTATCTTTGTACCCATTATTGTCGGCCTCGGCTTAGACCCTATCTGGTTTGGTGTGGTGTTTTGCTTGAACATGCAGGTGTCTTTTTTATCACCTCCATTTGGCCCAGCGGCGTTTTACCTTAAGTCGGTGGCTCCCAAAGATATCAGCTTGGGTGAGATATTCTCTGCCCTGCTACCGTTCATTGCGTTGCAGATCATAGTGCTTGCGCTGGTTATCGCCTTTCCGCAACTGTCTTTGTGGTGGAAATAAGCGATGAATAAGCAAAAGATAATTGTGATGGGCGTATCGGGTTGCGGTAAATCCTTGATCGGATCATTGCTGGCTGAGCACTTGGGCCTATCATTTTATGATGGAGATGATTTTCACCCCCCTGAGAACGTAGAAAAAATGCGCCAAGGCACCCCACTCAATGACCATGATCGTCGCGAGTGGCTACACACTCTCAATCAGTTAATTACTAGCAAGCCGAATGCGGTTGTGGCGTGCTCTGGACTTAAGCCCCAGTATCGTGAGCTGTTACGTCAAGGCAATGAGGCCACGTTAATTTACTTAAAAGGCGATATCGATACGATTTGGAAACGTCATCAACAACGCGAAGGCCATTATTTTAACGGTCGAGGCATGTTGGAGAGCCAGTTTGGAGATCTCATCGAGCCACTAACCGATGAAGCGGTTCATATCGATATCGATCAACCTGTAGAGGACGTGCTCAATGATATTCTTAAAGCACTGGACGACTCGTTAACACACTCCACAAAATCTTGATCTAAGATACGCTCCCCATGAATAGATTATGGGGAGCTTTGATCTAACGCTCCGTTTATGAGCGCTTAAACGTTTCTACGCCATCAGGAGTGCTCATCAATACGACATCAGCACCACGATTAGCAAACAAACCATTCGTCACTACCCCTACCACGTTATTTAAAACGCGCTCTAACTCTTTAGGGTTAACGATCGACAAATCATGCACATCGAGAATCTCGTTCCCGTTATCTGTTACGACACCTTCACGATAAACCGGAGCGCCATCAAGCTTTACTATTTCTCGTGCTACATAGGAGCGCGACATCGGGATCACCTCGATAGGTAACGGGAAGCCACCTAAAATATCCACCTGCTTTGAAGAGTCGACAATACACACAAATTCACGAGAGGCCGCTGCAACAATCTTCTCTCGCGTTAACGCAGCGCCACCGCCTTTAATGAGATTTAAATGCGGATCAAACTCATCAGCGCCATCAATATAAACGTCAAGTTGCCCAGCCGTATTAAGATCCAAGACCTCGATGCCATGAGCTTCCAAACGCTTTGCCGTCTCATCTGAGCTTGCCACGGCACTGGCAAAAAGATGTTTAATCTTTGCTAACTCATCAATAAAAAAGTTAGCTGTTGACCCTGTTCCTACGCCGACAATGGAATCATCATTGAGCTTGGGACGGATATACTCGATGGCCGCTTGTGCTACAGCTAGCTTCATTTCATCTTGAGTCATGGTTTTACCCTAATTATTCATAAATATGGCCAAATTATACGCAGCATTTGCCCTCGCTTGTAGACGAATTGCAACACAGCGAGTAGCATTTCTGCCTCTCCTTGCTAAATACTCACATTTACCGCTTAGCAAGACACTTGCAGATCTAATCCTATTGAAAAATTAGTTAACAACATGGCTCACCGATACATCAAAAAAATACTCGAAGCTCGCGTCTATGACGTCGCTGTCGAAACCCCTCTTGATGAGGCTCGTGGTCTTTCAGAAAGGCTTAATAACCGTGTGCTTCTTAAGCGCGAAGACTTACAGCCGGTGTTCTCATTCAAGATTCGCGGCGCTTATAACAAAATGCGTCAGTTAACTGAAGAACAACTGGCCTGTGGTGTTGTAGCTGCTTCAGCGGGTAATCATGCGCAAGGCTTAGCCATGGCGGCTAAAAAAATGGGGGTAAAAGCCACCATTGTAATGCCCAAAACGACTCCGGAGCTAAAGGTCAACAATGTTCGCCGTTTAGGTGGCAAAGTTGTACTGCACGGCGACGCCTATGATGATGCCTCAGCCTACGCTAAAGCCTTAGTCGCCGAGAAAGGCATGACCTATGTACACCCCTTTGACGACCCAGACGTTATTGCCGGCCAAGGCACAATAGCTATGGAAATTCTTCGTCAAGAGTCAGGGCCTATTGACGCTATTTTCGTACCGGTTGGCGGCGGCGGCTTGATTGCAGGTATTGCGGCTTATGTGAAATACCTGCGTCCAGAAACAAAAGTTATTGGCGTAGAGCCCAGCGAAGCCGCGTGTTTGCATGCCGCTCTGGCAGCAGGTAGCCGAGTCGTGCTACCACAAGTTGGCATTTTTGCTGACGGCGTGGCCGTTGCTCAAATTGGTGAAAATACCTTTGAACTGGCCCGTGAATATGTCGATGAAGTGATCTGCGTATCAACTGACGAAATCTGCGCGGCTATAAAAGATATTTACGACGATACCCGCTCCATTTGTGAACCCGCTGGAGCATTAGGTATTGCGGGTATGAAAAAATATGTGGCCCGCGAGCAATGCAGCAACCAAACACTGATTGCCATCGACTCTGGCGCAAACGTGAACTTTGACCGTTTACGCCACATTGCAGAGCGCTCTGAGCTTGGAGAAAAGCGCGAAGTCATCGTCGCCGCTAAAATCCCAGAAAAGCCAGGTAGCTTTAAAAAGTTTTGCACGGCGTTAGGTAAACGCAACATCACTGAATTTAACTATCGCTACAGTAATGACGATACCGCTGTCGTATTTGCGGGCATTCAGGTTAAACCTAACAATGACGGCCGCGATGAGCTATTGGCTGAAATTCGAGAGCACTTAGACGAAGTCATTGACCTAACCGATGACGAAACCGCCAAACTACACGTGCGTTATATGGTCGGAGGCCATGCCCCCGAAGCCGTCGACAACGAAGTGGTTTATCGCTTTGAGTTCCCTGAACGACCTGGCGCGTTGATGAAGTTTCTAACCAAACTAGGCGGCCGTTGGAATATTTCCATGTTCCATTACCGCAACCATGGCGCGGCAGCCGGTCGTGTTTTAGTAGGAATGCAAGTGCCAGCGCAAGAGCATAGCCAAGTCCAAGCGTTTCTGGATGAAATCGGTTATGAATACTGGGACGAAACAGACAACGCGTCCTATCAACTTTTCTTAGGCTAGACCTTACAGCGGATATCAGCGGCGCATAACTGATATCCGCATGTAACGGCATTTATACTCAAACAACCTGAAAGTAGCATTAAGGCGCTCCTGTTTTTGAACTACCGTAGTTCTCACGGCTAACAATAAAAACAGGCAGAACCGACTATGATGCATCTCACACGTCAACTCACCGCCATCAGTGGTCTTTGTTTAACGCTATCAACTCCCGCTATTGCAGACCTATCCGGCACCCAAACAATACAGTTACTCGATAAAGACAACAGCGCTCGCACCATAGGAAGCATCACATTCACTCACGAAGGCGAACAAACCCAGTATCAATTACATATTGATCATAGCCAGTTCACCGATTACTTCCTTTCTATGAAGGAGATGAAATGCTTAGAAGGCCCAGAACTATGGTGCCATTTGCCATATCCCTACCCATCACCTCGTACCATTAGCCCAGACAACACCCAATGGCTATCGCACGATTTACTCTTTATGTTTAAAAAGCCAAATGAATTTGGAGCGAATTTCTGGAACGGGATTTATTACGAATTTACAGTGACGGATGAGGGTTTAATTGGACGAGCACGCGCAGTGGATTTAAATGAGCTGGCCGCCCCGCCCGACGACTTAGGCATACCGCCTTTTGCACCGATGATGTTAGAAGACATCGATGAAGGGCAGCGCTGGTTGCCGTCTGCTGTTATTCGTTAACCAGCCTTAGTGGGGACTTCCGGCGAGTGATCGTGTTCGCCAAAGAACGCTTTCAGTGTAAACAAAGTCAGCGACACAATCCCCCATAGCAGGCCTAAAACAACACCAGCATCGATAATTCCACGCCAAGGCTGCGGCACATGATGCACCACTTGGATGATGATGAGAATGCCTATAGTCAGCGTAAAGGTAACTATCTTTCGGCGTCTTTCGCTGTGGAAAAACCCCATACAAAAGAGCGGAGCAAGCAATACGCGCACTGGAGTAATGTTATTAGATAGGTATCGAATGCGAGCCGCCACACGAGGCGAAAAACCTTTCTGAAAGCCTTTATACCCTTCGGCAAACCCCATAAAAACCACACTAAACAGCAGGGCCAACCAATGATACCAATGCAGTGTTTGTGTCGTAAGCTGCAAAGCCATAGGGCCTAAGCGATAAATAGCGCTAGCGAAGATCAGACAAATGCCCGCATACCCCCACATGGCTGCAAACGTCCCCAACATAGCTACCTCAATACGTAAACAAACAAAAGCGAAGCGGTATTATAAGGGATCAATGAACAAAATCGAGATAAAAAAAAGCCGCCCAATGGGCGGCGAAGTGCACTTTTACACTAATTAATCAGGGGAGAGGGCTGGCTCCCCCAGCCAGGATTCGTTAAGCGTAACTCGCTTAATAACCTTTTAGCTTGTCGATATATTCCGGCAAGAACAATGAAATCTCTGGAACATATGTAATTAATCCCAAGAAGCCTAACAACAAGCACAACCATGGTAGGCAGGCTTTGATTACCCAGATCATGTTCTGACCCGTGATACCTGCTGTCACAAAGAGATTGAGCCCCACCGGCGGTGTCAGCATACCGATCTCCATGTTAACCACCATGATGATACCTAGGTGGATAGGGTCGATACCCAACTGCATAGCAATAGGGAACAGAATCGGTGCCATGATCAACAGGATAGCCGAAGGCTCCATGAAGTTACCGGCTGCTAATAGCAGTAAGTTCATGATGATTAAAAAGCCCCACGCAGGCAGTCCCCAGCTCACAATCGCTTCTGCAATATGATGAGGAATACGCTCAGTGGTCAATACGTGAGCAAACAACATTGCATTCGCAATAATGAATAGCAGCATTAACGACACTTTGGATGCGTCTAGAATGACCTTACGTACTTCAGGGTCGAATGCAGATTTAGGGAAAGCTAATAGCATCTGACCTATGTTACGCACGATAGCTGAGGGCATTGCTTCACCTTCATTACGCCATGCCACATTGCGCAATGGACCTATGTCTCGGTACCCCATAACAGCAATAAAGTAACCGTATACAGCGGCCACAGCGGCAGCCTCTGTTGGCGACGCTATACCTCCGTAAATAGAGCCCAATACGATGATGATCAGCATTAAGCCACCCAGCGCAATAAGGCCTGAACGAGCTAACGCACCAAAACCTGGAAACGGCTGAGAAGGCAAACCTTTAATACGCGCCACAATGTAAATGGCAATCATCAAGATCAACCCCATCATCAAACCAGGGATAAAACCCGCCATGAACATGCGAGATGCTGAAACTTCAGTCGCCGCTGCGTATACCAGCATAACGATAGACGGTGGAATCAAAATACCCAGCGTACCGGCGTTAGCAATAACGCCCGCCGCAAACGATTGTGGATAACCAGAGCGCACCATGCCCGCGATACAGATCGTACCAATTGCAGCAACCGTTGCTGGCGATGAACCGGATACAGCCGCAAATAACATACAAGCAAGAACAGATGCCATTGCTAAGCCGCCACGAATGTGGCCCACCGAATTCACTGCAAAGTTAATCAAACGCTTAGCGACACCGCCCGTTGATAAGAAAGCCGATGATAAAATAAAGAAAGGAATCGCTAACAAAGTGTAATGCTCAGATGTCGCTTCAAACAGTTTTAACGCAACTGATGCCAACGAGTCATTTGAGAATAATAAAATAGTGGTTATCGACGATAAGCCTAATGCTATTGCAATTGGCATCCCGATAAACATGCACCCAAACAGTACTGTGAAGAGGACCGCGATTGTCATTATTTGCTCCCCTTATTAGTAGAATACAGCTCACCCGCGTCGTCAGATTCTTGTAGCTCTTTTGCAAGTTCAAGCGACTCTTTCGCTTCATCCGCCATGTGGAAGCCATCGGCTTCGCCGGTGATAACTTTCCAACCTAACTGTAAAAAACGAATCACTAGTAATACCAGACCAATTAACAAGACGGTCATCGGCATCCAACGAGGAAGGGGAATATCTTCTAACTCAATACCAATTTTGTACATTTTAGACACATAGACCCATGAGCCAGCTAGGAACAGGCCGCAGTAAACAAGGCATAAAACGATCGCTAATAGCGTTAATGCACGATACGCTTTTTTAGGAAGTAGCTTAACGAACACATCAACACCAATGTGCGCACCAACCTTTACACCATAAGAGGCCCCAAAAAGTACAAACCAACCCGCAAGGATCAGCGTTAGCTCTTGAGACCAGTGGATACCTGTATTAAAACCAAAACGGGCGACTACCTCGACAAACACCAGCAATGTCATCGAGACAAGAAGTAGCGATATAAACGCCTCTTCTGCTTGCCCTATTATTTTTTTAAGCATTTCTGCCTCCGCAATCATGAGTAGCAACGATTATTAACGTGCAGCAATAGCTACAGGACAGCACCCGGCTCTGAGTACAGCTCTCCTGTAAGTATTAAACGTGAAAATCGTTATAAAACTGTGAAGAAAGTGGGTCGGTCGACCCACTTTGATGTGTTACCAGTGGCGATTAGTTGTTTGAAGAAACCGCCGCTTCGATTAAGTCAGCACCGATATCAGACTCAAACTGTTTCCAAACCGGCTTCATCGCGTCAACCCATTGCTGACGTTCAGCATCGGTCAACTCAATGATTTCTGAGCGGTTAGAGTCAATGATCGCTTGACGATCTTCATCGCCTTTCTTCGCTGCTATTTCGTTACCGTAAGCAATGGCCTCATCCAGTGCTTTTTTCAATTCAGCACGAATATCTTCATCCAAATCCATCCAAAACTCAGTTGAAGTGACAACTAAGTAATCCAAAACACCGTGATTAGATTCTGTGATGTATGGCTGAACTTCGAAGAACTTTTTAGAGTAGATGTTAGACCATGTGTTCTCTTGACCATCGATTGCTTTTGTTTGAAGCAACGTAAATACTTCAGAGAAAGGCTTTTTCAATGGTACAGCTTCAACTGCTTCAAACTGCGACTGAAGCACATCAGATGTCATAATACGGAATTTTTTACCAGCGGCATCAGAAGGAACTCGTAATGGCTCACTTGCTGAAAGCTGCTTCAAGCCATTGTGTAGATAGCCAAGGCCGATTAAGCCCTTGTCTTCCATGGACATTAGCATTTTTTGGCCTGCTTCGCTTTGCTGGAACTTTTCTACCGCTTCCATGTTTTTAAACAAAAATGGTAGGTCAAAAACTTGCAAAGAAGAAGTATATTTTTGGAACTTAGACAGCGATGGAGCGATAAACTGAATATCGCCTAATAACATGGCTTCTAACTCTTTACCGTCACCGAAAAGCTGAGAGTTTGGGTAAACTTCTACTTCAGCTTTGCCTGCCAAACGTTCTGCTACCAATTCTTTAAATTTGATAGCCATCTGACCTTTAGGGGTGTTTTCTGCAACAACATGAGAAAATTTGATCTCGATTGGAGCAGCGGTAGCAACCTGTGCACCGATAGCCAGAGCGATTGAAGTCACAGCGGCAGTCAATAAACGCATAATGCATCTCCTGTTTTTTGTATTATTCAGATTTCTTTGCGTTTCGTCTGATCAAGGCGTTGCCAAGCATCAGCTAATCGAAACTTATATAGCACAATGCAGACCAACTAGCATAAGCCATTGTTTTTATTGAAATTGTTAATTAACAACTTTCGCAAGCCCGCTACTTTTGGCGGACTTCCACACATAGGTATAGCCCAAAAGTGGCGGATTTCCACACATTTAGGGTTTGTAGTCATTTTTATCGAGCCCATACTTCTGCATTTTGTCGTATAGCGTCTTTCGCGGTAAGCCTAAACCAAGCAGGGTATCCTTGATTGAGCCGCCATGACTGGCCAACTCAGCCTGAAGAAGCATCTTCTCAAAGCGTTCTACCTGCTCTGGTAACGTCATCTTTCCTGTTTCTGCATCGGTAATCGGTCGATTATCAAAGTCAAAAGTACAGCTTTCGCCCAAAAGCACGTAACGCTCAGCGAGGTTACGTAACTCCCGCACATTCCCAGGCCAGTCATGCGTTACCAGACGATGCATCCGTTCCGCCGAAATGCTGGGCACATCACGATTGTATTGTGCAGCCGCTATAATTGAGAAATGCTGAAAGAGTAACGGTATATCATCTATCCGGTTACGCAACGGAGGGATATCGATACGAACCACGTTGAGCCGGTAATACAAATCTTCACGAAAATCTCCTTGCTCAGCCATCGTTTTAAGGTCGGTTTTACTGGCCGCTATCACACGAATATCAAGAGGGATTAATTCATTAGAGCCTAAGCGCTCAATAGTCCGCTCTTCCAGAACACGCAATAGCTTAACCTGCAACGCCAGCGGCATACTTTCGATTTCATCTAAAAATAATGTCCCGCCATTAGCATGCTCAAATTTACCAATACGGCGTGCTTTGGCATCGGTAAATGCTCCTTTCTCGTGACCAAACAACTCACTTTCTATCAAGCTCTCAGGGACAGCTCCACAGTTGATCGCTACAAAGTTGTTGCTGCGACGGTTACTGTGCTCATGTATGTAACGCGCCATCAGGTCCTTACCTGAACCTGTCTCCGCAAGGATGAGAATGTCGGCTGGAGTATCCGCTACCGCAAACACTAAACGCCTTAAGTTTTGAACAGAGGGGGTATTACCAATAATGCGAGGTCCCGGAGCATTTTGAGCTTCCAGCTCCTGACGCAGTCGACGGTTTTCTAGGGTAAGCGCGCGTTTTTCTGTGGCTCGGCGTACAATATCTAATAACAAATCTGTGGAAAAAGGCTTCTCAATAAAATCATACGCGCCATCGCGCATTGCGTTAACCGCCATTGATATATCGCCATGACCCGTAATCAATATAATCGGAATATCAGGGTCGATAGCCTGTACCTTTTTCATTAACTCCAGACCATCCATGCCAGGCATGTTGATATCTGACACTAAAACCCCAGGCCAAGCAGCTTCCAGCAAAGCCAACGCTTTTTCGGCACTGGCTTCTGTGACCACGTCATAACCACCCAACTCTAATGATTGTCCGGCTGATATCCGAATATGCTCTTCATCATCCACCAGCAACACTGAGGGTGTAGGGGTTGTATCAAGAGAGGTCGTGTTCAGGGGCTGCATAAAAGGCTCACTATTATTGTTAAGTTCTAAACCGAGTTAGAGAGTCGTCAACTGCTGGTTCAAGTCCATACTCGGGTCGGCCGGTAAAGCTAAACGGAACTGTGCTCCTCCAGCAGGGTGGTTACTCACTGACAGTTCACCTCCCATACTGGCGATAATACGATGTGAAATCGACAAGCCTAACCCCAGACCACTTCCTGCTTTCTTGGTTGTGAAGAATGGCTCAAAAACACGCTCTAAATCCGCTTCTGGGATTCCTGGGCCCGCATCATGGACATACAATACATGGCAATGCTCTTCGTAGTCTAAACGGATATCAATGCGACGCTCTGCTTGCTGATCCATCGCTTGAATGGCATTGCCTATTAAGTTAACAAGCACTTGCTCAATTCGCACAATATCACCAAGCACATAGTAACGATCTAAGCCTTCGGGCCAACTGATCACCACGTCTTCACGCCCTAATCGACCGTACATAATAGCCATGGCGCCGTCGCGAACCGATTGCAAACATACCGATTCTTGCTGACCGCTCGACTTACGCGAGAACTCTTTCAGCGGGTGGATAATTTTAGCCATGCGCTCAGTTAACTGGCTAATCTCCTGCAAGTTACGCTCAACATTATCAATACGAGACAAGCGCAAAAACTGCTGAGCATTGTCCGCGTAGGCTCTAATGGCCGTCAACGGCTGATTTAATTCATGATTGATACCCGCCGACATTTGCCCTAACACGGCTAGCTTCGCGGTTTGTATAAGCTCGTTTTGTGTCTCTTTGTGTTGTTGCATCTCATCTCGCAGCTTTTGGTTCGCTTTGGTGAGGTCTAATGTTCGATCTCGCACGCGATTCTCAAGCTCAGCTTGTGCCTGCTGTAAGGCCTCTTCGTACTGTTTACGCTCAGTGATGTCATGCATGGTAATCAGAAAACGGGAGCCTGCTTCTCCGGGCATTTGGCCAATGCTCAGCTCTACCGGGAAAAAGCTTCCATTCTGCCGACGGCCTGAGGCTTCGATATTCAGATCATTACCAAACACATTGGCGTTGTTGGTTATGTGCTGCCAGCAGACAGGCCTGTCGGCATGCGCCAACAGTAAGCTGAAAAAGCGGTTTTTAAGCTGATCTTCGCGATACCCAAACAAGCGCTCTGCGGTGTGGTTAAACGTTTCTATTCGTCCTTGGCTATCAAGGGTAATCAATCCGGCTTGTGTGTTATCTATAATGGCACGGATACGGGATTCATTTTTCTCTAATGTTTTGAGTTCGCGGGTTCTAAACTGCGAGCGCTCTTTCATGATACGGCGCCGAATCGTCAACACCAGCACAAGGAGAACAATGGCAATATAGATAAATGCAGCAAAAATCATCGCATTAAATGCTTGCCGTTTTACCGGTTTTAAACTGGCTAAAATAGCAACTTTAAAACCCGCTTCTGGTACCTGCGTGTTCTGCAGTAAATACTCACCCGCTCTGGCTCCATCCAACGCACTGTTTCGTATTTCTGGCCCATCTACTAAGGTGATGAGTTGGCTGCCATCCGCACGCTGTTCTCGCTTAATCACATCCAATGAGGTTAACTGATGATTGCCATAACGTAGGCTATTAATAATGCGCTTTACATCCGCCTGAGATAACGGCCGCAGTGTGTGGAATTTCCACTCGGGCTGCGTGGAAATAAAAATAACGCCATCCTCGTCCGTTACCAACAGGTCTGTATCGGGATCGCTCCAATCCTCTTCAATCTCGTTTAAGTCAATTTTAACCACGACCGCACCGTAAATAGTGCCACGGTGCTTAACAGGGTAAGCAAAGAAATACCCCCGCTTATTGGAGGTTGTTCCTAACGCAAAATATCGACCAGGCTGGCCTTTTACAGCGTCTTGAAAATACGGTCTAAAACTGAAGTTACGATCAACAAATGAACTACTTTTAGTCCAGTTACTCGCCGCTATCGTTACCCCTTCGCTGTTCATCAAATATGTATCGGATGCCCCTATCACGCTATTTACTTGCTCTAAATACAAATTAGCGCGCATGCGCGAATCGCTGCTTTTATCGTATAAGAGCGTATTAATCAGCTCCGAATGGGTAGACAATAAACGAGGTAAGTCTTTATACCGGTCAAGCGTTTGCTGCAGACTCAAAGCATAGCGATTCATATCCGCTTGCGTACGCTGCTGCAATTCGTCGATGCCGTTACGCTGACTCAACATGGATACTTGGATTAGCAACAACACGAAGCCCACCGACAAACCGATGATAATGGCTGTACGTGATAAATTAAGATATTTAGTCAGAACACGTGTCCTATTACTAATTACATGAAGCTGACATGATCAGCTGCTATGATTTTATATGAAATGTATCCACTCTACACAAGAGCGTGATACCGACTTCAGTCAAACGAGAGCCGCCATGTTAAAAAGAACCAAAATTGTTGCCACTTTAGGGCCTGCCACTGATAAACCGGGCATTTTAGAAGCCTTAATCCGCGAAGGCGTAAACGTTGTTCGTCTTAATTTTTCTCATGGCGTTCCTGATGATCACCGCCAGCGCGCAGAAGCCGTTCGCGATATTGCTCGCCGTTTGGGTAAAGTCGTTGCTATTTTAGGTGACTTACAAGGCCCTAAAATCCGTATTGCCAAATTCAAAGACGGAAAAATACATCTAAACGTTGGCGACCATTTCGTACTAGATGGTGAACTAGATGCCCTTGCAGGCGACCAGCACCAAGTAGGCTTGGATTATAAAGATTTACCCAAAGACTGCGAACCCGGCGATATTTTGCTGCTAGACGATGGCCGTATGCAACTGAAAGTATTGGCCGTCAATGGCTCGCGTGTAGAGACCGAAGCCATTTTGGCTGGTGATTTATCCAACAACAAGGGTATTAACAAGCAAGGCGGCGGCCTTTCAGCGGCGGCCCTAACCGACAAAGATAAGCGCGATATTATCACGGCCGCCGAGATCGGCATGGATTATGTGGCCGTTTCCTTCCCGCGCTCAGCCGCCGATTTAGACGAGGCTCGCTCACTACTGAAACAAGCAGGCAGCAATGCTGAAATCATCGCGAAGATAGAGCGTGCTGAAACGGTCGCCACCGATGAGGCATTAGATTCACTGATTCTCGCCAGTGATGGAGTCATGGTCGCTCGTGGCGACTTAGGCGTAGAAATTGGTGACGCTCAACTCATTGGCGTACAGAAAAAAATCATCACTCGTGCTCGCGAGCTTAGCCGGTCTGTGATTACGGCAACGCAGATGATGGAAACCATGATCAAAAGCGCGATGCCTACCCGAGCTGAAGTATTCGATGTAGCCAATGCTATTTTGGACGGCACAGACGCCGTTATGCTATCCGCCGAAACGGCCGCTGGCGATTTTCCGGTTGAGGTCGTTAAGGCCATGACTAAGATCTGCCAAGGCGCCGAAGAGCATCAGTCAGCTAAGCCAACGGTCACGAGCATCACCAAACGAGGTGACCGTATCGATGAGACTATCGCCCGTTCAGCCATGTACACAGCCAATCACCTAGTGGGCGTCAAGGCGATTATTTGCCTAACAGAGTCAGGCTCTACACCGCGCTGGATGTCTCGTATACGCTCAGGTCTACCTATTTACGCCTTAACACGCAATGAGGTCACCATGCGCCGTATGGCCTTGTATCGCGGCGTAGAAGCCATGCACTTTGATGCAACTCAAGTCGCTAGCGAGAAACTAAACGATGAAGTATTGTCAGGCTTAAAAGCCAAAGGTGTCCTTAACTCGGGCGATCTAATTATACTCACACGTGGTGCTAACATTGGGGAAAACGGCGGCACTAACTCGATGCAAGTATTGCAGGTACCGTAATTTCGCATAACGAACTCAAGCCCCTGTTCTGCCGTCAGATCAGGGGCTTTATACAGGTGCGCTCTACTTTTTCCCCTTTTTCCCTTCCCTCTTGTCATCGCGAACGGCCGGCAACAGTTAGCAAGCTTTCTTTATTAACACTGAGAGACTAGTTCCCGATCCGCAAACCTACTGTTATTCTCTCGCTTGTGTTTTTTATTGTTAGGGATACCGCTCCAATGACTCTTGCCAGCCAGATTGCCAAGGAACTCAATGTCCGTCCACAGCAGGTTGAAGCAACCATAGCTTTACTGGACGAAGGTTCGACTGTTCCCTTTATTGCTCGCTACCGTAAAGAAGTGACCGGCGCTCTGGATGATAGCCAGCTACGCTTACTGGCTCAGCGCGTAGAATATTTGCGTGACTTGCAAAGCCGTAAGCAATCCGTCCTGCAAAGCATCCAAGAACAAGGCAAGCTCACCCCTCAACTAAAAGCCGATATTGAATCGGCCGACACTAAGGTGCGTTTAGAAGATCTCTACCTACCGTTTAAACAAAAAAGACGTACCAAAGCACAAATCGCCCGCGAAGCTGGATTAGCGCCGTTAGCCACAAGGTTACTACAGCAATCTGGCGAGGCTCCGTTAACGCTAGCCAAGGCGTACATAAATCCCGATCACGCCATCAACCACCCACAGGACGCACTCGACGGTGCCCAGCAGATCCTCATTGAGCAGTTTGCTGAAGAGGCCAACTTAATAGAAACGCTACGTCAGTGGTTTTGGCAAAACGGTCAGCTGCATGCCAGCGTCATGCGTGGGAAAGCAAGCGACGATAGTAAGTTCAGAGACTACTATGACCACACCGAAGCGGTTAGCCGAATGCCCTCTCATCGCGCGCTGGCCGTTTTTCGTGGACACAAAGGCAGCGAGCTAAAAATAAGCATCCTACCGCCTGAACAAGAGCAATCAACGCCGGTAGAAACCATCAAGCGCTTTTTCTCGCTACCCAATGGGCACTCAGCACAAGATCAATGGCTGGCATCCACTGCCGAGCTTACTTGGTCACAGAAGTTACATAAACAGTTAGAGACCGATGCCCTACGCCGTCTTCGGGAAACAGCAGAAGCAGAAGCGATTCGTGTATTTGGTCTAAACCTCAAAGACTTGCTACTAGCGGCTCCTGCTGGACAAAAAATTACACTAGGTTTAGACCCAGGCCTGCGAACCGGAGTTAAGGCCACCGTTGTTGATCAAACAGGTAAGCTTTTAGCCTACACAACAGTCTTTGCGCATGCTCCACGCAACCAGTGGGACGAGTCGATCCATTCATTAGCGACTCTCATTAAACAACACGCTGTTGACCTCATCAGTATTGGTAATGGCACCGCCTCGCGTGAAACCGAACAACTCGTAAAGGCAATTAATAAGCACTACCCAGAACTTACCTTCACATCAATTGTTGTCAGTGAAGCGGGCGCTTCTGTGTATTCGGCATCCGAGCTGGCAGCTAAAGAGTTTCCAGAGTTAGATGTCACGTATCGCGGCGCCGTTTCAATTGCGCGTCGCTTGCAAGATCCTCTCGCCGAACTTGTTAAGATCGACCCTAAAGCTATTGGTGTCGGCCAATACCAGCACGACG
Source organism: Neptunomonas sp. CHC150 (assembly GCF_030397555.1). Lineage (NCBI taxonomy): Bacteria > Pseudomonadati > Pseudomonadota > Gammaproteobacteria > Oceanospirillales > Oceanospirillaceae > Neptunomonas > Neptunomonas sp. CHC150. The sequence continues at coordinate 280,496 of NZ_JAPNXU010000005.1, forward strand.
TGGATCAAAAAGCCTTAGCTGGCGCGCTCGATAGTATTGTCGAAGATTGTGTTAACCATGTTGGCGTCGACCTCAACACAGCTTCATGCGAGTTACTGGTCCAAGTTGCAGGCCTTAACCGCACGACAGCACAAAACATTATCGATTACCGTGATGCTAACGGAGCCTTCAGCGACCGTAAAAAACTGCTTAAAGTACCGCGTTTAGGTGCAAAAGCGTTTGAGCAATGTGCAGGCTTTTTGCGCATTCGCAATGGCAAACAAGCACTAGATAATTCAGCAGTACACCCCGAGGCATATGATTTAGTGGATCAGATGGCGCACTCTGTTAATACGACAAGCGATCAACTAATTGGCAACACGGCTTTGCTTTCTCAAATCGATCGCCAGCGTTTTATTAGTGACCAGTTCGGTGAGTACACTGTTCGCGATGTTCTATCAGAACTCGAAAAGCCAGGACGAGACCCTCGACCAGAATTTAAGACAGCCACGTTTGCCGACGGGGTAGAAAAGATCGCGGATTTAGAACCGGGTATGCAACTAGAAGGAGTGGTCACCAATGTGACAAACTTCGGGGCATTTGTCGACATTGGTGTCCATCAAGACGGCTTGGTGCATATTTCGGCACTGTCTGATCAGTTTGTGAAAGACCCTCACACTTTGGTCAAAACAGGTGATATTGTCAGCGTGCGAGTGATTGATGTCGACGAGGCACGTAAACGCATCGCTTTATCAATGAAGTCAAATGCAGACTCCACGTCCCACAATCGCAAAGCGGCTCCCAAAACATCTACCCAAAGTGAGCGTACGTACAAGAAAGCGCCAGCAAGCAAAAACGCTACTCAACAACGCAGCCAGCACTTAGGAACAGGCCTTGCAGACAGCCTCAAAGCGGCTGGCTTTAAGATTAAATAGTTATAAAATTAGCGCTTTCAGATTGAATACTAGAACGCATCGTTGCAATGCCGTTTTAATAAATAGGTGGGCTATAATAGCGCCACACAATATAGCCTCTCGTTGAAGGACTTCATTTTGACATCCGTTTTAGAACAACAACTTGATCAACTGACCAGCCAAGGCACTGCACAGTATTTGAAAGGCATCCTTCATGGTATCGAAAAAGAGGGGCTTAGGGTTGATCACCAAGGGTATCTTAGTCAGTCCTCTCACCCTGCTTCATTGGGGGCCGCTCTGACTAATCCTTACATTACTACCGACTATTCAGAAGCACTGCTTGAATTTATTACACCGGTACTAGCTGAGCCAGATGCCGCTATTGAGTTTTTAGACGACCTGCATACCTACAGCTACCAAGGTTTAGGGGATGAATTAATCTGGGCTGGCAGCATGCCGTGTACTATTCCTAAGGCCGAAGACATTCCCATCGCTGAGTTTGGGTCCTCGAACGTCGGCCAAATGAAGCACATTTACCGGGTAGGACTGGAGCATCGCTATGGCAAAATGATGCAAACGATCGCAGGCATCCACTATAACTTTTCGCTACCTGATGACTTCTGGCAAGCCTATCAAGCTCAGGAAGGCAACACCGATAGTTTACAAGCCTTTCGATCAGCCTCTTACTTTAAGTTGATCCGTAACTTTCGACGTTACTCATGGCTTTTACTGTATTTGTTTGGAGCCTCCCCTGCATTAAGCAGTAGCTTCCTTACAGGCAGAACTCACGAGCTGCAGCAGCACAAGGAGCAGACTCTTTACTTACCGTACGCAACGTCGCTACGCATGAGTGATCTAGGCTACTCAAACAAAGCGCAATCGTCGCTTAACATCTGCTTCAACCACTTGCACACTTACACCCGCTCCTTGCACAGCGCCATACACACCCCCTATTCAGCTTATGAAAAAATTGGGGTCAAAGTGGATGGTAACTACCGCCAATTAAACAGCAATATTCTACAAATCGAAAACGAGTATTACAGCGATATTCGCCCCAAACGCGTGACCCGTTCGGGCGAAAAGCCTCTTCATGCGCTCCAAGAGCGTGGCGTAGAATATGTTGAAGTGCGAAACACTGACATCAACCCATTATTACCGTCAGGGATTGATAGTTCGCAGGCACATTTTTTAGATGCGTTCCTCATCACTTGTCTTTTGATGAGCGATAAAGAAATTAGCGTGCTCGAATGTGACATGCTCAGTACAAACCTGCAACGGGTAGTCACTCGTGGGCGCGAGCCAGGGCTCAGCCTAGAGACCCCCGAAGGCGAAATCGACCTAAAAGCCGCCGGCATAGACGCGCTTGAACAGATCGCTCTTACTGCAACTATGCTGGATCAGATTCATCAAACTAGCGCATATAGCAGTGCTGTCGTGGCTCAAAAGGTAAAAATGGTCGACGCCTCTAAAACGCCATCAGCCATGGTACTTGCCGACCTATTCGCCAGTGATACCGAACACAGTGAATGGTTAGTACAAAAGAGTATCGAGCATAAAAATAACTTCTTACAGCGGAAAATATCACCCACTCGAGTAGCGGAGTTCGACGCATCGGTCGCAGACTCTTTACTCAAACAAGCCGATATAGAAGCAAATGACACACTGGAGTTCGATCAGTACTTAGCTCAGTATATGGAAAGCTAAATACCAAAGGTCGCAAGTTTCTATCAACTACTGAAGCTTGCGCCCTAAATGCTGTATTAATTTTTTATAACAATAACTTACTGAACCACAAAACTCGTAAAGAACAAGTCAGAAATCATCGCCTCGCCCTCTTCTTCTACAATTAAATCCTGAACTACTTTTAAGCTCTTTTTCGCCAATTCCGTTTGTGCCTGAATTGAATCAACACTTTCGGCTGTTTGACCGCTGTATAAGAACACAAGGTCGTTTCGGATATTGGCCATGTGATGGTTAATCGCAAACTGTGTGGCCTCAGAGCCTACCGCGATCGATACTTCACACTTCAAAAAACGCGTCACACCCGGCCCACCAAAGTTGACTGTAAACGGCTTAAGCTCGACATAGCCAACATAATCATCCGCTGGTGCAGCGTCATCATCAGCCGCATAGGCTACCGAAAAAAAGCACAAAAATATGACGGCTATCAAGCCACGCATGGGTAACATACGAACATCCTCAAGAAATCAGCTATACTGGGTTAATAGCTTCAGTATAGCTATGGATGATCTAAGTGCCAGTCATTCACGTATTGCACTAAAAAGTAGCTTGGGATTACTATTGAAGCTCTGCATTGGAACAGGAATCCGATTATGTTAGAAAAATGCCAAAACGCTAAAGAACGCTGGGGTGGTGTCAGCAATATTATCGATAACTGGTTAGAAGCTCGCCAAAAGCTCATTAGCCAGTTTGTTGCCTTGCCTTCCACTGAAGTGAAAAACCTTGAAAGCAAGATCGGACAGTTCTGCACCGCTATGATGGACTATTTGTCTTCAGGTCACTTCGAAGTATATGAGCAGCTATTACGCGAAGGCAGCGAATACGATGATGGTGGCTTAGAAAAAGCGCAAAAGCTTTTCCCTCTGATACAACCCACCACGGACGCAGCGTTAGACTTTAATGACGCGTATTCATCCTTTTCTTCACCAACCGTTCAACAAATCCGAGAGTTTTCGTTTCAGCTATCAACTTTAGGTGAGAACATTGAAGAGCGCTTTACGCTTGAAGATCAGCTCATAGAAGTACTCCACACAGCACATCGCGACATAGTGATGTCTACGGAAGAAGCACAAGTATGATGCCGGTTATCACAGGCAAGTTACTACCTTTGGCATTGATCTGTGGACTACTCAGCGCCTGTGATAACACATCATCTCCTTCTGACTCGCAACGCTTTACCACCTTGGGTGCATACTCTGGTGCCATTTCGCAGGATGGTTCCTTAGCGGTTGTAGGTGCTCAAGAGGAAGGAGGCAGCTTATGGAACATACAACGCAAAGCGCGGCTGTATGACTGGAATCACGCATCAGGAGAGCGATCTCTGATTGCTGCCACCAGCTTTTCCCCTGATGGTCTGTTTGCCGCAACAGCGACACAGCAAGATTTAGTGCTCTGGCACACAGACACAGGCCAAGCCGAATGGTTTTGGAAAGCCCCCGGTGAAATTTTAGATATGGCTTTAGGTGAGCAAGGCCAATATGCGCTATTAGGGCTAAGCAACCAAGCGGCGGTCTACTTTGACATCATTAACGGAGGCATCAAACAAACGCTTCCTCATCAAGCGCGCGTCCGTGCCGTTGATCTTAGCGATGATGCTGAATTGGCCATAACCGGCGCGGATGATTACACAACTACTGTCTGGAACCTCGCCACCGCAGAGCCGTTGCATACACTGACGCTCGACAATGTTATTGATGTAGCCGCCCTGTCACCCGACGGACGTTTAGCCTTTAGTGCCAGCACCTTAGATAAGGCGATTATTTGGGATACCGCATCCGGCAAGGTATTACACACACTAAGCAGTAGCGAAGGCTTAATTCCTAAACGCGTTAGTTATGTGGCTGCGCGCTTTTCTAGCAATGGCAACCAACTGTTAACAGGTACCTCTTCTGGCTTAATCCAGCTTTGGAACAGCCAAACAGGTCAATTAACAAAAAGCTGGCGTGCTCATAAACGAGAGGCTTACGGCCCCAATAGCACTTCCATTTATGATGTCGCATTTGGCAGCAATGGCACCTACTATGCCATGGGCTCAAATGGTGTTTTAAATACCCTCCGCTAAAATTAATTTCCTGTCTATAATAGATTAGCGAAGCCATTATTCGTCTTTAACCGTGCGTCAGCGCACAAATCCATATAGTATTTTGTTGCTAATAACGGTCACTTATTCGTTTTAGTGTGTACTTTTACCCTAAAAAAACAAAAAAGGCTTAGAAAGTGAAGACAACGACAACTACAGGTATGACGTTATTTCCAAAAATACTCTTTAGTATTTTACTCGTCATTCTCGTACCGCTTGCCGGTTTACTCTACCAAAGCATATTCCAGTTTCAGGCAGAGCTGGAACGAAAAGTTAATCAAGATCTAAAAAACACCAGTGAAACTTTAGCCGCGAAAATTAACGGCTGGACAGATATGAGTGTTCGTTTACTTAAGCAAAATGCTGCCTTACCGGAGGTGCGTTCGTACAACGAAGCTCTACAGGCTCCTATCCTGGCAAGCATTTTAGATACCTATGAATGGACCTACTTAGTTTACGCAATAGGCCCTGACGGCTATAAAACGGCACGCAGTGATAATGACCCGGTTCTCAATGCTGATGGCACACCCAAACACTTTCGAGGTGATCGCACCTACTTTCAGCAAATAAAAGCTGGCAATGCTATAGGCCAGCAGGTACTGCTTAGCCGCACGCTGGGTAAACCTGCCTTTATCTTATGCCATACGGTCGGCATTCAGAGCAGCCCTGGGGCCCTTTGTATGGGCATGAAACTCACCGACATGTCAGAAGCGGTCGCCAACATTAGCTTTGGCCAGAGCGGTTATGCCATGCTGCTGGACGACGATAATAAGGTTATTGCCCACGGCAAGCCTGAGCTACTATCAGAACAGTTACAGGATTTTTCTGATTACCCAATGGTAGCTAACGGCACACTGGAGCAACCCGTGGTATACAGCAACAATGGCGTAGAGAAAGTCGCTTACATGCAGCCTTTAAACCAAGGCTGGCGCTTAATTATCGAGCAAGACTATGACGACGCTTACGCGAGCGTAAAACGCACCAAATTAGAAGCGTATATTTTAATGATTGCGACCCTAATTATTAGCATACTGGCAGCCTACTTAATTGCTCGACTCATAACTCGCCCCATTGCGAAACTTACGGCTATTGCTGAAGATATTAGCAAAGGTAAGTTTCACGACAAGCTTGATGAATCAGCCCGCGGTGACGAAATTGGCACACTAGCCCGCTCCATAGAGCGCATGGGGGTTAGTATTAAGATTATGCTTAAACGATTAGCGAAGAAGAGCTAGTTAGTCGTACCCTAGCGTTATAGCAAGACACAAAAAAACCACCGTAAAGGTGGTTTTTTTTATATCGATCAGCCGTCAAACTATTCGCTTGGATTTACTTCCAATAGCTCTACGTCAAATACCAGCGTTGAGTTAGGGCCTATTGCATTACCCATACCGCCTGGACCATATGCCAAATCAGAAGGGATCGCTAACTTCGCTTTACCGCCCTCTTTCATCATTTGAAGTGCTTCTGTCCATCCCGGAATAACACCATTCAGCGGGAACGAAACAGGCTCATTACGTGAATAAGAGCTATCAAACTCAGTGCCATCGATTAATGTGCCACGGTAATGTACTTTGACCGTATCTTCTGCCGAAGGCTGTTTACCCGTGCCTGCAACTACTTCTTCAAACTGAAGACCGCTATCCGTCGTCACCACACCGTCACGTTTTGCGTTTTCAGCCAAGAATGCTTCACCAGCCTCTAGATTTTTTTGGGCTAGATCAGCGACTAACTTACGCTGTTCTTCCATTTTTTTTGCCTGGAAAGCCTGCATGGTTTCACCCACTTGCTGGGCATCCATTTCTGGCGTAGCACCTTCATAAATAGACTTTAGACCCGCTTGGAAAGCCTCTAAATCAAGCGTATCCATATCCTGTTTGAGCTTTTCACCCAAAATCAAACCTAGGCTGTAGCTGACTTTCTGATCTTCAGAATCCAAATCTACGGCATGTGCCATTACAGGCATCAAAGCGATGGTACTTGCGACCGTCATGGCCAGCAGCGTTTTTTTCATTACGTTATCCTTAAGACTCAATACAAGTTTACAGCTTAGTGCATCATTACACAGGAAAGTTCACCAATAAGCTATTCTGTGATCGTATCAAGAAATGCAACCTCTAACACCTTGATAGCATTAACTTTCGCTTCCCCAGTGTCTTTTAAGAGTGACATAAGATTAGCAGTCACCAACTCTTTCACTGTTTTAGCAGTCTGTTGCGGCCATGCTAAAGAGGCATCGTAGAGAAACGCCAACTCAACTCGCTCGGCTTCCAACTCTGCGCGCCGCATTGCGCCGTAAACACCTGCGGCAGCCAATTTTAGATCGTCACGCACGCGGTAACGTAACGCCCTTAACGGCGCTGTAATTTCCGATTGCCAGCGAATGGCATGGGTTTGCGCCAGCACATCAAGATCTAACTCCTTTTTTTCTGAAGCTAACCATCCGGCAAACAACAAGCGATTGATCGATAATCCATGATCATTCTGCAAAGATAAGCAGAGGGCTTCCACTTCTGGCTGCGCATAAACGGCCAGCACAAAGTTCCAAAGAGGAGTATGTAATTGCATAGCTGTGATAAACTTTCGCGCCTATGATTCAGATATCTCAACTCAGCTTACACCGTGGCGCTCAGGCATTGCTCGAGAAAGCCAATCTTACCATTTATCCCGGTTGGAAAGTGGGAATTATTGGCGCCAATGGCGTCGGTAAGTCTAGCCTATTCAAACTCTTACTGGGTCAACTTGAGGCCGACGCGGGTGATTTAGACGTACAAGCCAATCTTACCATTGCCCACATGGCACAAGAGGTAACGGCAACCAACCGTAAAGTATTAGATTATGTGCTGGATGGCGATGCCGCATTACGTCATATTCAGCAACAACTCGTTGACGCCGAAACACATAACCAACCCGAGAAAATTGGCGAGCTGCATGCCGAACTCGACTCTATCGAAGGCTATAGCGCTAATGCGCGTGCCGAACAATTATTAGCCGGGCTTGGGTTTAGCGCAAACGACTTCCAAAAACAGGTCAAAGAGCTATCTGGCGGCTGGAGAATCCGCTTAAATTTAGCGCAAGCCTTGATGTGCCGCTCGGATATTTTATTGCTTGATGAGCCGACAAACCACTTAGATTTAGATGCCACAATTTGGCTAGAGGATTGGCTACGCAACTACCCGGGCACATTGCTACTTATATCGCATGACCGTGACTTCTTAGATCAGGTGGTCACGCATATTACCCATATGCACCAGCAAAAACTGGATATCTATAAAGGACAATACAGCGCCTTTGAGCGTGCTCGTGCCGAAAAGCTAGCTCAACAGCAAGTCCAGTTTGAGAAACAACAGCAGCGCATTGCCGAAATTGAGCAATTTGTTCGCCGCTTTAAAGCCAAAGCGTCTAAAGCCAAACAAGCGCAAAGCCGTGTTAAAGAACTAGAGCGCATGGAGCAAATATCCGCCGCCCATGTCGACAGCCCATTCACTTTCCGCTTCCCGAGCAGCGATAAGGTATCTAACCCATTGCTGTCACTCAGGCATAGTGATTGCGGCTACGCTGAAAAAGCCATCCTAAAAGGTGTATCAATCACGCTTACACCCGGCTCCCGTATCGGTCTTTTGGGCCCTAACGGCGCAGGCAAATCCACTCTGATTAAAAGTTTAATGGGCGATTTATCCGTTTTAAATGGCGAGCGTCATACAGGTGAGCATTTACGGGTGGGTTATTTTGCTCAACATCAACTGGAAGCGTTGGATATGGAAGCGTCTGCGGCCTTGCACATACAACGTATATCACCACAAGCGACCGACCAAGAAGTTCGCAACTACTTGGGCTCTTTTGGTTTTATCGGAGATGATGCGCTAGCGCCTGTAAAACGCTTTTCCGGAGGTGAAAAAGCACGCGTAGCATTGGCTTTAATTGCGTGGCAAAAACCAAACCTACTACTGCTAGACGAGCCGACAAACCATTTAGACTTGGAAGTACGCCACGCGTTGACGATGGCTATGCAAGAGTTTGAAGGCGCTGTCATTCTTGTCTCGCACGATCGCCACTTATTACGTAACACTGTCGATCAATTCTTACTGGTGGCAAACGGTAACGTAAGCGACTTTAGTGGCGATTTAGATGACTATCAACGCTGGTTAACCGACCAACGCCGTATTGCCCAACAGGCGCAAAGCAAAACCGTTGAGCGTGAGAGCCAATCGATCTCAGCAGCTGACCGCAAAGCTCAAAAGCGTGAAGCCGCTGAGTTACGCAAAAAGCTCAGCCCTATAAAGAACAAAATAAGCGCACTCGAAAAAACCATGGAAACTCTTCAAGCGCAACTGGGTGAGGTAGAAACTTTATTGGCCGACAATAGCCTCTACGAAGCCAGTAATAAGGACCAGTTACGAGACACGCTAGCTAAACAGACACAATTAACACAGCAACTGGACACAACGGAGAGCGAATGGATGGAGCTAGCGGAAACGCTAGAAACCATGGAGCAAAGCCTAGCTAATGAATAGCATAGGATATAAGCCCTACAAAAAAGTCCGGTACGAATAATCGATACCGGACTTTTTGGATACGTCCAGAGACTAGTCCACACATTACTGCGATAACGTGCGGGTTAGCTCCTGCAGCTCATCATCATGTTCATTCATTCGTGCTATTTCTTCATCAACGATTTGCTGCGTTAGTCCTGCTGCTAAGAGCACGTCATCATTAATAGACTCAATAGGACCATCCGCATTTTGATGTTGGCGCAGGGCACGGTTCGCAATGTACACCACTTGAGAGAACGCATCCGCTTCTTCATGTAATGGGTCATTGAAATAGCGAACCCCACGGCACACTTCTTCAGGTAGTGACCAACACTCCATCAACCAAGCACCGACTTGCTCACGTGTCACATGTAGAATGTGCTTTTCGATACTATCTAAACGTAAGTGCGGATTCGCCTCGATGTAACGCGATAGCAATGAAAAATGCGGCGGAAATAAATGCCCTAGCACCACATAACCAAAATTGTGAAGCAAACCCGTCAAATAAACGAGCCCAGGCTTAGGCCGTGCGTCATAAGGCATTTTTTTGGCTAACCGCTCAGCAAGAGTCGCTGTGTAAACCGCTTGCTTCCAATAGGGAATTTGGTTTCGCGGTGTATCTTTAGGCAAATCTAACGTTTTACCCATAGCGATACCCAATGCCAAGTTCACGACCAAATCAAACCCGAGAATGCGGATAATGGCGTCTTCAATAGACTGTATACTGCCGGGCGCTGCATAATAAGGAGATACCGACCAGCTCATTACTTGAGCAGACAAGCTAGGATCCACCTTCACTACAGGCACTAGATGGTCTACACCAGCAGCGGGATCGCTGCGCAACTCTATAATTTTATTCGTCGTTGGCGCCAGACTTGGTAAGCCCAGCGTGTCTTCTAGCCGCTGACGAATACGCAGTGCGGTGAAACGCTCCACGGCATGCGTAATGACGGCCTCATCATCCCCTTGTGGCTGCACCTTCTCGATATCATCTAAGCTGATACCAAGCGACAACGCTTGTGTGGTTTCGCCAAACCAGGACTTGGAGGCTGTAAATGATAAGCTGGAATAAGGCTCTATGATCTCAATACTCTTGAGATCATCAATCGATTTATCAATCAGCAACGGCAGGCTAAATAATTTCTGCTGACCTTCAGGAGTGGAGAGTTTGTCTTGCCCGAAAAAACGAAGCGCATCGTCACAGCGTGTCGGTTGTAAATTACGACCCGCTTCACGCCACAAACTCACTAAATTTAATAATTTTGCGGCAGGTAATAACACCAATACTTTGCCATCACTGTCATGCAGCAACACCAAACGACATTGTTTATTCTGCTCTACGGTTAATGTCTTTACACCAATGGCCAACGCTCTTCCTCCGGTTTGGTCCATATAATCAGCACCTTAATAAAGGCAGTATAGCCTAGCCTTGCAAAGCTGCTATAAAACACTTATCAAGCCAGTAAAAAGGACAAAACAAATCAGAGACGAGTGACTTTATTAACCGTACGCAACGACCGAACTTTTTTTATGGTTGCGGCTAAGTGAACGCGATCTGTTACAGCAATTTCAAGGTCAACACGCGCTAATTGGCCTTCTTTTTCCGACATATCAATCTTCAGAATATTAGCTCCTGATTCTGATATTGTCGTGGCTAAATTAGCGATAACACCCCGCTGCGATGTCACGCTCACCTGAAGAAGCACTGTAAACTCTTCATCCATTGCATCTGACCACTCCAGAAAAATACATTTCTCTGGATCATCACGCAGATAACCAATATTACGGCAATCTATGCGATGAATGACCAAACCACGACCGCTGCTGATATGGCCAATTATTTTGTCCCCAGGTATAGGACGGCAGCACCGTGCGTACTGTATAACTAAACCTTCTGTACCTTGAACAGCTATCGGCTTTTGCCCTTTAGTTAAACTATCGGCAGGTTCATCGTCAGGTTTAAGTTTTCTTGCAACAACATAGGCCATACGGTTGCCCATGCCGATATCTTCGAGCAAATCGTCAAGCTCATCAAAACTGCCGTCACGCAACAACTCGGCAAGCTTAACGGCATCAATGTGCTCAACGGTAATGTTATAGTTGGCAAGAAACTGATTGAGCAATCGACGGCCAAGTTCCACCGACTCATGACGTTGTTGGTTTTTTAGGAAATGGCGAATACTGGAACGCGCCTTACCGCTGACAACAAAATTAAGCCACGCCATGTTTGGCTGAGCGCTCGGCGTTGTAATTACTTCAACTGTTTGACCGCTTTCTAAAGGCTCTGATAACGGAGCAAGACGGCGATTTATACGACATGAAACGCATGAGTTACCCACATCAGTATGAACAGCATAGGCAAAATCAACCGGTGTTGCTCCGCGAGGCAACTCTAAAATTTTACCTTGTGGCGTAAATACATAGACTTCATCAGGAAACAGGTCTTTTTTAACGTGCTCAATAAACTCCATTGAGTCGCCAGCGTACTTCTGCATTTCCAACAGGCCTTGCACCCATTTTCGCGCACGGTTGTATGAACCTATGGCACTATCTGAATCACCATACACTTTATAGTGGCTGTGCTCAGCAATACCTTGGCTGGCTACAGCGTCCATCTCTTTGGTGCGAATTTGTACTTCGATAGTGATGTCACGCGCACCGAATAACTCTGTATGCAAGGATTGGTAGCCATTCGCCTTAGGAATGGCGATATAGTCCTTAAAACGCCCGTGAACAGGTTTATAAAGGTTGTGAACCGCGCCTAAAACACGGTAACAATCATCAACACTTTCCGTCACGATACGAAACGCAAATACATCCATGATTTCTGAAAACGCTTTTTTCTGCGCCTTCATTTTGTTGTATATGCTGTAGAGGTGTTTTTCTCGTCCGGTGACAATACCCGGTAGTTTTTCTTGGCTTAAACGCTGGCGAATAGAATCTTCGATAGAGGTAATAATATCTTTTCGCTGACCTCGGGCTTTAACCACCGCTCGGCGAATATACTTGGCCCGCATTGGATAAAAAGATTGGAATGCGAGGTCTTCTAATTCTACCTGTAGGTCACGCATCCCTAATCGTGCAGCAACCGGCGCATAGATATCCAATGTTTCACGAGCAATGCGGCGCTGTTTAACAGGCGGCATAGCGCCTAGAGTGCGCATATTATGTAAACGGTCTGCCAGCTTTACCAATATAACGCGTATGTCCTCGGCCATTGCCAAGACCATTTTCTGAAAGTTTTCAGCTTGAGCTTCAGCTTTAGTTTCAAACTCGAGGTGGGTAAGCTTCGATACGCCATCAACGATATCCGCTACGGATTCGCCAAATTGCGCCTCGATAGCTTCGTAATCAATTTCGGTATCTTCAATAACATCATGCAACATCGCCGCCATTAGGCTTTGATGATCCATGTGCATACCTGCAAGGATGCCTGATACAGCTAGAGGATGGGTAACATAAGGCTCGCCACTTTTGCGGCGCTGGCCATCATGAGCCTGCTCTGCATAAAAGTAGGCACGACGAACATCTCGGATCTGTTCTAGATCAAGATAGTCGTTTAAATGTCCAGATAGGGCATCGATTGTCGGCATTATCTCTCCGCTACGTCTATAGGCATCCATCGCATTGAATGGGATGCCTATAATCTAACAGACTTATACCTGTCGATGGAATAACGCCTTTAAATGACGACGAAAAAGGGCCGAGCTTAGCGGCGCTCAGCGTCTTCTAGGATTTGCTTAGTTGTCAGGCCTTCTGCAATTTCACGTAACGCGACAACGGTATCTTTGTCGTTTTCACGATCCAACTTAGGCTCTTTGCCGCCTGTTGCTAGCTGGCGAGCACGTTTTGCTGCAACCATAACCAATTCAAAACGGTTATCTACGTTTTCTAAGCAATCTTCAACTGTGACACGTGCCATGTTTAAACCTCAAATCATTGTTCGTTCTAAGAACGGGGCAGTTATTTTACTGGACAGTTTTTATACTGACAAGAGATCTTGCAACAGATCCGCATATCGACGCTGCTGGCTCGCTCGTTTTAGCCTTTCAGCGCAGAAAATAGACTGCAAATCGTTTAATGCTAAATCAAAGTCATCATTAATGACGACATAATCAAACTCATCGTAGTGCTGCATCTCTGAAACAGCTTTAGACATGCGATGTTTAATAACCTCGGCATCGTCTTGTCCTCGACCGGTCAACCGGCTTTCAAGTGCAGCTCGCGATGGCGGTAAAATAAAGATAGAGATATTTTCGGGCATTTGCTCACGCACTTGCTGAGCGCCTTGCCAATCTATTTCTAAAATAACATCAACCCCTAAGTCGAGCTGACCTTCCACCCATGCACGTGAAGTACCATATTTATTAGTAAATACTTCGGCATATTCTAAAAACTGGTTATCAGCAATCAGCGCATCAAAATCCGCCATACTGACAAAATTATAATCTACGCCGTTATGTTCACCGGGGCGCATTGAGCGCGTTGTGTGGGAGACTGAGACGCGCACCCTGTTATCGTGCGTCAGAAGTGCTTTTACTAAACTGGTTTTACCAGCACCCGAAGGCGCTGCAATAATGTAGAGGTTACCGCGAACGTTCATGCTCTGTCTCTTGCTACTTTGACGGCGCTATAGCATAGCTACAGCGAAGATGAGCGACGTATTATAGTATTATCTAACGAGAATTCATCGCCTAGCCTGATTTTAGTCACTTTTATTCCCGCCGGGCGCTTAAACAAAAACGGCCCAGCAGGTTAACGCTGAGCCATATCGTCGCTTTACACTCTTTTACACATCAATACGTGCCTGTGTTTGAGCATCAAACAAGACCGCTTTGCTCATATCAAACATCAATGATGCCACCTCTCCGGGTTTAACCGGATAACGCGGATTAACCCGACAGTTAACTTCAACACCATTCACCTCAGTCACTACCATGGTGTCAGCTCCGGTGGGTTCAATCACCTCAACTTTTACATCCACAGAAACCACCGTGTCCATATTCTCTTTATGCGGCACCGGGTCGGTAATCATTTCAGGACGCAAGCCCAGCGTGACTGTTTTACCAACGTGAGCAGATAAATCCATAGTTTGAGGCATAGGTAAAATTATCTTCTGGCCATTGCCATCAATAAACTCCACACCATAACCCTCACCATTTTTTACCAGCACCACTGACATAAAGTTCATAGCTGGCGATCCCATAAACCCGGCGACAAACTGGTTTACCGGGTTATCGTAAATTTCTTGCGGCGTATCAAGCTGCAACAACTCTCCATCTTTCATAACCGCGATACGATCAGCCAAGGTCATCGCTTCAATTTGATCGTGAGTAACATAAACAATAGTGGTACCCAAACGCTGATGCAGTTTTTTAATTTCGGTACGCATCTCAACACGTAGCTTTGCATCTAGGTTCGACAAGGGCTCATCAAACAAATACAAGCGCGGGCGACGTGCCAAGGCGCGGCCCATCGCTACGCGCTGGCGCTGACCACCCGACAAATTGGCTGGTTTACGGTCCAATAAATGCTCAATCTGCAGCAGGGTAGACACCCGCTGTACTTCTTCTTCGCGTTCTTTCTTTGGCATTTTACGAATTTCTAAACCAAAGGCGATATTTTCACGAACAGTCATGTTGGGATAAAGCGCGTAAGACTGGAATACCATCGCTATATCACGATCTTTAGGCGAGGCATGGGTAACATCCTCATCACCTAATAAGATACGACCACCAGTTACATCTTCAAGACCTGCTATGCTGTTCATTAGCGTAGACTTACCACATCCTGACGGGCCCACTAAGATTAGAAACTCACCCTGATCAATCGCTATATTGATCCCTTTCAGAACCTTCGCCTGACCGTAACTTTTTTCTACATTATCAATTGTTAACGCAGCCATGTTGAATCCTCAATTATTATTCTTTAGCCTTTCACAGCACCGGCGGTCAGACCGCGAACAAAATATTTACCTGCAAACACATACACCAGCAGTGTTGGCGCGGCTGCTATCAGAGCAGCGGCCATATCCACGTTATATTGCTTACCCCCAAAGCTGGTGTTAACCAGATTGTTAAGCGCCACCGTGACAGGTTGCGTATCAAAACCAGAGAACACCACGCCAAATAAGAAGTCATTCCAGATTTGCGTAAACTGCCAGATGACTGTCACAACAATAATGGGCGTGGATAGTGGAAGAACAATACGCCAGAAAATACGGAAGAATCCGGCACCATCTAAACGTGCAGCACTAATCAACTCTTTAGGAAGCGCGATATAAAAATTACGAAAGAACAAGGTCGTAAAAGCAACACCATAGACAACATGCACCATCACTAAGCCGGTTGTTGTGTTCGCGAGCCCAAAGAAACTCAGTGTGCGCGCCATCGGTAATAAGACCACCTGAAACGGGATGAAGCAGCCGATCAAAAGCAGCCCAAAAAACAGCTCACTGCCGCGAAAGCGCCACATAGCAATCACATACCCGTTAAGCGCCCCTAACAAGGTAGAAATAACCACAGCGGGGATCACAATCATGAAAGAGTTCATGAGATAAGGAGAAATCCCTTCGCACGTACCACCGGTGCAAGCACTCCCCCACGCTTTGCCCCACGCGTCAAAATTCAATGAACCCGGTAACGACAGCAAGGTACCCGTACGGATTTCTTCAACATCTTTAAGCGATGTCAGCAACATCACCCAAAGCGGCATTAAATAAACAAATGCCATAACCAGTAGAATGGCATACAAACCGTAACGCAATAAACGCTGCGCCAGACTGGTTGTTTTCGTCATTGCATTAGGCATTTTTCTTTCCTCGTAGCTCTGAGTAAAGATACGGTACAAGTATCGCTAATACGCCGCCCAACATAACCATTGCACTGGCAGCACCTAAGCCCATCTGCGCACGCGTAAAGGCATGCGTATACATAAAGTTCGCAGGCAAATCTGAGCTATAACCAGGGCCACCACCCGTTAATGCCGCGACCAAATCAAAGCTCTTAATAGCAATGTGCGCCAAGATAACAAAGGCACTAAAAAAGACAGGTTTTAAACTCGGCAAAATCACTCGGCGATAGATCATCGGCATGGAAGCCCCATCGAGCTGCGCCGCTTTAATCATATCCTGATCAACACCACGCAAACCGGCCAAGAACATAGCCATCACAAAGCCCGAAGACTGCCAAACCGCCGCAATCACCAAACAAAAGACGACACGATCAGGATCAACTAACCAATCAAGCTGAACACTCTCGAATCCCCAGCTATGGAACATTTTCTCTAAACCCAGCGATGGATTAAGCAGCCATTTCCAGGCTGTACCTGTCACAATGAACGAAATAGCCATGGGATAAAGATAGATAGTACGCAAAGCACCTTCAGCACGAATTTTCTGGTCCAAGAAAATCGCAAGAACGATACCTAACGCCAAACACGTGAGAATAAACAGAGCGCCAAAGACAACCAAATTATCTAATGACACTAACCAGCGATCATTAGCAAAGAGCTTTTCGTATTGCCCTGTACCAATAAATTTCCAGACAGGCAGCATACGAGAGCTGGTAAGCGATAAAAGCGCGGTCCATATAATGTAACCGTACATACAAACCATAACCATCAACAACGTTGGGGTCATGACCAATTTAGGTAGCCAGCTCGCGAGGCGGTCCTGAAAACTGACCGAGCGAACCCGCTGAGCCTTACCTTCTGGCAGCACAGGAGTTTGATTTTGCATAATCATTACCGAAGATTGGAGTATCGGAGATCGTAGTGATCAAGTAGCAAGCGCGGCACGATGTCCACGCTTGCTCAAAGCGAACCGCTTACAGTTGAGCGGCTTTAACAGAACGCGCCAGTGTTTCAACCGCATCTTCAGCCGACGTATCGCTATTGAAGAAGTTAGTCACCACATCGTAAATCGCACCCTGGACTTGCGAAGTAGTCGCCAAACCATGCGCCATACTTGGCACTAGCGTACCGCTAGCCGAGCTGGCTTCAAACGCATCCATTGATGCCAAAGCGCAGCTATCAAACGGGGCACGGTTCATTCCCATACGCGCAGGGATAGAACCTTTGTTCAAGTTAAAAGTTTCTTGGAAAGCGGGGTCCATCACCAGCTCAGCTAGCTTGCCTTGCGCTTTTGATGCGTCATCATCGCTCAGCGCGAACATCGCGAATGAATCAATATTAAACGTAAAGGTTCCGCTAGTATCGGGTGCGGCTAGGCATACATAATCCACACCTGGCTTTTTGCCCGCGGCGGTAAATTCGCCTTTCGCCCAGTCACCCATGATCTGCATTGCCGCTTCGCCATTAATGACCATTGAGGTAGCAATATTCCAATCACGACCGCTGGCATTCGGGTCGATAAAATCACGTAACTTTTTAAAAGTTTTGAAGACGTTGATCATTTCGGCGCCTTTCAGCGTCGCTTCATCATGATCAACAAAGGCTTTGCTATAAAACTCTGGGCCACCAACACCCAACGCTACTGCTTCAAATAACGTAGCGTCCTGCCATGCTTGACCACCATGAGCCAAGGGAATGACACCCGCTTCTTTTAACTTAGGTGCAACTTCAAGAAACTGCTCCCACGTTGTCGGGATACCCAAGCCTGCTTTACGGAAAGGTTCTGGGTTAGCCCACAGCCAGTTAACACGGTGCACGTTAACCGGCACGGCTACGTATTTACCGTCGTATTTCATTACATTGCTAACAACAGGGGGCAATAAAGTATCCCACTTACCTGCCGTCGCTACGCCATCAAGATCCGTTAGAAAACCGAGATCACCCCACTCTTGAATATCTAAACCTTTGATCTGAGCCGCCGCAGGAGGGTTACCCGAAATAGCGCGGGACTTGAGCACCGTCATCGCTGATTCACCACCACCGCCAGCTACAGCAAAATCTTTCCATGTATGGCCAGATTCGCCCAAGTATTCTTTCAATACATTAATAGCTGCCGCTTCACCACTGGATGTCAGGTAATGGAGAACCTCTACCTCAGCCGCTTGCGATACGCTTGCAGCTACCGATAAAGCTAAACCAGAGAGACAATACTTTAAATTTTTCATGCCATTCGCCTTCTTTTTGTTGTTTTGACGTTAGTCCGGATGTCACCGGCACATAGAACACTAACAAAGACAAAAAAAATAATGCGTAAATTAGTGCAATCATTTGTAACAGGGCGTTACAAAATCGCCCAAATGACGCAAAACAGCGATATAAAAGACAACTAACAGCCCTATTACAGACTAAAGTATTACGCGCTAACCACGAGGTAACGTTACCGTGACGACCAAACCTCCTTGGGGGTGATTACGCAAAGACACCTCCCCGCCGTGAGCGCGGGCTATATTCCGACTGATCGACAAGCCGAGCCCCATACCAGGGTGATTAGAATGGTCTGTCGTAAGGCGGGTATAAGGCTGAAACACACGTACTAGCTGAGAATCAGGGATGCCCGGCCCTTGGTCTCGGATACTGATAATTAGGGCAACATCACTATCGGTAACAGTTACATAGGCTTCTTTGCCATAGTACAAAGCATTATCTAGCAAGTTACCAATACATCGTTTTAATGCCAAAGGTTTACCCAGATAGGGTTGTCGCTGCTGACCCGATAGCTCAATTTTCTTACCGGCAATATCAGCGCCATCAGCCATGTATAGCATCATCCGCCATAAATCGACTTCAACGCGATTCTCATGGATATCCGTATCCTTAACGCTTTGCAAAGCTCCTTTCACCATAATATCTAGGTCTTCTAAGTCGCGCGCCATCGCCTCTCTTTGTTTATCATCCTCAAGCATTTCAGCTCGTAAACGCAAACGCGTTATTGGTGTTTTGAGGTCATGGGAAATAGAAGCAAACAATTTTTCACGATCATCCAAATAGCGCTGAATACGACCCTGCATCGCGTTAAACGCTTTGGCCGCCGTAATCACTTCCTGGGACCCTCTTTCAGGTAAGTGCTTTTGCTCCCCTTTACCAAAAGACTCCAATGCCCGCACTAGCTGCCGCAAGGGGCGCAATAACACACGCACAATCCATACTCCAAGCAGCAAAATAACCATTAGAGATATAACAAGCGACATTAAACGCTCTGTAGATAAAGGAGAAGCCGCGTCTAAAAATTGCGCATCAGGCATCACCGTAGCCAAATACAACCACTCTTTATCACTGATAGGCAGCTGCATGACTAATATAGGCGAACCGCTGGGACGCACGAGTAAACTTAAATCAGCCCAACGGGCAGGCAGATCGTCTAAAAGGGTTTCATTATTAAGCACATGAAGGTCAGCGGGGCGAGAAAATTTGATATGGACAGTGTCAGGATCTATCCCCAACTGTTTTTTAAGCGCCTGTTGAAACTCATTCACCACTACGGTTTTAAGCGGCGAGTCAGGCAAGTCCTTAATATGTATATATTCGCGATTGAGTGTTACAAAAAAGCGCGTCCCACCCATATCACGCAACTGGTTGAGCACGACATGCCGGTAAGATGTAGGCAAAGACGTAAAAAATTGAACCGTAGAAGCAACCCGAAAAGCCATATGCTGGGACACTTCGCGCACACGCAACTCACTGTCAGCACGCCATTGTGTATACCACACAACCGCACTTATGGTTTGCGCCAAGATAACACCGGCAGCAAGCGCTATTAATATACGGCTGGTAAGCGTTAAGGGGCTTTTAATCAATCGTTGCAAAAAGCGGGGTTTCACTGCGCTCCACCTCGCATGACAGGACATAACCCTTACCACGAACGGTTTGAATCAACGATGGACGCCGGGCGTCTTCACCTAAACGCTGGCGTAACCGACTCACATGCACATCCACAAACCGATCCATGGGCAAATTATCCCGGCCACGTGTTTGTTCGGCGATAAACTCGCGACTCAAAATATCACCCGCGCGGTCTACAAAGAGGTTCAACAAATAAAAATCAGCCCCCGTGAGCGATTGGCTCTCACCTGACGGGGTCCACAAATTACGCGCGGTAGTATCCAGCTCAAAGTCAGCAAAACGTACGAACCGTAAACTTTTCACCGTTACTTCGGGTGCATGATCTATGCGCCGAAGCACAGCTCGGATCCTTGCCAACAATTCACGAGGATTAAACGGCTTAGCCAAGTAATCATCCGCCCCAAGCTCTAACCCTACAACCCGATCCATTTCATCCGAGTTCGCAGTTAGCATGATGACAGGCAGCCGTGAAAAGCTACGCAAGTCACGGCACACATCAAAGCCATTAGCACCAGGCAACATAATATCGAGTATAGCCAAATCGGCTTGGTTCCCCGCTCGAACATGCGCTAAAAAAGCTTCTCCGGTTTCAAAGGCCGTAACAACAAACCGGTTGGTTGTAAGGTACTGCGTTAAAAGATCACGTATTTCTTGATCATCATCTACGACAAAGATTTGCTTGAGCACTTCACTGGTCATTGTTGTTATTGTGACCTCTCATATTGACTCTTCAGGCTTTAGACCTACTCGTTTGGATAACGCGTATCCTTTAAACTATCTTTTATCTTTTTTAAATGCGTATGAAAATCGACACCGCGGCGCAAAGTAACTCCCGTAGCCAACACATCCAATGTCGTCAGCTGCACGATGCGCGAGATCATTGGCATATAAATGTCCGTATCTTCGGGCATAGGCGTGTTCAACAATACAGTACACTCTTTCGCTAATGGCGAATTTTCTGCTGAAATACCTAATACTGCTGCGCCGTTCTGGCGAGCAATACGTGCAATATCAACCAACTCTTTCGTCCGCCCGGTATAGGAAATAACAACAATCAAGTCTCCCGTATGAGCGGCAGCGGCTATCATTCGCATCATCAGCACATCTTCATGTGCCGATACCGGAATATTAAACCGGAAAAACTTATGTTGCGCGTCTGTTGCCACAGGGCCTGAAGCGCCCAGCCCAAAGAAAAAAATCTGCTTAGCTTGGGTCAAATAATCAACCGCTTTAGTGATTAATGCCGCATCAACTGTTTTGCGTGAGGCATCTAATGCGGCAATAGTCGATGTAAAAATCTTATCTGTATATTCTTCAGCTGTATCTTCTTGCTCAACGTTACGGCTGACATAAGGTGTGCCGCCCGCCAAGCTTTGTGCTAGCTGAATTTTAAAATCGGGGTAACCCACCGTATCAAAGTTTCGACAAAAGCGATTGACCGTAGGTTCGCTTACCGATGACGCTTGCGCCAACGTTGCTATACTCATGCGTGTGGCTGACTCAGGATCACGCATGATCACATCAGCCACTTTACGTTCCGATTTATTGAAATTATCTAATCGTGTGCGAATCTGATCTAACAGGTTCATACTTGATGACATAGTTTAAGGAGCCCGTATGAAGTAGTAAGTTAACTACATTTTAGTCTATCTGGGTGAACAACCCCAACTTTACCCAGCTATCACCCGACATTTTCAGCCTATCTTACGATAGATGGGACAAGTCTGCCTTTCTATTTTTTAGTAATTTAACCAAAATTTAATTGTATTTAGCCGTTTTCTCGCTTACATTATTAAAAAAATCGGTTAAATAACTACAAAAGAGGCTCCAGCGATGGTTTCCCATGACATTCCTAGTGATATTGTCATTTTTGGTGCGCTTGGTGATTTAGCACAGCGAAAGCTAATCCCTTCTCTATACCACCTTGAAAATGCAGGGCTTCTCTGCAAGGAATCACGCATTATTGGCGTAGCCCGTACCGATATGGATACAGCAGGCTTTCGCGAACAATGCAAAAGCAGCTTAGCCACTTTTGTGAAAGCCGAAGAGCTAGACCCGACCAATCAAGATATTTTCCTTGATAAGCTGGTGTACAGCCAAGTCGACTTTGGCACTACAGAGCAATATCAAGGGCTGAAATCAACGCTCGATGAGCAACTCGAACGTACTCGCATTTTCTACTTTGCAACAGCCGCTTCATTGTATGGCATTATTTGCAAAAACCTGACCGAGACCGGTTGCATTGAAGAAAGCTCACGAGTGGTATTAGAAAAACCGATTGGGCACGACCACGACTCATCTAATCAGATCAACGATGAAGTCGCCAAATACTTCGAAGAATCTCAAATTTACCGTATCGATCACTACCTTGGTAAAGAAACCGTACAAAACTTGATTGCACTGCGCTTCGCCAACCCTATCTTTGGCGCCCAGTGGAACCAAAACCAGATTTCACATGTAGAAATCACGGTAGCCGAAAAAGTCGGCATTGAAGGCCGCTGGGGTTATTTTGACAAAGCCGGCCAAATGCGTGATATGGTGCAAAACCACTTATTACAGCTACTTTGCCTAACAGCGATGGACCCTCCTGGGGATCTCACTGCGGATATGATTCGCGACGAAAAAGTTAAAGTGCTTAAGCTCATGAAGCCCATCACAGGCAGCATGCATAACGACCATGTCGTCCGTGGACGCTACACAAAGGGCATGATCGACGGCAAGCAAGTGCCAGGCTATATGGAAGAAGAAGGCGCCAACCCAACAAGCAATACTGAAACATTTGTTTCGCTCAAAGTTGAGATAAAAAGCTGGCGATGGGCTGGAGTTCCTTTTTACTTGCGCACAGGCAAACGCCTACCGGAAAAAGTTTCTCAAATTACGATCCACTTTAAAAAGCAAGCGCACTATATCTTTGATGAGAGCCAGCGCCACCTCGCACACAACAAGCTCATCATCCGCCTGCAGCCAGAAGAAGGGATTTCGCTTCAAATCCTCAACAAAGACCAAGGTCTTGGACAAGGCATGCGCCTACGAGCAGGTCCTCTGAAGTTAAACTTTTCAGAGACCTTTGAAAAAGCGCGTATACCTGATGCCTACGAGCGCCTTTTACTCGAAGTTATCCAAGGTAATCAGTACCTGTTTGTCCGCCGTGACGAGATCGAATACGCCTGGAAGTGGTGTGACCAATTGCTTGAACATTGGGACAAAGAAAACACCCCGCCTTTACCTTACGCCGCGGGCAGCTGGGGGCCAAAAGCCTCAGATTTAATGGTCATGAAAGATGGCAGGAGCTGGCATGAAGATCAGTGATCTCAAACTACCGGAACACGTTTCAGTTAAATCTTTTGATTCCCGTATTGCATTAACGAATGCACTCACTGAGTCAATTAGCCAACAACTGAATGCAGCTGTTTCCGCCAAGGGTACAGCGTCACTAGCTGTTTCAGGTGGATCAACACCAGTGCCGCTTTTCCAAGCCCTGAGCAAACAGGATCTGCCATGGACACACATCATCACAACATTAGTCGATGATCGATGGGTAGCTCCTGAACATAAGGACAGTAACGAGGCACTAGTACGCACTCACTTGTTACAAAACAAAGCTGCACAGGCCCCTTTTATTGGCTTATGGCAAGCAAATACTCCCGCGTCAGCAGCGGCCGCTCACGTCAACACTAAACTGAGCGCAATTGAAGGCCCATTAACAACGGTAATACTAGGCATGGGCAATGACGGACATACGGCGTCGTTATTTCCATGTTCTACGCAATTACCCCTTGCTTTTAATAGCGATCGAGACTGCGAAGCTGTTAAGCCTACAACAGCGCCGCATTCACGCATGACGTTAACGCCCAAACGTCTTTTTAATAGCGAGCAGCGCATTCTGCATATCTGCGGCGAAGACAAACTAGACACATTGGCTAAGGCCATAGAAATAGACGATCCCAACACGATGCCGATCGGCCTTTTCTTGCGACAGCCTATTACCATTTACTGGGCTCCTTGAGCCAGTGTCTATATAACAGGATAAAAACGATGACACAGAACGAACACACTGCAAAGATAGACGCCGTTACGGCACTCGCGCCAATAATCCCTGTCATTACCATTGACCGTTTGGAAGACGCTATTCCAATGGCAGAGGCATTAGTAGAAGGCGGGTTGCCTGTCCTAGAAATTACACTGCGTACAGCTAATGCATTAGCTGCCATTGAAGCAATCGCAAAAGCAGTACCAGGGGCATATGTTGGCGCAGGTACCGTTCTAAACCCTGAAGACTACCGCCGCTCTGTTGATGCGGGTAGTAAGTTCATCGTTAGCCCAGGCGCGACCGCCGAGTTACTCGACTTTGGCATGGAAAGCGACATTCCTTTATTGCCAGGTGTTCAGACCGTATCTGAAATGATGGAAGGCATTAAGCGTGGCTACAAACGCTTTAAGTTCTTCCCCGCTGAAGCATCTGGCGGTGTTACCACTTTGAAATCGTATCATGGCCCCTTTGACGACATTCGATTCTGCCCAACAGGCGGGATCCGCGCAAACACGGCCAAAGACTACCTCGCTCTACCGAACGTTATGTGCGTCGGTGGAACTTGGTTGACGCCTGCAGACCTCGTAACGGCTCACGACTGGTCTGCGGTCACCCGCCTTGCTCAGCAATCCCTCCAACTATTGCGTTGAGCGAGGCACCCTATTCCCATTGCCTGAAAACAAGGGACGGTTAGCCCGCTGAAAAGCGGGCATTTTTTTCTCCCTTTTTTATCATGCATTAACAATTGTCATACGTTGAGCAAAAAAATAGTGAATACTATTCTTGCCGTGACAGTTACTGAAAAACGGACAAGAACTAAGCACTAACAGAACACATAAAAGCAACTGGGCAGTATACGCAAAAGTAAAAACAACAGGATTTATACTATGCCAACCACTTCTAACACTCCAAATTCCATGCTGCCAGCTTGGCAATCCTTACTTGGCCGCCGCCAAAAGGCAAAAGACACCCCGTTACGTGCACTCTTTGAGCAGGACCCAGAACGTTTTCAGAAGTACTCCCTGAAAGTTCAGAACATTTTATTAGATTACTCAAAGAACCCAATCGATGATGACACGCTAGCTGACCTCATCAAACTCGCTCACGAAGTCGGTTTAGAAGACTGGCGCGATCGCATGTTTCGTGGTGACAAGATCAACCCAACAGAAAACCGAGCGGTACTTCATACTGCGTTACGTAACCGCAGCAACACTCCCGTTATTGTTGACGGCGTTAACGTCATGGAGTCGGTTAACAATGAACTTAAGCGCATGCGCCAATTTGTTAATGCCGTGCGCAAAGGGCATTGGCGCGGACACTCAGGCAAAAAAATTACCGATGTTGTTAACATCGGTGTAGGTGGTTCGGATTTAGGCCCGCGCATGGTTACGCAAGCGCTTAAGCCTCAAGCCGATGACCGGATTAGCGTTCACTTCATCTCAAACGTTGACGGCGTAGAAATCGCTGAAACACTGCGCTCTCTGAACCCAGAACGTGTATTGTTTGTGGTTGCTTCTAAAACCTTTACCACCAGCGAAACCATGACAAACGCTGAAACAGCGCGCAACTGGCTCATGGCTTCTGCTTTTGATCACGAAGCCGTTGCCAAACACTTTGTCGCTGTATCTTCAAACCAAAAAGCCGTTAAAGCGTTTGGTATCGACGGTAAGAATATCTTTAACATGTGGGACTGGGTTGGCGGCCGTTTTTCGTTATGGTCTGCTATCGGTTTACCCATCGCCCTAAAAATAGGTTTTAAAGGGTTTGAAGAAATGCTCACAGGGGCTCACGAAATGGATCTACATTTCAGAGACCAGCCTTTTGAAAAAAATGCCCCTGTACTGCTAGCCTTGACTACTCTGTGGAACAGCACCTTCTTAGGTTGTCAGACGCAAGCTATTTTGCCGTACGATTGGCCGCTACAACGCTTTGCCGCCTACCTACAGCAAGCAGAGATGGAAAGTAACGGCAAATCTGTAGACCGCGAAGGCAACCAAGTCCCCTATGCAACAGGTTCGATTATTTGGGGGCAACTCGGTATAGATGGACAACATGCCTTCTATCAGTATCTACACCAAGGCAACACCATTGTGCCCGCTGACTTTATCGGCTCTGTTGCTAGCTCTACGCCCGTGTTAGGCCATCATGATAAGTTAATGTCTAACTTCTTTGCACAAACAGAAGCCCTAATGAACGGCATCACAGCAGAAGAAGTACGCGCCGACTTAGAAGCTCAAGGCTTACCTGAAGAGCAAATTAAAAAGCTAATCCCTCACAAGGTACACCCTGGCAACCGCCCAACAAACACCATATTGTTGGATGAGCTAGATCCTCACTCATTGGGAGCCTTGATCGCCTTATACGAACACAAACTGTTTGTATTAGGAATCATCTGGGACATTTGCTCATTTGACCAGTGGGGCGTGGAATTGGGTAAAACCCTCGCCAAAGGTATACTGCCTGAACTACAAAACAGCAAGGTTAGCGAGCATCACGATGGCTCAACGCGCAATTTGATTCATTATTACATTGATCAACGCAAAGCCATGCTTAATGAAAGTGAGTAATTATGCAGTTTAAAACGAGCGTCATGCCTAAAAAAAAGCGCATTGCTTTGATTGCGCATGACAACATGAAACAAGAGCTGATGGAATGGTCTTTACTACATCGCCATCAGCTTGAAAATCATGAGCTGTTTGCAACGGGCACCACGGGACACATGCTTGAAACTGAGCTGAGCATCCCCATTACCAAGCTGATCAGCGGCCCATTGGGCGGTGACCAGCAAATTGGGGCCATGCTTCCTGAGAAAAAAATTGATTTGATTATCTTTTTTTGGGACCCATTCGAACCTATGCCCCACGACCCCGATGTCAAAGCATTACTGCGTGTGGCAGCAGTCTGGAACGTTGCAGTAGCCTGCAACCGCAGCTCAGCCGATTTTCTACTGTCTTCGCCATTGATGTCAGCCGAGCACAGCTACCGGATCCCTGATTACGATAGCTATCTCGCTGAGCGATTAAAAAAGCCGTCTTAAGACGGCTTTTTTTGGTGTTTAACTAAAGCACAGCACTGGCGCTTTTTATTATGAAAGACTTTGTACCGAAATAGTTGTTTCAAGCGACACCTTACCCTGCGGCGCTAACACCATGTCATCATATTGACGTGTTTTCGCCGCCTCAATGCACAAATAGCCATCCACTTGGTCCAATCCGATATCAGGAACGTCTTCGGCACCCGCCCCCGCATTCCACACAACAGTTGATTGGCTATTCTTCTTGCTGATTTTAAGCACTCGCTGCCACTCCACATCCTTTAAGTACACATCAGCCGTACTGTGATAAATACGATCGATCGCTTCATTAACCGTAATATCACCGCTTTGAGTAAATACGGAAAAGTCATGGTTCTTATCAGCATATTCAGCGCCGTCGAGGCCTGACACTGAAATCGACGCGCGTGAAGAGATTGCCAGATATGAATGTAACGCTTGCGTGACGCGCACGTCTGCTTCACCCACATTATGAGTAGTCAGCTTAAAGGTCACAGCCGAGCCTGCTACTTTGATCGAGAAAGCCGGGTCTAAATTAGTCCAAATAGGCCCTACCGGTTTGAGCAACCACTCTCCACCATGTGCATTATAACTTTCAGAGTTAACTTCCCACTCGACCGTACGTGCAACACCATGAAAAGGCTCTCCAGCATTTTCTTCTAGCGGCTCAGCAAACCAAGGCCAGCATAGCGGCACTCCGCCTCGCACGGCCTTAGGAAAGGGAGCCGGCTTAGTGGTTGTCCACAGCACAGGGTATTGCCCTGCAGGCTGAAACCACAAAACCTGAGCACCATACAGAGAGATAGCCAAATCGCCCCACGCTTGGCGCACTATACGCAAAGGAAACCCCTGCCACTCAATCGAGTGTACTCCCTGATCTAACTGAGAGATCAGATCCGCTAATGATGTCGCATTATCCATATTACCCAGCCACCTCTTCATTGAAGAGCGCTGCAGCAGCTCCTACCAAACCGGGCTGTTCAGCTACGCACAACCAAACAGGAATCGATTCCATATAGCCAACGAAACGCCCTTTTGCTTCAAAAGCCTCACGAAACGAACTTTGTAAAAAGAACTCTCGCACTCGCGGCAGGATACCACCACACAGGTAGACCCCGCCACGGGCACCGAGTGTTAATACATTATCGCCTGCCACAGTACCTAAGATACGGCAAAAACGATCTAGCGCTTCGACAGCACGTGGATCTGTCGCATTTAAAGCGGCCTCAACCACCTCTGATGGGTGAGTAAACTGCGGCTCAAAACGGGTATGCTCAGCCAAAGCCTCATAGAGATTGACTAATCCCTGACCGCACAAAAGCCGCTCGACAGACACACGGCCAAAGCGACTGTGCAAATGACGCCAAATAATGACATCTAACTCATCAATCGGTGCAAAATTAATATGCCCGCCTTCTGACGCGAGCGGGATCCAATCATCATTCGCTTTAATCAAACCAGACACGCCCAACCCAGTGCCTGGGCCAATGACTAAACGCGCCATATCGGTTAAGCCTTCCCCACCACCGAACTGTATTTTTTCTTCCGGTTTTAGGTTTAGCATACCTAGCGCCATCGCCGTGAAATCATTGACGATTTTAAGGCTAGTTAACCTTAAGGCTTCTTTTAACGAACGACGTGTAAAACACCATGGGTTGTTTGTCAGACGGATCTCTTCTTGCTGGACAGGGCAGGCAAACGCTAGACAAGCCTGTTCAACACCTTTTATACCCACCTGATCAAAGTAGGCTTGGCATGCAAACTCTATATTTTCGTAATCGGCGCACTTCAGTGTAACGATTTCAGTCAATTCGGTAGAGCCGGGTTTGACCAGCGCAAAGCGGGCATTGGTACCACCAATATCTCCGACTAGCGCCATCACCGTCTGGATCATCCGTCTATCTCCGCAAAATCAAAAATAGTCGCCCCTTGTTCTGCACAATTGACCTGACGGCGCATCGGCAAGAACAATTCTCGACCCATCCCTTTATGGTGATCAACAGAAACATCGGGGGCACTCAAACCGCGCTCTAACCAACTTTCATCGTCTGCAAGCAAAGTAAGAGTACCGTTAATGGCATCTAAGCGAATCATATCACCGTCTTTCACTTGGCTAAGCGCCCCACCTTGGTTAGCCTCAGGCCACACATGGATAGCGGCTGGCACTTTACCCGATGCTCCCGACATACGACCATCAGTTACCAGCCCGACCTTAAATCCTTTATCTTGTAACGTACCCAAATATGGCGTCAGTTTATGCAACTCAGGCATGCCAATGGCTTTAGGCCCCTGATAACGAACCACCGCAATAAAATCCTTTTCTAACTCACCGTTTTTAAACGCCTGCGCTAGTTCATCTTGGTCGTTAAATACAATGGCAGGCGCCTCAACGATTCGATGCTCCTCATCAACCGCTGACACCTTAATTACACCGCGGCCCAAGTTACCTTGAAGGACTTTTAATCCACCATCTTTACTAAATGGGTTATCGATTGGGCGCAACACTGTTTCGTCCATAGACTCCGTCACACCTTCACGCCATACCAACTTGCCATTTTCCATGAACGGCTCTTGGGTATAGCGCGACAAGCCTTGACCTACAATGGTCATTACATCTTCGTGCAAGAATCCACCAGCCAATAACTGACGCACTAGGAAACCAACGCCGCCTGCGGCTTGAAAATGGTTAATATCTGCTTGGCCATTTGGATACACACGGGCCAACAACGGCACAACTGAAGACAAATCAGAAAGGTCATCCCAATCAATAATGATGCCGGCAGCGCGGGCAATTGCGACTAGGTGCATGGTGTGGTTTGTAGAGCCACCTGTTGCTAACAAAGCGACCGTAGCATTAACAATGGCCTTTTCATCAACTATTTCATACATCGGCGTAAACCGACCATTGCCTGCCGTTAGGCGAATAGACTGCTGAGTAGCTTCTTTTGTTAAAGCTTCACGCATAGGCTGGCCAGGATTGATGAACGAACTACCGGGTAAGTGTAGCCCCATCATCTCAACCATCATTTGGTTACTATTTGCCGTCCCGTAAAAGGTGCACGTACCAGCGCTATGGTATGAGTCCGATTCGCACTGTAATAACGCATCACGATCTACCTTACCTTCGGCATACAGCTGACGAATCTTTGCCTTCTCCTTATTCGGCAACCCGCTTGGCATAGGCCCTGCCGGTACAAACACAGTTGGCAGATGCCCAAAACGCAATGCACCCATTAACAAACCTGGGACAATTTTATCGCACACGCCCAAATATAATGCGGCATCAAACATATTGTGAGACATGCCCACAGCCGTCGCCATCGCGATCACATCGCGGCTAAACAAACTTAACTCCATGCCCGGCTGGCCCTGCGTAACACCATCACACATAGCAGGAACACCACCAGCAAATTGGGCGACCGAGCCCATTTCGCGAGCCGCTGTCCGAATCTGCTCGGGATAGTGCTCGAAGGGTTGGTGCGCCGACAGCATGTCGTTATAAGCAGAGATGATGCCGACGTTAACAGCATTCATCATCTTTAACGCATTTTTATCTTCCGCGCCACACGCGGCAAAACCGTGCGCTAAATTACCGCAGGCTAATTGAGCGCGGTGAACACCGTCCTCCTCCGCTCGCTTCATCTGATCGAGGTACGCTGAACGTGAAGCAGCGCTACGTTGTTTGATTCGTGATGTAACTTGCTCAACCACCGTATGCATAGGAACTCCTGCGGTTTTGTCTTCTAATAAAGATCGATTTATCAATTTTGTTTGTAATCTTAATAAAAAAACAAACAAATTTCCGGATAAATTTGATCTTTTTCGTAATATTTATAAAATAAACCACTATACTGAGTCTATTGGCTGAGATAAAATCTCCCCAAATGAATCCAACTAGTGGCGTTATTCGTAAAAACGACACTAGTATGATCCACCTAGCTACTGATTCAATGCAAGATTATTGTATTTATAAAGTTAGATGAACAGCGCAGGACATAGAGCACACCCTGCGGCGAGAAGGATCAACCTGTTTCCGTTTGTACTGAAGTACCCTTTGAGGAGCCTAATGGCTCCTTTTTTATTGCCTACAGCAAGCGGCCTCGCTAATCAGCAAACGCCAAATCCCTCAGGAATAGCGCAATTGAAGGGAAAGCGATTAATAAACCTGCAACCACGAGCAGCATCACAATAAATGGCGGCGTACCTTTAATCACCTCCCAATAAGGTCGCCTAAAAATAGCGATCGCAGTAAATATGTCGCAACCAAACGGCGGTGTAGCGGAACCGATGGCGACTTGTAAGGTAATTAGTACACCCACCAACACAGGATCGATTCCGGCGGCCTCAACCAAGGGAGCGAAAATAGGAACCAAGATAAGAATCACCACAATGGGGTCAACAAACATGCAACCTATAAAGAAAGATACACAGATTGCTATCATTAACATGATCGGACTTGCATCCGCCAAACCCAGCGATGCAATCAAGGTTTGTGGTATTTGAGCAAACGAAATGATCCACGAGAATGCCGCACCAGCTGCGACAAGTATAAAGACAACCGCCGTTGTTAACCCTGTTGATTTAGCTATCGCAAACAATGAAGCCAAAGGTAACGAGCGAAAAACAACAAATTCTAAAATCACAGCATACAACACACACGCAGCCGCAGCTTCGGTTGGGCTAAAGACACCGCCATATATTCCGCCCACAATAATGACCGGAAAGCCTAAGGGCCACACGGCTTGTTTAATCGCCAGTAAACGCTCTTTTACACTGGACTTTGGCTCGGTGGGCACCTTGTTACGAATTGCGTAAAACACACTATAGGCAGCAAACATCACCAATATGAGCAAACCAGGCCCAATACCAGCAATAAATAATTCTGAAATGGATGTATTAGACACCACCCCATAAATAATCATTCCGATGCTGGGAGGGATCAAAAACGCTATATCGCTCGCATTCACAATAAGCGCTAACACGAAGTTATCTTTATAACCGGCTTTTAGCATCTTAGGCCGCAATGAAGAGCCTACCGCTACAACCGTCGCCTGCGTTGAACCTGACACAGCGCCAAACAAGGTACAGGCCGTTGCCGTGCTGATGGCTAGCCCTCCTTTAAGGTGACCTATAAAGCTCATGACCATTGCGATTAAACGATCTGCAGACTGACCACGCGTCATAATATCCGCGGCTAAAATAAACATAGGCACAGCAATAAGTGACGCAGGACGAATACCCGCCATAAACTGCTGGATCATAAAGTTCATCTGATCCAGCCCACCAAACATAAACACAAAGCCGATCATGGCGCCTACAATAAGCGGAATCATCATAGGGAAACCCAGCAACAGCAAAACAATCATGGCACCAAGCATCCAAGCCATCATAATGATGTCTCCTCCACTGTGTCCGCATGTGCTTCTTTTACATCGGTGGACAGATAAATGTCGTCACTCAATAGATTTTGCCAAGCAGTCATCGCATATTGGATAGCCGTCACACCCAAACCAATGGGCACCCAGATATAAATCCAATACACAGGTACTTGTAACGCGGGTAACACGCGCCCTGAACCTGCGATAGATAATATATAGCGAGTAGAAAAGTAAGCCAAAGCTGACATAACCAGTGCCGTTACCAAACACATTATGATCATCAAAACTTTGCGCCATGATTGAGGTAAGGCGTCATACAGCGCGCTCATCCGTATATGACGACCATGCCTAGCGGCGTAACTTAAGCCAGCAAACGTAATCAACACAATGAGAATACGGTTAACTTCTTCCGTGAAAAACAAGCTATGTTGAAAAACAAAGCGTCCAACCACATTAGCGACCGTATTGGTCGCCATTAACAAAACCCCCGCTCCCAGCATAAATGCCTCTACCCGACCAATCCATAAATCCAGCCATCCCAGCACGCCTGAGGATGAAGAGGGATAAACAACCGCGTAATCCGTATCAGAGTTCGATGGTAGTTTTGACATGATGGACGCCCCGTCTACATTACTGCTGTACAGCTTTTAGATCGGCTTTAAACTGATCCAAAATAGCTTGTCCACGCTCGCCTGTCATTTCAATAAACTTGGCTTCCACCTCTTGAGCAGCATCACGAAATGGCTGACGTTGCGCTTGTGTTAAACGGTTAACTTGTATTTCAGGCTTTTGCTCTTTGATTTTCTCCAAAGAGCGCTCACCTAAGCCTCGCTGGTATTCCACAATATGATCAAAGGCCGCTTTCATACCATCACGAATCAGAGCCTGATCATCGTCGGATAAGCCATCAAAGAAGGGCTTATTAGCCATGACTGCCGTGGTAAAATTGTTATGTCCCGTAAAAGTAATAACATCGGTCACTTCAAACATCTTGGCGGATTCAACCCAGAACATTGGGTTTTCTTGTCCTTGAATAATATTGGTTTGCAGGCCTCCGTATACTTCTCCCCAAGGCAACGGAGTGGGGGTCGCGCCAAATGCCTTATATGATTCCACCAGCAGTGGGTTAGTCATCACGCGGACTTTAACGCCATTTAAGTCATCAGGTGTTTCAAAAGGCTCTTTAGTGGTAATGACTACCTCTCCCTCAGGAAACATGCTTAACAGCTCCAAACCTTTCTCGGCGTACACATCGACAAAGTCTTCATTAATGGCTTTGCTGTTTCGAAAGAAAGAAACCAACTCATCATGGTTTTCAGGTAATAAATAAGGAATAAAGAAGACTTGAGCCTCAGGAATGAGCGCC
Organism: Neptunomonas sp. CHC150; assembly: GCF_030397555.1. Classification (NCBI taxonomy): domain Bacteria; kingdom Pseudomonadati; phylum Pseudomonadota; class Gammaproteobacteria; order Oceanospirillales; family Oceanospirillaceae; genus Neptunomonas; species Neptunomonas sp. CHC150. Next base: position 314,319 of record NZ_JAPNXU010000005.1, read on the forward strand.
CCAGTAAAGCCGGGCGATTGATCAACAAACTGAAGAATCCCAGCCTGTGCTTGCTCCATAATGTCCGCCGACTCACCTAAGGTGCCGTAAGGGAAAAGCTGCAAAGAGTGGTCTGAATTTTCCTCGATATACGCTTTGAATTCTTTAGCGTATTCACCTTGAACATCAGTGAGCGACTCTTCAAAGGCATATCGCCACGTATCCGCCATAGCTCCAACACTCGCAACAGATAATGCACAGGCCGCAACAACCGTTTTTAACTTGAATGACATGCTATCTCCTCAATTTGATTCATTCACTATGCTTCTGCTCTCGCCGCAATCATCCCATCACGCCGGGCTAAGCCGTCAGAAGCACCAATATACTACTTAGAATATCTAATGATTACACATCAAACTAATAGAGATCAAAATATTATTTATAAACAACGCGAACTGGCTTCAACAAAAGGAAACAAAAAAGCTAAAAAAGCCCATTAAATTCAGAAAATTAGGATGAGAAATCAATAAAAGAAGTGCTAAACAACGTGCACAGAGGGAGTTAGTACGCAGGAAGGAACCACACTAAAGCGAAGAAAAATGCGCGGCCTAAACCAGACCGCCACATTATAAAATGACTAGAATCTAAGCAATCTGCTCAACGATAGGGGAAGAAAAATGCTTGCCGAGCAAAGCATGGTAAAAGTCTTTGTCAGATAGCACGCCTACCATTTTGTCCGCTTCAGCCAATATAACAGCCGTCCCCGTCAAATAAAGTAGCTCCATGGCATTACGCATAGAAATATCAGGTGACACCATCATGACACTCGTTTCTTTCACTGCATCAAAGCCGTCACCCTCTTTCCAACGGCGTACATTTAGTGGCTCGCCCGAACGACTTACCGATACGACCGAGCCGTCATCGGCAAGTTGCACAAGGGTTTCAGTAGACGCATCCAGCAGTAGTCCCTGTTCAGTTTGCGGCAAATCATTAACATGCGTCATCAACGAGGAGCCGCACAGCACATTTAACGGATTAGTATGGGCGACAAAATCCTGAACATACTGATTGCTTGGGTTGAGCACTATATCTTCCGGCTTGCCGTGCTGAATGATTTTAGCAGACTCCATAATGGCAATATTGGTACCAATTTTGAGCGCTTCATCCAAATCATGACTCACAAATAAAATGGTCTTTTTAAGGCGCTGCTGCAACTCAATCAGCTCATCTTGCAATTGCGCCCTAATCAAGGGATCCAGCGCTGAAAACGGCTCATCCATTAACAAAATATCGCTATCCATCGCAAAGGCGCGCGCTAAACCTACGCGCTGCTGCATCCCTCCAGACAGCTCGTGCGGGAACTTATCTTTCCACTCCGTCAAGCCCACCATTTCAAGCTTTTCTAATGCTCGGTTTTGGCGTTCTTTTTTGGGCACGTTCTGCATTTCTAGACCAAAAGCTACGTTATCCAACACGCTTAGCCATGGCATCAATGCAAACTTTTGAAACACCATTGAAACGCGCTTACTGCGCATGTGACGAAGCGTAGCCGCATCACAATTAGCCAGATCCACCACACGATCCCCATCGCGCACTTCCAACTTGCCTCGGCTAATGGTGTTAAGGCCATTCACTGCGCGCAACAAGCTGGATTTGCCAGAACCTGACAGCCCCATAAGCACACAGATTTCACCTTCTTGTACTTGAATACTTGCACCTTGCACCCCGACCACATCGCCCGTCAGTTCAAGGATTTGATCACGAGTCTTCCCTTGATCTACTAACGCTAAGGTTTGGGCTTGCTGGCCACCAAACACAACATCGAGGTTTTCTATATTGATTACTGTTGTCATCATTAACCCTCTTGCTTGCTGCCTGGCGCTTTACAGATACGGTCCAGAATTATAGCGACAAGCACTATGGCCAAACCGGCTTCAAAGCCTTGTGAAATATTGACCGTATTCAGCGCTCGAATAACGGGCTTCCCTAAACCATCCGCACCGACCAAGGCCGCGATAACAACCATGGACAAAGACAGCATGATGCACTGAGTAATGCCTGCCATGATGCTCGGCATCGCCGCGGGTATTTCTACTTTAAAGAGCAGCTTAGATGGGCTAGCACCAAAGGCTTTACCCGCCTCAATCAACTCTTCTGGCACCTTACTAATACCTAAGTAAGTCAACCGAATAGGTGCGGCTATCGCGAATATAATGGTAGAAATTAAACCCGGTACAACACCTAAGCCAAACAACACTAGCGTAGGGATAAGGTACACAAAGGTCGGGACCGTTTGCATCAAATCCAAGATAGGACGCATGATAGTGTATAGCCAAGGTTTATGAGCCGCTAAGATACCTACAGGCACGCCAATTAAAATGGATAACGCCGTTGCCGTCAGCACCAAGACTAACGTCTCCAGCATCTCTTCCCAATAACCCAAATTCAGGATGAGTAAAAGCGAGGCTACGATAAAAATAACCAAGCCAACACTACGGTGTAAGGCGTATGCAATTGCCGCGGTAAACGCGACAATTGCCATGGGCGGAAACCATTGGAATAGGTCAACCAGCAAGGTAATAACCCACTCTAATGAAATAGAGATCGTATCAAAGAACCCTGCCGCATTGAGCGTCAGCCAATCGACAAAACGCTCCATCACATCGCCAAGCGGTAATTTATGATCGGTTAACCAATCCATATAGTTTCTCTCCGCTTACTGTTGCAGGTATTCAAGTACCGCAACTTCGCCAGATTTAGAGCCATCCAACGTCGTTACTCCATCTAACCACGTGCTCAATACCGCTGGGTTAGCTTGTAACCATTCACGAGCAGCGACTTCTGGCTTTTGGTTATCATCCAGAATGCTACCCATGACTTCGTTTTCCATCATTAGCGTAAACTCTAGGTTTGACAACAACTTACCCATATTTGGACAAGCTTGCGTGTAGCCTTTTGTAACGTTTGTGTGGACACTCGCACCGCCATAGTTAGGACCAAAGAAATCGTCACCACCATCAAGGTATTTCAAATCGAAGTTAGCGTTCATTGGGTGTGGCTCCCAACCTAAGAACACAATCCACTCATTACGGCGGATAGCTCGGCTGACTTGCGACATCATGCCTGCTTCACTGGACTCAACCAATGAGAAATCTTTGAGGTCAAAAGCATTGTCATCAATCATGCTCTGGATAAGGCGGTTACCATCGTTACCTGGCTCAATACCATATAAGCGGCCTTTAAACTCATCCTGATACTTAACGATATCAGCAAAGGAGTGAACACCCGCATCGTATACATACGAAGGTACGGCTAAGGTGTATTTTGCCCCTTCAAGGTTTGCGCGAACCGTCTCAACAGTTCCAGCCTCACGGTAAGGCGCGATATCCGCTTCCATAGTTGGCATCCAGTTGCCTAAGAAGACATCGATATCAGCATTGGCAAGTGATGTGTACGTTACAGGCACGGACAAGAGTTGAGTTGTTGGCTTGTAACCCAATGCCGTTACAATCTCGCTAGTAATAGCTGTGGTGGCAGTGATATCTGTCCAACCTACATCAGAAAAGCGAACGTTCTGGCAATCAGCCGCTGCTACTGTGCCTGAGACTAATAAACCCGCACTCAATGCCATACTGGCGGCTAGTTGAGTAAATGTCCGTTTAGGTGCTGCTTGTGATATCTTTTTCATGAAATACCTTTCCTATTGCTCTTTTAGTTATACAGAACATATGTTCTGCAGACTCATCACCGCCGACTAAGCCGTGCAAAGCTCCGCACGGCTTAGTCGGCAGAAGTTGAGCCTATTCTTTTTGCTGACGAATCTCCGAACGCGCAGGCTCTCCTACTCGTTGGCGAGTCTGCCATTGCTCATCTATCCAAACTGGCACATGTTCGGCCGGCAAGGGTTCTTTACCTAAAATAAGATCGGCTGCTTTTTCGGCGACCATAATGGTCGGCCCATTAAGGTTCCCGTTAGTAACTGTTGGAAAAATGGAGGAATCAACCACTCGCAATTGTTGCAAGCCCCGAACACGGCACTGATTATCGACAACGGCCATAGCGTCATCATCAGCTCCCATTTTGCAACTACATGACGGGTGGTAAGCACTTTCGACGTTCTGACGAACCCAAGCATCTATCTCTTCATCCGTTTGAACTGAAGCGCCCGGCTGGATTTCGTCTTCACGGTATTTATCCAAGGCAGGTTGATTAAGCAGCTCGCGAGTTAGCCGGATAGTATCGCGCCAGTCCTGCTTGTCTTGCTCAGTACTGATGTAGTTAAACTTGATAGTTGGCGGCGCGGTTGGGTCTGAACTTTTAACATGTACAAAGCCTCGACTTTGAGGCTTATTCGGGCCCACGTGAACTTGAAACCCGTGCCCCTCAAATGCCGCTTTGCCATCGTAGCGCATAGCCGCCGGTAAAAAGTGATATTGAATATTAGGCCACTCGACACCGGCACGTGAGCGAATAAAACCGCACGACTCAAAATGGTTGGTAGCGCCTAAGCCAGTGCGGTTGAAGATCCACTGCGCACCAATCATGCCTTTACTGAACAAATCGAGCTTGCCATTTAGCGTAATAGGTTCGTGACAGCGGTATTGAAAATACACTTCTAAATGATCTTGTAGGTTCTCGCCGACACCCGGAAGCTCGTGCGTTACCTCGATACCTGCAGCCGAAAGCACATCCGGCGCACCGATGCCTGAAAGCTGCAATAAATGCGGAGAGCCAATAGAACCCGCTGACAAAATGACTTCTTTAGCCGCCAGTACTCGCTCACGCTTATTGTGGTGCTCGATCTCTACACCTGTGGCCGTCTTCCCATCCAACAACACTTTACGCGTTAACACTGCAGTAAGGACTGTCAAATTATTGCGCTTTTTGGCTCGGCGAAGGTAAGCACGGCTAGTTGAAGCTCGCACGCCATTATCAACCGTCATATGCATTGCGCCAAAGCCTTCTTGTTGATAGCCGTTGTAGTCGCTTGTGGCGGGGTAACCCGCTTCAACACCGGCATCAATAAATGCTTGATAAAGCGGATTTAATGACATGTGATTGCCATCGCAGGTTTTAACCGGCCCACGGCCACCGCGATACAAATCTTCGCCATCTTGCCAAGACTCTGCTTTTTTGAAATACGGCAAGCAAGACGCATAATTCCAATCGTGAGCGCCTAATTGTGCCCACTCATCAAAATCGCAGGCATGGCCACGCACATAAACCATACCGTTGATTGAAGAGCCACCGCCAAGCACCTTACCTCGTGGACAGTGCAGCCGACGCCCATCTAGGCCTTCTTCTCGTTCGGACTCAAATTGCCATGCAAACTTAGGCATACTCATTGGGTACGATAATGCTGTTGGCATCTTAATTAAGATGTTGTTATCGCTTCCGCCGGCCTCAAGCAGCAGCACAGTATGCTCGCCACTCTCGCTTAAACGATCCGCTAGCACGCAACCTGCAGAGCCCGCACCGACGATAATATAATCATATTGCAGCATGGTTTTTCCTTACGCGTAAGGGCTATCGATATCACCCAACTCAACCAGAACACTCTTGGTTTGGGTGTAATGTTTAAGCGTATCAACGCCGTTTTCTCGACCGATGCCCGATTGCTTGTAACCACCCACTGGCATTTCCGCAGGCGATCCGCCCCACGTATTAATCCAGCAGATACCTGCTTCCAGCTGGGCAATAACACGATGCGCGCGGCTAATATCACGGGTAAATAAGCCCGCCGCCAAACCAAACTCCGTATCGTTTGCACGACGAATAACTTCAGACTCATCACTAAACTTAAGCACAGACATGACAGGCCCAAATATTTCGTCTTTGACCTGCGGCATATCATCAGTGCAGTCCGCAAAAACAGTTGGCTTAACAAAAGCACCTTTAGCGAGCGCCCCTTCCGTTGCTCGCTCTCCACCACACAGCAAACGGGCACCAGCCGCTTTAGCGGAATCGATATAACCCATTACTTTTTCTAAATGCTGGATCGAAATCAGCGAGCCAATCTGTGTGTTCGGATCCATAGGGTCTCCCATCACCAACTGCTCTGTGCGCGCTTTTAGCTGCTCTAAAAAAGTGTCATAGATGGATTCGTGCACAAAAACACGCGTGCCATTTGTGCACACTTCCCCTTGTGTATAAAAATTAGCGATCATGGCACCCGCAACAGCGTTTTTAAGATCGGCATCATCAAACACAATAAGTGGAGATTTTCCGCCAAGCTCCATGGTGACTTCCTTCAGTGTAGCTGAAGAAGCCCCCATCACCTTGCGGCCTGTACCACATTCCCCTGTAAAAGAGACTTTTGCGATACCGGGATGGGCCGTCAACATCTGCCCTACACGTGCATCACCCTGCACCACATTAAAGACACCGTCTGGCAAACCAGCTTGCGTGAACAGTTCGGCCAAACGCATCACTGACAGTGGTGTTTCTTCTGACGGCTTGAATACCATCGTGTTACCGGCCGCCAAACAGGGGCCCGCCTTCCACATAGCAATTTGTACTGGATAATTCCAAGCGCCAATCCCTGCACACACACCCAATGGCTCAGGGCGCGTATAGAAAAAGCTGCCGTTACCCAAGTCTTGGTACTCACCCTGTAACGATGCCGCCAAGCCTGCAAAATATTCGATAACATCCGCACCGGTCTGAATGTCTACCACCTCTGCTTCTTGCCATGGCTTACCGGTATCAAGCACTTCTAGGCGCGCTAATTCATCATTGTGATCACGGATCAATTGCGCCGCCCGATTGAGAATGCGCCCACGTTCAGCTCCGCTCATGGCTCCCCAGCTTGCTTGCGCGGCCTGCGCCGCAGCCACCGCCGCATCGACATCCGCCTGCGACGCCTGCTGCACCTGAGTAATCACCTCGCCGGTAGCTGGGTTGGTTGTATCGAACACTTCACCCGAGGTTGCGGCGAAAGATTGGCCATTGATAAATAAGGTTTGCTGCTGCATAAAACACAATCTCTATTCTGTTAATAAATAAGAACTCGCCTCTTTGAGCTCGCTCTTTATATCGTTGTTTTGTTAAGGCTTAACAAAACAATTGGACGGAAGCTGTTGTCGTAAATAATCTAAAATAAGCTCGGTTGCCAATGCTTCATTGACACCTCCCGGACTGAGAGCCCCGCGCAACCAAAAACCATCTATCAAGGCGGCTAACGATAATGACACAGCGATCGCCTGATCCTTAGGCAGTACTTTTTTTAGTTCAAAACGTAAGTAGGAAAGTAACCGTTTTTCATTTACCCGCTGCAAACGAAAGAGTTCTGGGTGGTGCATTGCTTGCGCCCAAAACGCGAGCCATGTTTTTGCGGTCTGAGGGCTGGTTTGGCTAGGGTCGAAATTAGCGCGGATAATTGCCGTCAGCCGGGCAACCACATCATCCTCTGGTGCTGCCGCCAATTGTTTGCGTACGCCACTGGACAGGTCGAACAATACAGACCTCATCGTGGCTTCTAACAACCCATCTTTACCACCAAAATAATGGTTAATTATGCCAGGAGACACACTGGCCGCCCGACCAATTAAAGCAACACTAGCCCCTTGCAAGCCCACTTGATCAATAACCTGCATAGTCGCATTAATTAGTTGAGGCCGACGAATTTCTGCCATACCCACTTTTGGCATAGAACCCGCATCCTTTTATTAATTGAACGTTTAATAAAAATAAACCACTGAGATTTTATGTCAATGTTCTAAACAAATTATTTAAGCAAATGTCGTTATAGCTTAGTTGCGACTTATCTAGATTAGATTTTGACGTAAAAAAGACAGTATTTGTCGCGATGATGAATCATTAGACAGCAAAAATATATTTAGCATAATGAATAATTACAGATATAAGATTTTGGACTCTAATCGATTTGCATGGCCAAATTGCGCACTACTATGGACAAAGTGACTACGGCTACCATCAGACATCCACCGAATAAATAACCAGAAAGCGATCCATCCATAACGCAAAAAGCCCCTTTCGGGGCTTTTGGTTAATGCTTTAACGCACTAGGCGAGCAATAAAGCGCTTGTCAGTTATTCACAACGGGGGCTACGGCGCTGACGTGTCCTGACTATTACTAATAGTCGCACCATCATTTGGCTGAGTATAATATCCCTGAGTCAAGTTACCGGCACCGGTTTGGTTGAGACCTTGCCCCCAACCCCCGCCAAGTGCTTGGTATAAGTCAATCTGCGCTTGATACAAAGCTAAACGCGCTGTAATACTGGCTTGCTGACTACTGACCAAACTACTCTGAGCATCTAAGCGCGTTAGCATGCTATCTACACCGGACTGGTATCGCAGATCAGCCAGCTCAAAATAACGCTGATAAGACTGTAACGCCTTATTCTGATTTTCTAACTCTAACGAATAGCCTGACAATGCAGTTAAGGCGTCCGAAACATCCGTGAACGCTGATTGAACGGCTTGCTCGTATTGCTTCACGGCTATTTGATTCTCAATTTCGGCTACTTCAACATCACGCCGAAGAGCACCACTATTGAAGATAGGCAACGAAATAGAAGGAGCAAACGTCCACGCTCCTGAGCCTGAATCAAATAAGCCACTCAACTCGCTGCTCTGGCTACCAGCGTTAGCGGTTAAACTAATAGAGGGAAACAGCGCAGCTCTAGCCACACCGATATTTGCATTGGCTGCGCGCAAGGTGTGCTCAGCGGCTAAAATATCAGGACGCTGATTCAATAGCGTAGAAGGCAATCCCGCTCCGACCGTTGCTATTTTAACATCCGCTAACCTTTTCGCAGGCGTGAAGCCTTCGGGAAGCTCCGTACCCAACAGCAATACCAACGCATAACGGTCCTGATCGACCAACCGCTGATATTGGGACAAGGTAACTAGCATATCTTCATAAGATGCTTGCGCTTGAGCTTGCTCGATTGACGAGTCGATCCCCTGATCGTACCGCAAGCTCACTAAACGATAGTTATCTTCCTCGATCTTGAGGTTTTCTTGCGCGAGCGCCAGTTGCTCCATATCCGCCACCCAAGTCAAATACGCAGTGGCTATGTTCGCAACAATCGTTAACTGAGTTGATCGGCGCACCTGCTCTTGCGATAGGTACGTTTCTAACGCCTGATCTTTTAGGTTTCTAACTTTACCAAACAAGTCCAGTTCGTAAGCGGTTAACCCAGCCGTAACACTATAAGTGCTGGAAATGGTTGAGTCGTCAGAAAAAGCCGAGGTAGCCGCTCGGGTTCCACTGCCATCCAAGGTTAGGCTCGGTAACAAATCAGCCCGTTGGATTTGGTACTGCTTACGATAAAGCTCAACATTTAATAACGCTATTTGCAGATCTTTATTGCTGTCTAAACCTAGTTTAATAAGCTGCTGCAGCGCCTCATCATTAAACACAGACTCCCAACCTAACGGCATGACAGCCGCTTGCTGCTCTGCCGGAGTCCAGGTATTAATCAACTCTACTTCAGGGCGCTGGTAATCAGGGGCCAGCGAACACCCTCCTAGCGCGGCGGCGACCACCACGGCCAAAAACGGCTTATGCATGGCGTGTACCCTCATCTTTTGCTGAATTATCATTCGGCGCCTTGCCTGTAATTTTGTAACTTAGCTTCATCACTAACACATAGAACAATGGAACAAAGAAGATAGCCAAGAAGGTTGCGGCAAACATACCGCCCATTACTCCTGTACCGATGGCTTGGCGGCTGGCAGCACCAGCACCCGTACTAATAGCCAAAGGGGTAACCCCAAGAATAAAGGCCATTGATGTCATAATAATAGGACGCAAACGCATACGACACGCATTAATGGTTGCTGTAATCAACGCTTTGCCACTATCAACTTCGGCCTTAGCAAACTCGACAATCAAGATAGCGTTCTTGGCGGACAAACCAATTGTGGTAAGTAAGCCTACTTGGAAGTACACATCATTGCTGAGCTCTCGGCCTGTTGCTGCCAACAGTGCGCCTAAAATACCCAGCGGAACGACGAGCATCACGGCAAAAGGAACAGACCAGCTTTCGTATAACGCCGCCAGACACAAGAATACGATCAGTAGCGACAAGCCATACAGCATAGGCGCTTGTGATCCACTCGCCTTCTCTTGGAAAGACAAGCCTGTCCACTCAAGGCCGATACCGTTAGGTAGCTGAGCAACAATTTCTTCGATAGCTTCCATGGCAACACCGGAGCTTAAGCCCGCCGAGGCTTGACCTTGCACGTTCACTGACGACACACCGTTATAACGCTCTAAGCGTGGTGAATCGTACTCCCAGCTAGCTGTGGCGAAAGCACTAAATGGCACCATTTCCCCATCGGAATTGCGTACATACCAACGATCAATATCACTTGGCAGCATACGATATTCGGCATCGGCCTGAACATATACCTTCTTCACTCGGCCATTATCAATGAAGTCATTCACATAACTAGAACCCCACGCGGTACTCATCGTTGAGTTCACATCACTGATTGATAGCCCCAGCGCAGAGACTTTCTCGTAATCGATGTCCACGTGGAACACAGCGACATCTTCCATACCGTTAGGGCGAACACCTGTTAGCCGTGAGTCTTGAGCAGCCATGCCCAGCAACTGATTACGCGCAGCTACCAGTGCCTCATGCCCAAGGTTGTTACGGTCCAACAACATAGCGCTAAAGCCTGAGGCTGTACCCAACGATTGGATTGGAGGTAAGTTAATAGGAAATATCGTCGCATCACGGATCTGGCTCAATGCTCCAAACGCCTTGCCGATCAACTCTTGAGCCGACTGGCCTGGCCCTTGACGCTCATCCCACGGTTTTAGCTTAACAAACGCCAATCCCATGTTTTGACCGGAACCTGCAAAACTAAAGCCCGCTACGGTGAAATACGAGTCGACTTCGGGGACAGAGGCAAAGTACCCCTCCATCTGCTTAATCACTTCCATCGTGCGCTCTTGAGTCGAGCCCGACGGCAACTGCACTAGTGTTAAGAACACACCTTGGTCTTCATCCGGCAAAAACGATGTAGGCAGTTTTTGATACATAAAGACTACACCGCCAATCATTAAGGCATAAATAAACAACAGACGGACAGGGCGCTTCACTACATAGCCAACACTTCTCTCATATTTACCCGTCATGTTGCTAAACATACGGTTAAACCAACCAAAAAAGCCTTTCCGCTCATGGCTGTGAGTGTTTGCTGGTTTGAGGATCGTGGCACACAAAGCAGGCGTCAGGATTAATGCCATCAACACCGACAGCGCCATCGCTGAAACAATGGTGATCGAGAACTGGCGATAAATAGCTCCTGTAGACCCACTAAAGAACGCCATTGGCACAAATACAGCTGACAGTACTAACGCGATACCAATTAATGCCCCGGTAATTTCTTCCATTGATTTGCGCGTCGCTTCCAAAGGAGGCAAGCCTTCTTCTTCCATAACACGCTCAACGTTTTCCACAACGACAATCGCATCATCAACCAGCAAACCAATAGCCAACACCAAACCAAACATAGTGAGTGTATTAATACTAAAGCCAAAGGCAGCCATAATGCCGAATGTACCCAGCAAAACTACGGGAACAATAATGGTAGGGATAATAGTGGCTCGCAAATTCCCTAAGAAAAGGAACATCACCAAGAACACCAATACAACGGCTTCTATGAGTGTGTGGACTACTTCCGTAATCGAAATACTGACGAAGGGTGTGGTGTCATATGGATAAACAACCGTAACGCTATCTGGGAAAAACTGCTGTAATTCAGCCACTTTTGCACGGACAGCTTCCGCCGTATCCAGAGCGTTAGCTCCTGTGGCAAGTTGAATAGCCAAACCAGTGGCTGGGTTTCCTTTATAGCGGCTTTCTGCAGAATAACTTTCTGCGCCTAGCTCGATACGAGCCACATCTTTTAATCGAACCTGAGAGCCATCGGTATTAACAGTCAGTAAGATATTCTCAAACTGACTAATATCCGTAAAACGTGATTGTGCTGTAATCGTGGCATTTAACTGCTGGTTAGGCACTGACGGTAAGCCGCCTAACTGCCCTACGGCCAACTGCGTATTCTGGCTGGTAATGGCATTGGTCACATCAACCGGCGTTAAACCTACCGCCGTCAATTTTTCAGGATTCATCCAAATCCGCATAGCGTATTGTGCACCGAAAACCCTGATGCTGCCCACACCATCAACCCTTGAAAGCGGGTCACGCAGTGTGCTGTACGCATAGTCGGACAAGTCCGTTTTGGTTAGGCTCCCATCATCGGACACAAGCCCTACCACCATTAAAAATGATGAGCTGGATTTTGTAACGGTAATGCCTTGCTGCTGAACTGTAGTAGGCAAGGACGCTTCAGCCAGTGACAGTTTATTCTGCACCTGTATTTGGGCCGTATCAGGATCAGTACCGGATGCAAAAGTTAACGTTATACTTGAGTTACCGGAGTTGTCACTCTGCGATGACATGTACAATAAGCCATCAAGGCCTGTCATATTTTGCTCGATAACCTTGGTAACGCTGTTTTCTACCGTTTCTGCTGACGCCCCCGCATAGGATGCACTCACACTAATGGAAGGAGGCGCTATCGTTGGGTATTGCTCTATCGGTAAGCTAATAATCGATAACGTGCCGGCCAACATAACAACGATGGCGATAACCCACGCAAAGACAGGCCTATCTATGAAAAATCTAGCCATTAATTAAATACCCCTTAGCCTTGCGTCTGAGTATTAGAAGAGTCTGCTGCACCGGACTCAACCATTTCGACTTTGTCACCTGCTTTAACTTTTTGCAGGCCGCCAACAATCACCTTATCACCCGGCTTTAAGCCTGAATTGATAAACCACTGATCACGAATTGCATCACCCACTTCAACTTTTTGAGTGGCGACTACGCCATCGGCATTTACAATCAAAGCGACAGTAGAACCGTCTGGCTGACGTGTAATACCTTTTTGCGGAGCAAGAATGGCGTCTTCTATCGTTTGCGTGACGATTGTTGCGCGCACATACATACCTGGTAATAACATAGCTTGCGAGTTCTCAAACCGTGCGCGCGCATTAACCGTTCCCGTTGTTTCATCCACACTCACTTCTGAAAATTCCAGCTTACCTTGCTCGTCATAAGCGGCCCCATCTTCTAGCACCAAACTAACGGGTATTTCTTGACCGGCATCACTGCGCTTCATCTTCAGCACGGCGGTAGCTGGGCGTTGCATATCGACATAAACAGGGGATATTTGACGAATAGTCGCTAACGCTGTTGACTGAGCCGCCGAAACTAGCGCTCCTTCTGTGACCGCCGAGCGGCCCACAATACCAGAGATAGGTGCCGTTATTTTTGTGTAGTTCAGATCAATTTGCGCCGTTTTAACGGCTGCTTCTGCTGCTAAAATTTGTGCTTGCGCTTGCTTCCATGCCGACACAGCATCCGCCGCTTCTTGCTTACTAACAGCTGATTGCTTAACTAAGCGCGAGTAGCGATCAGCCTGCTCTTTCACGCTTGCCGCATTCGCATTAGCCACTGCTAGGTCCGCTTTCGCACTGGCTAATGCTGCCTGATAAACCGCAGGGTCAATCTGATACAGAACATCACCTTCGTTGACGGTACTGCCTTCAACAAACAGACGCTTTTGTATAATCCCGCTAACTTGAGGACGAATCTCCGCGGTACGGTACGCCGTCACTCGGCCCGCTCCGCTCTCTGTAATCTCAACAGACTCAGTCTTTATAGTTACCACATCCACTTTAGTAGGTGCTTTTGGTGGGGCTTGTTGTGCTTGCTGCTCCTCTTGGCAACCCGCCAAGAACAGGACAGAACATATCGTTGCAAAAGCGACACTACGTTTGAGTTGGGTATTTGTAACCATAACAACCTCAGTTTACTGACTCTTAATTAATCTGCATTCGCTGAATGATTTCTATACAAACCATACGAATATTTAATATCGCAATTTTACATACATGTATGTACGTATGTAAACATAAATGGAGGTTAGCTTAACCCTTTCCTCTTAATAGATAAGTAATGGTTAGGATTAAGCCAAACAGAAACCTGATCTTTACCATCATAAACATCAAGAGGTGAAGATCAGGTTAAGAAGATTGTTATTCTTTGCCCGCAAGCGAATAAGAATGCTCGCGCTCGGTTACCGCCAAGCGACATGCTTTTTCAAATAAATGCGGGTTATTAAGCATCATTAGTCGTTCTTTCGGTGTCATAAATCCAATAGCTTCCGAAACCGACTCAGCCTCAGCAACTTTCATCGCGGTTAAGGCTTCTACTGAATCTATATCACCACGTGCTCTTGGTGGCTGCTCGTCAAGCATACGCTTATGAATACTAGCCCAATGTGCAGATGCAACAAAACCTACAAAATCAGGACACTGCTTTGCATCATCGGTATAAACTTTAAGCGTTTGTTCAAAAGCCGTGAATATTGCAGGCGGCACACCTTCTTCCGGCGTCTTTAATATCCCCCACCGTTTAGCCTTTTCCCCGATAGACCATGAACTGGTTATCACGGAAACAGGCACAGCGAGTAACAACCCCGCCACCGCAGGAGCCAACCACGCCAATAATGACATGGAGTTTAACGCGGCAAACGCCGTCAATATCACACCCATCACCATGTGCCAACGGTGTCGATAAATCACATCTTTGAGCGGCAAACTACCATCGTCTCGACGTTGCGGATTCCAACCGGCATCTCGACCTATCAAGATAGACAGCACCGCGCCACTGTGAATTAACATCATGATGGGAGCGACCAAAGCCGACAAAATAATCTCAACCACAAAGCTGATAAGCACCCGCAAAGTACCACCCGCTCGCTTACGCTGTTCGGCATTTACAAGAAAGGCGATAATGCCCAGCACCTTAGGCGCAAACAATATCCCCATTGTGAATAAAAACAGCATTAAAGCGCGGGCGGCATCAATAACCGGCCACGTTGGGAACAGTGAAAATTCATCACTAAAATATTCGGGGCGGATATACTGCGCCTGCAGCGCCAACGCCATACCGGCCAGTATCAACAACAGCCAAAGGGGCGATGAAAGATACGACATGATACCGGTGGCCAAATGACTACGGCTGACCCAATGCAAACCAGAACCGCCGATAACGCGCGCGTGCTGCAAATTACCCTGACACCAGCGTCGGTCTCTGACGGCCAAATCGATAATAGACGGAGGGCTCTCTTCGTATGAGCCATCTAAGTCTGACGCGATAACAACACTCCACCCTGCGCGACGAATCAGAGCCGCCTCCACAAAGTCATGACTCAGTATGTGACCACCAAACGGCGGTTTTCCACGCAAGTGCGGTAATCCAGCAGCACTCATAAAGGCCTCGGTACGAATGATGGCATTATGCCCCCAAAAGTTACCTTCTTTAGCCGTCCACCATGCCATCCCAGAACCCACAACAGGGCCATAAACCCGTGTAGCAAATTGCTGAATACGAGCCATCAGTGTTGTGCCGTTGATCAACTGAGGAATCGTCTGAATAAGCCCGGCGTCGGGATCTGCTTCCATACGTCGCGCCAAGGTAATCATGGTTTTTGCTTCCATCAAACTGTCGGCATCCAGCACTAAAAGATGGTCATATGCACCACCCCAGCGCTTACAGAAGTCAGCAACATTACCCGCCTTTTTAGCTTCATTCTTGACCCTGCGCCGATAGTAAACGTTTACTTCGCTACCTAAACGGTGTCGTAAAGTTTGCAAAGCAACTTCTTCTGCGATCGCCACTTCGACATCAGTCGTGTCACTGAGTACAAACCAATCAAACGCAGCGCCTTCGCCCTGCGCTTGAATCGCTTTTGCCATGGTTTCAATAGCCGAAAAAATACGCCCCGGCTGCTCATTGTAGGTTGGCATAAGCACAGCCGTACGCTTAGTCAGCGAGACAGGCTCCTCATCTAACGGCTTATGCTGAGCGATGACTTTAAAGAAACCAATGATGGAGCCTGCGAATGCGACCGTGATCCAACTAAAGGTAAGCGCAAACAACACCAGCACAAGGTTTTCTACAAAGATTAGCTCACCCAATGCAAGCACTGAGTACATCTCATAAATGCCCCAACACGAAAGCACCACCGCCGATCCTAAAACCAACAGCCTACGCCATGCAGGAGAATGAACACCTTTTGGATTCACTGGTGTCCGTACACCACGGCGACGAAAATGCTTGAGTGATTGCTCCGGCATGTCAGCCGGAGAAACAGGCGGCATCCCTGACGCCTCCTGACTCACGTCTATATTCTCATTTAGTGTGTTTATTTCGACCACTGATACATCCAGCTCTCAGCTTTTCGGTTGTCATCAAATTGTAAGTCCATGCGTAACTCAACTAAATCCGCATCTTCAGGATCCAGCTCAAAACTCACACGGTAACCGCCTGTTTTAGGGTTTTCTCGAACGACGATATTTTTTACCTTGCCGCCTTGGTTTTTGACTTTAGCCGTTGGCTTGTTCAACCCGGAGGTGGTTAAGGCATTAGGGAACTCATAATCAATCACAAATAAGCGTTCCGGCGTTGGGCCACTGATATCAGCGCGGCCATTACGCGTAGCCGTTACGATACCTTCCGAAGGCGCAGGTGTTGGCCACTCACCCCAAACAAGGCGGTACGCAAAGCTGTATTCAGTTTTTGCAGGGATGACATCAGCAGGAGACCAATACGCCACAATGTTGTCATGGATTTCGGAGTCGCTTGGGATTTCGATTAACTTGACCATTCCTTTACCCCAGTTGCCCACCGGTTCAACCCATAAACTAGGGCGCTTTTCGTAATGCGCTTCTAAATCTTGGTAATGATCAAAGTTACGATCACGCTGCATTAAACCGAAACCTAATGGCCCATTATCCAAAAACGAGCTGATATTCAGCTTGTCGTGGTTCAACAAAGGACGCCACAAGTGCTCACCTCGTCCGTTTAACATCAACAAGCCATCCGAATCATGCACACGAGGGCGAAAATCATCGACTTGGTCGCGATCATAAGAGGAGAACATAAACATACTTGTCCCAGCGGCCAAACCCACTTTAGTCAGGTCGACACGGGGGAAAAGTGTGGCTTCCACATCCATAACTGTGTTTGTTCCCGGACGAATCGTGAAACGATAAGCACCGGTTGTACTCGGGCTGTCCAGCAGCGCATATACGACAATAGAACGGCTATCCGCTACCGGTTTTTCTATCCAAAAAGCACGAAACACAGGGAACTCTTCACCTTCAGGATCCGCGGTTTTCAACGCTAAGCCACGTGAAGACAAACCATACGCTTGGTTTTTACCCAATGAACGCAAATAGCTGGCGCCCTGAAAAACGGCAAGCTCGTCGAAGTAATCATCACGGTTGATAGGAGAATGAATCCTAAAGCCCGCAAAGCCGATATCTTCTTTTGGCAATGGCCCCTTCATCACTTCACCGGTTTTAAACATCGACGATGAGTAACTCAAATGCTTAGCCTGGCCATCTTCAATCACAGCAATTTCTACAGGGTCTTTGTAGTAAAAACCGCGATGAAACATTTGCAATTGAAAAGGCACATTTTCATTCGTCCACAACGCCGATGAAGGGTTGAAGCGAATATCACGGTACTGATCATAATTGAGATCTGCCAACGATTCAGGCAACTTAGCTTCAGGCGCTTTGTAGGGCTTTTTTGCAAGCTGGCGAGCGATATCAGTCACCGTATCACGATTAAATTTGCCAGAAACCGCAAATTGAGTCGCCGCCACATTGGTTGTTGCGGCTTTTTTCGCGGCATCGGCTGCTAATGTCTGAACGGGAAGCGTGGCGGCACAGCATAACGTTGCACCAATTAACGCACGGGAAAAGACACTTGAGGACTGTTTCTTGTCATTGAACATATAAATTCATTCACTCTGTTAATAGCATGTTCGCTTTGTTGGCACTCTTTTCACTGCTGTTGCATTCGCACTGCAGCTGGTGCCTATTTTCAAAGCGTGAAAATTTACAATTTTCTCTCGTAATATCAATTAATAAATCCGCCTAAAGCCTGCACGCTTTGGTTAGGCGTTCAAAATACGGGTATTCATCACGCTCCTATTAGCCAACGGCTCTTGCCCGGCCACGCCGCTCGAATCATACGAGTGGCGTAGATACTGCCGTAAAACATAATCAAGAACATAACGGCCGTCATACCCATGCTGATAAAAGCACCTCCGGAAATTTTCTTAAGGCCTATCAACGGAGACACAACATTAATAAGTAACGTAAATAAGGGATGTATAAAAAAGATCGCAAAGCTTATGTTACCAATTTCTTTCAGTTGATGTAGTTCAGTTTTGGCTCGCGCCCAGTACTGACAAATAGCCAACAAAATAAAACACAGACCGAGCTTCTGGATAAACTGTAAATCGACACCCCTAAATTCAAAAAAGTCTTTATGCGAATTACCCACCCAGACCCAAATGTAAGTCTGCCCTATCAGGGCGAAAATAACGGACATTATAGAGACCACTAAAATGCCCTTTTGGTGCCGCAAAAACCAAGGCTGATATTGGGAATACAACATACCCAGCAAGTAATACGGCACATAGTAGACAATCGAGTGCATTACATTCGCATTCCCGTGAGGCCGGTGTACAAACATCGCCAGCACACTCAGCATAGCCAATAAAAAAAGTTGCCGCCCAATTGGGAGCTTTAAGTAGGCTAAAAAAACAGGGGTTAGCAGAAAAACCACCATGATAAACGGGATATACCAATGCGGATAAAGCACATAAAAATTTTTAACGGTATGAAATACGTTCATACCGACCTTAGCCGCAGGAAAATGATCCCTAAATACCCAAATCGAAACCAACGCCACTAAGCCTACAAGTGACACGACTAAAAAAGGCACATAGACGTTCTTAAATTTGGTTAGCATAAAACGCCGGTATTCAAAACGCTGCGCAAATATCGCGTGTAGGAAAAACCCAGAAATAAAAACAAAAACGGCAGTCCCGCCTCGTAAGAGGTTCTCGAGCAGCAAAGGAAAGCCTTTTCCTGAGTTATAAACCGAGTGCCCTAAAACAATCAAAATAATGGCAACCGCACGCATATAGTCAAACTCGAGTAAACGTGTTTTCAACGTGGCATCCAATCATCAACATGTTAAATGAAACAGCACAACAGCATGCTGGTAGGTTTCGTAGTACATACGAGAAACAGACATACTGGCTGTAAAAAACAGCCGTATTATGAGGCTATAAAAATATAGGTGCTACAATATTTTACAGGATAATTGAGCATTTTTTGATCGCATCCCTGCTCCATTAAAATCAGCATCTATCCTTTGCCTACGTCTCGCCGCATCAACCTATGCCATTGTTACGTGGACATAGAGACAATGGATCAATCAAAGGGTTCAGATAGATAAAAATCAAAAGCACGGGTGGATAAGGGATTAAGAAAAACGGGGGCGATGTTCTTAGAGAAAACGCCCCACCCGTTTTACAAAGGTGTTTTATATCAGAAGCTAATCAAAGGCCCGGCATGGATATGTAGTGATCCAGCCCTTTAATTCGATTAAACCACTGATCGAGTGCTTGGTAGGGAGATAAATCCACGCCACCTTCGTGACACAGCGCCACATAAGGGAATACAGCCATATCTGCAATCGTTGGCCGGCCCAGTGCTAACCAATCGTGTGAGCTTAAATGGCTTTCCAACAAGCCTAAAATACGATCGGTCAGCCTCATCGCTTGTGGCTTATCTATTTCATAACCAAACTTATCCACAAGGCGCACAGCATTAGGTCCGTGCTGCACCTCGTTGGACGCTACCGACAGCCATTGCATGACTTCACCTTGCTGCGCGGCGCCCTCCGGCCACCATGCTTGCCCTGCATAGCGGCGAGCTAAGTACACCAAGATAGCTTGCGAGTCACGCAGTATTACCTCGCCATCCACCAAGACAGGAAGCTCCCCCCATGGATTTAAGCCGATGACAGGTTCACGTTTGTGTGCACCATCAAGAAAGTCCACAGGTACTATCTCCAAATCGATCTTCGCCAACGCAGCAAATAATCGAACTTTGTAACAGTTACCCGAGAGTTCTAAGTCGTAGAGTTTCATGCGAGTTGTCCTTATTATTGATGATGAAAAACTAATCAGCTATTGCGTTAGTTGATTAAATTCGAGCACATTGCCATCAGGATCGCGGATAAATAACGCAACACGGCGCGGGCCAATAGGATGGATATCTTCCGTAATAGTTATCCCCTCCTCAACAAGCCACGCCCGCATCGCATACAGATCATCAACCACAAAGGCGGGATGAGTGATACCTGGGCGCTTTAGGGGCTCGTCTAACAAGACGTTAGACGCCTGCGGCTGACGAGCACCATTAAAGATCAAGTTGATCCGTACCTCGTACAATCCGTGATTAGCCACCATTTCGTTGGCTTCATACGCGGCAAAATAGTGCGTCTCGACAAAACCCAACCGCTGATAAAAAGCCATTGACTGTTGGCGATCGCTAACACGAATCCCCACATGATCAAATGACTGTATGACGGCGGGCATTAAAGACACATTATCGCTTTGCATGGAGCACTCCTGATCTAAAGAGCTTCTAGTGTCTTTTGTTAGGCAATTGCAATAAATGGCTTAATACTGATAACTTCTTTTCATAAAATGCACAAATCAACCAACTGACACGATAAGGAACGATAGTGGATAAGCTAAAAGCGATGGCTACCTTTATAGAAATTGTTGATCGCGGTAGTTTATCCGCAGCAGCCGAAGCAATGGATCGCTCCCCGGCTTCTGTTGTCCGCGCCTTAGCCGATTTAGAAAACCATCTTGGTATACGTTTACTCAATCGCAGTACACGCCGAATATCCTTAACTGACGAAGGGCGCGATTACCTGCTGCGCTGTCGGCGTATACTCGCCGATATTAACGAAGCCGAGTTCCTTTTAGACGCCCGCCGTACCGCACCGGCAGGAAAACTCACGGTAACAGCCCCAATGATGTTTGGACGCCTTCACCTTATTCCGTTACTTAACCAATACCTAGCGGAACACCCAGGCTTACAGGTAGATATCACACTCGTCGATCGTGTTGTGAACATTATTGATGAAGGGTTTGATATTGCAATTCGTATAGGCCACTTAGCCGACTCATCATTGATATCGATGCCGCTGGGGCTTACCGCACCCGTTATTTGCGCCAGTCCAGCACTGATCAAACAACAAGGCACCCCCAACACGCCAAACGACTTAGCCAGTTGGCCCATCGTACGATTCAATCAGCACCACCACTGGGCCTTTAAGAATAGTGAAACGCTCAACACAGAAAACATGTCCTTGGTCATGACAACCAACCAAGTGGACACCGCCATTAGCTCTGCTATAGCGGGTTTAGGAGTAACTCGACTATTCAGTTACCAAGTTGCCCAAGCCCTTGAACAAGGACAACTTATCCGGCTATTACCTGAATTTGAACCAACCTCCCTGCCAGTACAGTTTGTTTACCCTCACAACCGGTTATTGTCGTACCGGGTTAGAGCGTTTTTAGACTGGGCTGGGCCACAATTAAAGGAGGTGTTGAAAGGACGTTGATCTTGACCAGCTTAATATTGGCCACTGTCGCACTTGCGCATGAGCGATTAACTGCTCGCACGGGTTTACCAAATAGGTCTGATCCGCAAACAAGCATAGGGGTAAATCATTGATCGAGTCCGTATAAAAGTGTATCTCGCTAAACGACTGCGCCTGTTCTCTCAACCACTGCTGAAGCCGTATGACTTTACCCTCTCGATAACTGGGCGTCCCGAGCACTTGATGAGTAAAACAGCCATTTTTTTCAACCAAATCAATCCCGATTGATTGCTGAACCCCAATCCGAGTAGCAACCGCTTTCACTAAAAAAGCGATAGACGCGGAAATAATCAGCATGGGAACCGACTCTTGCGTGAGCTGGGTAATTAACGATTTAGCATTGGGGTATAACTGTGGCAGTATGCGAGATTCCACGCACTGCTCAACCAGCGCTATCACCTCACCTTTAGGCATAGCGGCTAATGGAGACATAGAGAAAGATAAGTAATCTTCCATGTCCATGTCTCCTTGTGCATATAAAGCCATAAGGCGCTTATCTTCATCTAAAAAGCCGGGGGATGAGGCAACCCCTTGATCAACTAAAAACTCATTCCATATCATGGCGCAATCGCCATCGATTAGCGTTTCATCCAAGTCAAAGACATATAAAGGTTGCGCCATTTTACACGCTCACCGGTTGAATTTCGTTTAAGTTAAATAACAGCTCTAGTGAGGTCCCTGTGGATAACAGGCGTTCAGATGAGCGGTTCAGCAAATCCACCGTTAACTCGCACCCTTGAACAAGCACTTGATATCGAATGATATTACCCAATAACTGATGATCTTGAATAACACCCTGCTGTGGAGCCGATATATGAGCATCATATTGACGCCCAGCTTCTCTGACATAGATCGACTCAGGACGAATGGCCACTTTCCAGTCGGTATCAATATTAAAAAGCCGCTTAGCATAGATAGCATCAACCAAGTTATAGTGCCCCATAAAACCGGCAACAAACTCATTAGCGGGCTGGGTATAAATTGATTCAGGAGAGCCCTGCTGCACTATTTCTCCTTTATTCATCAAGAAGATACGATCAGACATCGTCATGGCTTCTTCTTGATCATGCGTCACAAACACCGTCGTCAAATTCAGCTCTTTTTGAATATCTCTAATTTGCTGGCGCAATCGTTTGCGGATTTTTGCATCCAGCGCCGATAGCGGTTCGTCTAACAACAATATACGCGGCCGAACAACCAAAGCACGTGCCAGTGCAACGCGCTGACGTTGCCCACCGGATAACTGATGTGGGTAATGTTGTTCTTTACCTTGTAGGTCAACCAACGCGATCACTTTCGCAACGTCGGTTGCTATTTGATCTGCAGCCAACTTTTTCATCTTTAAGCCAAACGCGATGTTGTCGAAGACTGTCATATTGGGAAACAAGGCATACGATTGAAACACCATACCTATGCCGCGCTGCTGAGGCGCTTGGTGTGTAATATCCTCACCATCGACAGCGATAACACCACTATCAACCGGATTTAACCCGGCTAAACTCCTCAGCAATGTGGACTTTCCGCAACCACTTGGCCCCAAAAGAGTCACAAACTCACCCTGTTCGATCGTGAAGTCTATATCCTCAAAAACAGTATTCTCACCAAATCGCTTTGTTAACTGCGTAACACTCACATAACTCATGATTGGTCCCCTCGACTAAAGCGAGTAGCTAGCCAAGTCAGTAAAAAGATAAAGAAGAAGTAGGTCATCACCAATGCAGACGTAAAATGCCCACTGGTTTGGCGCATGTTATAAAGATAGATTTGCAAGGTTTCATAGCGAGTGCCCACCAGCATATTAGCGAACACAAACTCACCTAACAGAAACGAGAAGGATAAAAACAGCGACGCCAGCAATCCTTTTTTAAGGTTAGGCAGAATCACCAGCCAAAAGGCTCGGGGCGTACTCGCCCCTAGTAAATGCGCTGCATCCATCAAATCATGTAGGTTGATTGCAGCAAAGCTATTGGAAATCGCCCGATACATAAACGGTAGCGCTATCGTGAAGTAAGTCCCCATCAGAATCCACGGTGTTCCTATTAGCTGAACATCGCTGTCGGCATACAACTGCAACAAACCTACAGACGACACCACCGGCGGAACCGCGAACGGCAATAAGATCAATACATTCATCACTTTATCTAGCTTCGGGAAATAGTAATGCACAATAAAGATCACCGGCATAATCAGTAATACGCTTAATGCCAATGTGGAGAAACAAATAAACAAACTACGGCCAAAAGCCAGTAAAAAACGCTCATCAGTCAATAGGGTTACATACCATTCCAACGTAAAGCCATCCGGTAAAATAGTGGCCCCCCAGCTTGAAGCAACAGAATATAAAAAGGTGGCAACAATCGGGATCAACATGATCCCCACGATCGAATACACTACGGTTTTATGAAGGCATTGATTAGCGTTTTGCATGATACCCCCTCGCTACCAGCCACTGATTAATGCAAGTAATAAATGCCAATATAGCCATCACCAGCACTGAAATAGCAGCAGCCAAATTCGGCTCAAGAAAAAGATCTCCCGACACCAAACTCGCGATTCGAATCGTGATGATGTTGTAGTTACCCGAAGTCAGCGCATAGGCCGTGGCATACGCACCAATCGCATTCGCGATCAGGATAATAAAAGTCCCTAATAAGGCTGGAGATAACACGGGCAACGCAATATTTAGCCAGTATTGCCATGTTTTTGCCCCCAACAGGGCGGCCGCTGATTGCCAATCGTCGTTCAAACCATCAAACGCGGGATACAGCAGCAAAACGGCTAAAGGCACTTGGAAGTAAATATAAATAACCAGCAAGCCCCACTGCCCATACAGATTAAAATCATCAATTAATCCGTACTTTTTCAGCAATAAAGTAACCGCGCCATTGATGCCCAGAATGATAATAAACGCGAATGCGATGGGTACTCCGGTAAAGTTACTTGTCATATTCGTAAAGGCAATCACAGCCTCTCGAATTTTCGAATCCACCCGCCGTAACGACGAAACCAACACCGTGGCAATAAGCAAACCCACCACAGCCGACCAAAACGACAACCACAAACTATTACTAAAGCCTTGCAACATAAAACTAGAATCAAAGACTTCGCTGTAGTTCTCAATGGAGATTTCGCCATCATAAATAAAGCTATTGGCTAACACCCAACCCATTGGCGCTAATTGAAAAGCGCCAAAGAACACAAAAAAGGGAATAAGCCAAAGCAAGGGCTTCCAGGCAAAACGTTTACGAAGCCCCCTCAACATAACAAGCCTTTTGTCATAGGTTTAGAGTGCTCAAGGGATAGCAATTGACACACCACTCCACACAGCTCTGTTTGCTTAACATCGCAGCCAACATGAGAAAACTGATCCCCCATTACAAACAACGGCACATCACGCTCTTCAGGTAAAATGCCACCATGGGACAGATCGTTATTCATTCCATGATCGCTTGTCACCAGTACTTGATAGCCCTCGGCCAACCACTGATCCACATAGTTAGACAGATAAATATCAGCGCCGCGTGCCGAGTTTCGATATTGGCGGGAATCCAAACCGTGCTTATGCCCCATATCATCAATATTCATGGGATGGATTAGCAAAAAGTCGGGATCATAAGTGCGGCGTAAATATTCAGCATCTAAAAACAGCGCTTCGTCAGGGTAATGATCCCAATGGTAAAAAGCGCCATGCTGAATATTTAGGGTTTCATCATGTGTCATACGATCGCGAACCGCATCATAAGGTGCTCGGTTATACAGCTCACTAACCCAGTGATAAGCCGCCGCAGCCGTTACCTTACCCTGCGATTTTGCCAAACTAAAAATGGACTCATGACGGGACAGTCGCACAATATTATTATTCACGATACCGCTATCAACCGGACGAACGCCGGTCAAAATACACTCATACAACGGCCGAGACATAGAAGGCAGCTCACACTGCAGTTGGTATAAGGTTGCCCTGTGCTGCTCAATCAAACCATTCAAGTAGCCCATGCAATCATGAGCTACTTGATAATTGAGTCCATCCAGAACAACAAGGATGACCTTATTGCTCATAGCAGCCTCTTACTTGACGTGAATTAGAACGTTTTCCTGCCATTGACGTGGCAGTTTACGTGCTGATTTTTCCCAAGCGGCGAAGTCCTTTACCGGATGAACGTTTTGGTATTGCTCATTAGGTAATAGTTTATCTTGTACCGCTTGTGGTAATTCAACATTGGTTCGGATTGGACGTGCGTAGCCAGCCGCCAAGTTCACCTGACCTTTATCGCTGAAGATAAACTCACGTGCTAGTTTTGCAGCGTTCGGGTTTTTAGCAAACTTATTAATAATAGTGGTGTAACCAGAGATAACAGAGCCATCTTGAGGGATATTGACGCTAAAGCGATCACGCCCAAATTTGTCACGGTTATTTAACGCGTTAAAGTCCCATAGCACCGCCACTTCGACTTCACCCTTTTCGATATTAGCCGCACTAGGATCCGTTAATGACAAGTTCCCCTTCTGCGCCAGCTTCGCAAAGAACTCAATCGCCGGTTGCAAGTTCGTTTCATCACCACCATTTGCAAACGCCGCTGCCAACACCGCATTATTAGCCTGCGCAGCCGAACCCACATCCCCAAGGCTCACTTTATAATCACCATTGAGTAAGTCACTCCATGACTTAGGTGGATTTTCAACCAGATTGTTATTCGAGATAAATGCGATAGAACCCGTATAAGCAAGCGCCCAATGCCCTTCTTTATCTTTAGCCCATTCAGGGATTTCAGACCAAGTAGACGGCTTATAAGGCTGCGTTACCCCTTTTTTAACGGCCACATTCGCAAACGCAAAACCCACATCACCAATATCGGCTGTGGCGTTTTTCTTTTCAGCCGCAAATTTAGCAATCTCTTGCGCCGAGCTCATATCGGTATCTTGATGCTCCAAGCCGTAATTGGCTTTTAAATCAGCCCACGTATCTTTCCAATTAGCCCATGAATCAGGCATCCCCACACTGTAAACCGCCCCTTCTTTTTTAGCGGCTTCGACAAGCGAGTTCATATCTGTCTCTGCCGCAAAGACAGATGCAGACATCGTAGTAGAAATTAATAGAGCACTGGCTAACACGCTTTTCATCGTCTTCGATCCTCTTGGACTAGGTCAGTTGTTTAAATGAAAAGTCTATTAGTGAAATGTGACAGTTTAGATACAGAAATTTGACGATTTATCGCTATTCTTATGACACCCATTCATCTGGTTCGTAATATTCTTGTTATCTATCGCGTTTATATTGTGTAACAACGCAACAAACGATGGACTAGACCAAGATGCCGCCCCACGCGACAACTCAGCTTTCAAAAATAAAAATCACTATTCGAGAACAAATAGAATCAGGCGTGATTGCAGAAATGCAAAAGCTCCCTTCTGAACGAGAACTCAGCCAACTCTTTAACACCACACGTATTACCATCAAAGACGCACTGGTATCCTTAGAAACAGAAGGGCTCATCTACCGTGAAGAACGCCGCGGGTGGTATGTATCGCCACAACGCATTCGCTACAACCCTTTATCTCGTAGCCACTTCCATCAAATGATAAAAGACCAAAACCGCCGCGCCGAAACAACGCTCATCAACATCCGCAGCGAAATGGCCTCGGGGCAATATGCCGCGGCGCTGGAAGTAGAAGGCATCACCCCTATCCATATCATTGAACGTTTAAGGCACATCGATGGAAGGGCTGTGCTGTATGTAGAAAACTGCCTAAAAGCCGCCCTATTTCCAGCGGTGCTTGAGCAGCCCCTCACCCAATCACTCACCCAACTTTATGCCGAGCACTACGGCTATCACACACAACGCTCCCGGTTCGATGTCATCCCTACATCCGCCCCCTTAAACGTCGCTAAAGCCCTTAATCTCAGTGAGGGCCAACCGGTGTTAAAAATTTGCCGTGTTAATTACAAACAAGATGGGGAGTTACTAGACTGCGAGTTTGAGTACTGGCGACCCGATGCAGTGATGATTCAAATTGATAGTCGGGCGTGAGGGGGCGTTAATCAACCAAAATCCGATGCTATCACTTTGGCAAAATCGATAGCAAAAAGCTCAAGGAGGATACTATGATATCCACGTTTGATAAGTCTGAGTGTTGAATGATTGGCCTCAAACTCTACAGATTGTTACCTGTAAAGTAACTTTGTGTAGACCTCTAACCTCTGCATTTCACACTTTTACGCGCAGAAAAGTGCGAAATTTTACATTTTTATGCGCATAAAAGTGTAAAGGGGTTCTAATCGAGTATAAAGCACTCCCTCAATAGCTCCCTTTCTTCTTTGCGGATACCCGCTTGTTGGGCAAGGACTTCCCATTGTGAAACGACTTTTAATAATCTTTGGTGGATGGCCTTGGCTTTACTTTCGGTAACGTGAAAATACTCTGCAACGTCAAATGCTAAGTCAATCGAAAGCGCATTGCTTACGTCATCAATATTAAGGTGTAGACCAGAGGCGTATAACATAGGATTGATATCGTAGGCGGGAGATAGTCGCCAACCAGAGGTCTCCAGAATGAATCCGTGATTTCTAAGATGGTCATCACAATTGGAGACCATGATGTTAAAAAGCATTCTAGTCCACAGTTGTTCGAGGTCTTGCTGTGTATTAGCACCGTGCTGCATCAGAAATTCAGCCAGCTCTAAGTAACTTGCTCCATCATCCTGACCATCAAAGTACTCTAGTTGAGTCATCGCAGAGCTGAAGTGTAGCCGCTTCCCTGTTTCGGTACGGTCGAACCTTTTTGTTAAAAAAATATGATGTCTGCCAATGGCTTCAACTTTGGATTCAGCCATTTCGATGCCAGACTCTACGGCCATTTGATAAACAATGAACTCCCATAAGCCAATATCGTAATCATCGTGACGACTAGGAAACTTAGCTAACCACAAACTATCATCGTGATTTCTTATTGACGCCTTTGGCCTAGCTCCACCTAGTGATGAACCCGGTGAGATCAGCATATTGAGCCATTTCAGATAATCTGGATTATCTAAATCCGGAGTTTCTTCGATTTTGTTAGCGGCATGTTGTAGCTCCGGTAAGCTGGTTATTGCGGGCGCTGCCAGCTCATGGCTATCGTCTAAAAATGGACCCGTTGGCGATGTACAAAAGCGCAGTGCTCCCATGCGAAATGAATCGTGAACACCTAGTAAGTAATCTGTCTCGTATAGTTTTTTTGCTCGCCGTTTTTCTTGTCTAGCAACCACCGCTTCTCTGCGTTGCATTAACAATCGACCCCAACGGTCAGGGCATGAGTCTAGAAATGTTTTGAAATTCTTATCGCCCTGCGCATGTTGCTCGCCAACGAATAGGTTTAAAGAAGGGTCAATCTGGCGAACATAGTCGGAAGTTAGCCATGACTTGTCATAACTAAAGCTGAAATGTTCTTTGCCTCTAATTTCTGACGATCGTAATGTGCCAACTAATATAGGGTCGGTTGACTCAGTCCAATCAGCATAAACGTAGATTTCCATAATGCGACACTCTTATTTTTTGTTCAGCAATTGGATGTCTTGCAGCTTTCTTCCCAGCTCGTCATCAAAGGCAACTTTGGCTAGGTCTTCCAAGAGACCTAAAGAGGCTAATACGTTGACATAGTGACCAAGCGAAACGGAAGGATCACCTTTTAAGATTTTTCGTAGCGTTGGTTTAGACAGGCCAGTTCTGTCGTGCAGCATTTCTTGGGTAATGCCGCGTCGCTTCATCGCCAGTGTTAAGTTCTCGCCCAAGATGCTTAACACCTTTTTGTGCTTTGGAAAAACGACGGCGGTACGCTTTGCTGTTGATTTGATGGTATTCATAGTGAAACTATATTTTCTTAAATATTTAAATAGTGAAAGTATAGCTTCACTTTTGACTTTGAGTAAAGTGACCATTTGATATTATTAATCAGGTCAAAACGAAACTATATTTTCATTTTCCGGCGGATAAAGAAGTTATAGTTTCACTTTCAGCCTTGCCTCACACTCCATGTGTTGTAACACACCATCTACCCCTTGGGCTTTTGGGGCAGGTTGTTAGCAGCACCCTCAGAAGGCTGCATGATCTGGGCTCTTATCTGGCTATGAAGTTTTTGCAATGCGAATACACTCCAACTTAATTTGATAGATCGGTAAAGTTGGTCTTGAGCCAAACTGGAAAAATAACTTTGCTTTATTATCAGTTGGTAAAAGAACTGACGGAACAAGAGCAACCAATAATGCAGGCCTTGCCTGATATTTCACCAAGGCTGCATGCACGCTATGCGCGCGAGCAAATATTGGTGGCATTTGGTGCGACCACGTTTGAGCGCCAAACGCCAGCACGTGAAGGCGTATTTGTGCTTAAAGATCAGAATATTGAACTGATGTTTGTCACCTTAGACAAAAATGAAAAGCAATTTTCACCAACTACCATGTACCACGATTACGCGATAAACGAACACCGCTTTCACTGGCAGTCGCAAAATAGCGCTCGGCCCGACAAAGGTCGCGGTTTGGAATACATCCAACATCGAAAAGTGGGTAAGCGTCTGTTTCTATTTGTTCGTGAACAAACCAAAGATGAATACGGCCGCACCATGAGCTTTGTTAATTATGGAGAAGTGGAATACGTTTCGCATACAGGCTCGCAACCGATGAGTATTACTTGGAAATTAAAAGCCCCCATGCCGAGCTTCATGTGGCATCAGGCGGCTAAGTTAGCGATTGGGTAGCGTGATAAAGCTCGTAATCTTAACTCGCCTAAAGAGCGTAACTAAGTTTGCTGAGGTTGAAAAAGTGTACGAAGGGGCAATGGTGTGAATCTAAGACTCAAGCTGACGATACAATCGTGGTCCTTTACCCCTTCTCTAAACCGTTAAGCCAATTATCATGAAAACAGCTTCTATTGCGGTTATCCTCATCCTTGTAACAGCAGGCTTTGTTTTTACGAAAACATCAACGACCGAACTCATCATTTGTGCTGATGGCAGCGGCGAGATTTATACACCTACCCCTGTATGTCGCTGGTATTTATCGACTTTTCGTACAGCGCCAACGGATGTTGATGCGGTGCGCCGTGCCAGTGGAATTGACTTCATATTGAACGGTACTTCCGTAAATAGATTTAATATCGCAGAGTTATATATCGAAGCGGGCCTAAACATTAATGAAAGCCCAAGCCTCACGCCGTTGTGCAATGCCATAGCACTTAAACAAACAGACAATGTTAAATTCTTGTTGGCTCATAAAGCCACTATTAACCACTCAAAATGCGATGCTATCGCTTTGGCAAAATCAATAGATAATAGAGAAATGGAAGAGCTACTTGAGGGTGGAGTTAAGTAGCTCTGCAAAGATCACTCAATATTCTGAATCTGTTCCCGCATCTGCTCAATAAGCACCTTTAATTCCACCGCGCTTTGCGTCGTATCTGTAACAATCGATTTCGACGATAGCGTATTCGCTTCGCGGTTGAGTTCTTGCATCAGAAAGTCTAAACGGCGGCCTATCGGTTCTTTTTGCTTTAGCACGCGGCGGACTTCTTGTACGTGGGTGTTTAGGCGGTCCATCTCTTCGTCAACGTCGGCTTTTTGGGCAAGGAGTACGATTTCTTGCTCTAGGCGTTGAGGGTCGAGCTCTACGCCGCAGTCGGCGACGCGGGCGCGTAGGATGTTACGCTGGTTGCTAAGTATTTTAGGAAGTTTGGCGCGCACTTCTTTGACGACTTCTGTAATGCCGTCTAAGCGTTGTGATATGAGAGTGGCAAGTTCTGCACCTTCGCGTTCTCGGCCTTTGACTAAGTCATTAATAGCTTGGTCAAACAGGTCGAGGGTGGCTTTTTTTACCGCGTCCATATCCAAGGAGGCATCTTGAAGCACGCCGGGCCAACGCAGCATATCGAGTGGATTCATGGTTTGTGAAACCACCATGAGTTCTTCCATTTTCTGTGTAGCTTCGATGAGTTGGCGAGCGTAGCCTTCGTTGATATTAAGCGATTGGGCTTGTGCATCGGGGATAAAGCGCAGTGTGCACTCTACTTTGCCGCGGTTAAGACGCTTGCGCAGCCTTTCGCGCAATGTCCCTTCTAATTCCCTGAATTGTTCGGGTAGACGCAAATGTGGTTCTAAGAAGCGGTGATTGACCGATCTTACTTCCCAAATCACGGTTCCCCAGCTGTGTTGACTATCCTGTCGGGCAAAAGCCGTCATACTACGTGTCATGTCATCCCATCTCGATTAGAATTAGCCTTAGTTCCGATAGTGTAACAGCCTATTAGCTGTCTCTCTATTACGCCAATTGTTAAATAGTACAAGGTATAGCGATCCTATGAGTTCTTCCATCTCTGATCAACTTCAGAATCTTGGCATCACCACTATCCGTCCAAGCGGCCGCCAGCCGGACCAGTTACGCGAGATTAAAATTACCCGTAATTTCACAAAGCACGCCGAAGGTTCTGTGTTGGTTGAGTTTGGTGATACTAAAGTGATCTGCACTGCGAGCGTGGATCGCGGTGTACCGCGCTTTTTACGGGGTTCGGGTTCAGGCTGGGTAACCGCTGAGTACGGCATGCTGCCACGCTCTACTAACACTCGTAACGACCGTGAGGCGGCCCGTGGCAAACAAACTGGCCGTACCATTGAGATTTCTCGCTTAATTGGTCGCTCTTTACGTGCTGCTTTAGATCTTAAGAAGTTGGGCGAAAACACCATCACAATCGATTGCGATGTTATTCAAGCCGATGGCGGTACTCGTACCGCGTCCATTACAGGTGCTTGCGTGGCGCTAATGGATGCGATTAATGTTCTAAAGCAAGATAAGAACGGGGCCTTAAAAGGTAACCCTGTTAAATACATGCTGGGGGCTATTTCGGTGGGGATTTATAAAGGCGAGCCTGTTCTGGATTTAGACTACGCTGAAGATTCCAAAGCCGAAACCGACATGAACGTGATTATGACGGAAAAAGGCGGCTTTATCGAAGTACAAGGCACCGCTGAAGGTGCGCCTTACACGCAAGACGAGCTAAACAAAATGTTGGCGCTTGCTGAAAAAGGCATTAAAGAGATTGTGGCGTTGCAAAAGGCGGCGCTAGCGGCCGAATAAGCGAAAGCCTACCATTAAAAAAGGGTGCCTATTAAGCACCCTTTTTTATTGCCCTAGCGGGCATGCTAGAAGTCGCCTTCGTAGTCGATGATCAAAGGAGCGTGCTCTGAGAACATCTCATCTTTGTAGATCTGAACCGACTTAACCGTTTTGCGTAGGCCTGCCGTGGTAATTTGATAATCCAAACGCGCGCCTTCATTTAAGCTTCGAGCACGGTTGTAGTCTGGCCACCAAGTGTATTGGCGGTCGGCTTTGTTCACTTCGCGGAACGCATCAATGTAGCCCAACTCCCCCAGCATTTCTTCCATCCAAGCACGTTCACTGGGTAAGAAGCCAGACACCGTTTGGTTGGCGTACCAGTTACTTAAATCGATTGTGCGATGCGCGGTGTTAAACGTGCCACAAAAGATAAAGTCGCGGCGTTTGCGTAAGGTCTTTTTAAGGTGCCCCATAAAGTGGGATAAGAACTCATCTTTCGTTAGCTGAGCTTCATGGCTCTTTAGGCCCGAAGGTATGTGTAACGAAGAGACACTTACTTTGTCGAAATCGGCTTGAATAAAACGGCCGTGGAAATCGCACAACTCAAAGCCCAAACCCGTCATGATCGCTTTTGGTACTTGGCGGCAGTATATTGCGACGCCGCTATAGCCATCTTCAAAAGCATCAAAAAAGTAGGTGTTGTAACCCTCTGGATGATAACGATCACCGTCGAGCTGATAATCTTTGGCACGAAGATCCTGCAGGCAAACGACGTCTGCATCCTGATGGATCATCCAGTCAAAGAACCCTCTATCAGCCGCCTGCTCAATACCTTGTGTATTGAAGGTGATAACGCGCATGTATAGTTATTCCTGTAAAGCGAACACGTATTAATATATATACCGGAATTGTATAGGTAAGTTCACCAAAATGAAATTTGATCCCACGGTAAATGTCGTTCTAATGGGCTTGTCAGTGCTAAAATAGCTTTTTTTAATCGTACACAGGACACAGTGATGCAAAAGTACCAGCGAGAGTTTATTCAATTTGCCATCGAACAGAAGGTTTTGCGCTTTGGCGAGTTCACCTTAAAGTCTGGTCGCGTCAGCCCTTACTTCTTTAATGCCGGCCTTTTTAATTCAG
The DNA here is from genome assembly GCF_030397555.1 of Neptunomonas sp. CHC150. Classification (NCBI taxonomy): domain Bacteria; kingdom Pseudomonadati; phylum Pseudomonadota; class Gammaproteobacteria; order Oceanospirillales; family Oceanospirillaceae; genus Neptunomonas; species Neptunomonas sp. CHC150. The sequence continues at coordinate 348,125 of NZ_JAPNXU010000005.1, forward strand.
GGGCGGTGCTGGCTAAGCTCGGTCGTTTTTATGCCGCGGCTATTCAAGAGGCCAACATAGAGTTCGACGTACTGTTTGGCCCCGCTTATAAAGGGATTCCGCTTGCAACGGCAGCTGTGGTGTCTTTGTCGAACGATTACGGCCTCGATGTACCTTACGTCTTTAACCGCAAAGAAGCGAAAGATCACGGCGAAGGCGGCAACCTTGTTGGCGCCCCACTCCAAGGCCGGGTAATGATTATTGATGATGTGATCACCGCGGGTACGGCTATCCGCGAAGTCATGGATATTATTAACGCTAACCAAGCAACGCCAGCCGCCGTGATGATTGCTTTAAACCGTATGGAAAAAGGCAAAGGTGAGCTATCGGCGATTCAAGAAGTTGAACGCGACTATGGCATGCAGGTGGTGAGTATTGTCTCGTTAACTGACATTGTCGATTACTTAAGCGAAGTCGGCGGCTACGAAGCGTCGGTTAAGGCAATTAACGCTTACCGCGAGCAATACGGTATTGATGCCTAATACTTAGTCGGTAACACGTACTTTAACGGTGCGTGTTGCCGAATCCACCCCGCTACCACAGCGCCCTACACTGTTTATGGTATAGAAATTCTGCCCACTGATCGTTATCACAGCGCAACTGGCTTGATAGTTACAGTCTTGCAAACCGTCCACCGTGAGCGTTCGCGTCGTGTTTGCACAGCTGTTGCCATTATCAGGGTGCAGCAGTTCGGATAAATGTAGCTCTGCACCTGTCTGAGCGGCTAATAACGCACGTGTCGCCAGCGCCTCTTGCGAGCGATACCCCTGCCCTATCGTCATCACTTTCGACATGGCGGCTACTAATAAGGCAATGATGACGATGACAAAAATGGCCGATATTAGGCCCAACCCTGTCTCGTATTTAGCAAGCAAACTCCGATCACGGCGCATTTCGAATTTGCACCTCTTGCTGAATTAATAAAGATTCGCCCTGATTATTGACGGAAAACTCCAGTAACACCAACGCGTTACGCTGTAAGGTCGCATCAATCACTCTAAAGGGGGTTGCTGCACTGACAGGATAAGCCAACAGCCCGCGATCAGGCTCTGTACTCGGCAAGCTGCTCGGCGTTGGCTGAGACGCCCGACGAGTATAGTTGCTGTATCGGTAAAGCCGGTCGCCCACTAGGCAAACACTAACAGGCTGATCAACGAAAAACAGCCGCTGACGCGGGGATGCTCGCTCAAATTGATGTGCGCTGTTTAAGGTCAGTGTTACCGCATTGGATGCCACCAAGCTAGCAGGCGTTGAACTAACCGTCGACGATATCGCTCCCAATGCACCTTCGCGGTAAACCGCGGCCGTACTAATGGGGTAAACCGCCACGCGACTTTGGTTTGCAGTAAAACGAGGCGTGTCACTAAACGGGATAACCGACAGCGAATCGGCTGCAAATCCAATTGGCGCGTCAATATATTGAGTGGCTTCTTGTATTGGGATGTACTCTAAGCAAGTACCAGAGGCATCTGAGGTAGTCCGTACACTATTAGGTAACGCGTTACGTACCTCTCGCACTAAGCGGTCCATAGCAATACGCCCTGCGGCTGCAATCCCTTGCCGACGAGACTGGTCGCTAAAGCCCTTTACAGAGCTAACAATAAAGCCCGTAGTCCCAACAGAAATGATCCCCAGCAACACAATAACAACAATCAATTCAATCAATGTAAAGCCGTGTTGGCGCTGTGTTTTGGGCAACCCTACCATTAGTAATTACCCCGATAAGCGGTAAAACGAATCGCTGTTTCGCCGGGAGGCGTTACCCACACATCGACCTTTTTAGCGGTATGAGCTGGCCGAGAAAAATCACCACCGGCATAGGCCACAACAATCGATACTTGGTAATCATTATATTCGGGGCGCACTAGGCCGAGTGCATTTTCTGAGGGAGTTTCAACCAGTCCATTATAATCATCAACATCATCAAACGCGCTGCGTAATTCCGTTGAGCCATCGCTTTGAGCATCAGGCCCAAGCGCAGATGAGCAGTTCGTTGCGGTGCAAGCAGGAAGTCCGCCTACCGGCGTGTTCTCGTCAAACCGTTTCGTGAGTATTTCTTCGATATAGGCTTGCCCTAAAAATGCGGCTTTGGCTTGGAAAAAAGGATCGCCTGTGCGCTTTGCCATTTGCGCCCACGCCGCAATCATAACCGTGAGCGCCACACCAATAATGGCAATGGTAAGCACTATTTCGATGAGCGAGAAGCCCGCTTCAGAGGCAGGAGCCTTCATAGGCAAACCCCGTTGGTGCAATGCATAGTGCGCGCGTGCCTATGCTAAATTGAACACTGTGTGTCACCGAAAGATTGGTTGGCGAGGTCACTGCCACTAAATCTCCATCGTCGCTGTATTCGGCTCGATAGGTGACACCCTCGTCTAAATCGGCTGAAAAACTGTTTAGCTGAACAGTTATAACCTGCTCTGCATTCAACTGATCATTGACCGTTTGTCCATCAAACTGTAAGGCGATATCCCATTGATCGCCATTACGCGTTAACGTAAAACTTGTGGTGCTATCTTGATGAGCTACCGCAACACGCTGTGTTAACTGAAAATAAGCCAGCAACTCTTGCTGAACAATGGCCTCGGTATACGATGATGTGTTCCCAAAACGCGAAAAGGCCGCAGCACCGAGCACTCCTAAAAGCACCAGCACTGTGACCATTTCAATCATGGAGAAGCCTTGCTGCTTCTTACCTAACAACATAGGTCATGTTAGCAAAATAACTTAATCAAGAGTCACTTCACCTGTCGCTGTATCATAGGTAATAACATCGCTATCCGTGATAGCCGTAGAGTTATTGTAGGTATATACACAATCATCAGACGCCGCCGTTACGATAAAATCAGAACCTGCAGCCGTCGCAACCGAAGGCGCACCCGCTTGTAAAACGGCATCCCACACGGCAACACATCCAGCGGCACTCACTGCTGGGCTTGCTGTAGCACTCGTTACCGCACTTGTACCCGAAGTGACAGGGTATTTAGCGCTGTTCACTACGATATGGTTACTATCCACTTGGACTGAGTTGCCTTGTGTAGTGTTTTCCACAATCGCTTGCGCTTTGACAAGGCTCACAGCGGAGGCTAATGCACCGGCTGTACCTTGGACTGAAGCTCTGTGAGCATCATCAGTGACATCAATAAAGCGAGGCAATGCTACCGCCGCCAGAATACCCAGCAGTGCGATGACTACTACTAATTCGATTATCGTAAAACCTGATTGTCGTTTCATTGTTACAACTCCGCTGTTAAACGACGGTTAACCGCCATACGCTTGCTCTAAAATTGGTTATTCGGGAAGCCTGTTTAGGCTCTTGCGAACAGTAAATTTGATACGCCCTATCAAGGTGACGTATCTATTTGCCACGTAAAAGGTACTGCAGTGCTAAAGACACCGTGATATACCGTTGACGTCGCCGTCTCTGCTTTACCTTGTTTATCGGCCGCTGATTGGTTTAAGTTAAGCACAAATCGTAAGATTTGCTGGTTCTGCCCCTCTATTGTTAAAAATTGATGCCGATTGACTTTGTAAACCAGCTCGCGGTTACTCGTGTCAAAAAACCACACTTCATTCTCTGGCTGATTCATGATGTCGACCAGCGACGCCAGCTCACCTCGATAGTTTTCTGGCGGACGCTCAAGCCACATAAAAGGATTCTCTGCTTGCAATGACTGCAAATCTTTATTACCTGCGATGTAGTATTGCGCCAACTTAATGTTCAACTGCTGTTTTAATTGCCCCAACATGCCTTGCATAGCCGCTCGCTCTGCACGCTCACCCAGAACAACGAGCCTGCTGGATAAAACGCCATACAAGACCGCCACAATGGCTACCACCACCGCCACTTCTAACAAACGCATGCGCCTTAGAGCCATAAACACGCCATCGTTATTTATTAATTGTCGTGCTGAGTTCCCATAAGGGTAAAAACACACCGAGCGCCAAAATCAGCACCATGATGCCTATTGCCACAATCAACACAGGTTCGATAACACTCGATAGGTTTTTGAGGTCGTACTCCACCTCTTCCTCATAGAAGTTAGCTACCTCTTCCAGCATTTCATCCACCCGACCGGTTTCTTCTCCTACCGCTAACATTTGCATGACCAGTGGACTAAACATTTCTGTGCGATAGGCGGTCGAGGTAAAACCTTCCCCGCGCTCGATCCCTCGACGCATGCCCGAGACCTTTTCGCCAATGTATTCATTCCCCATTGCCCGAGAAACGATGGTGAGGCCCTGTTCAATGGGGATACCGGCTTTAAGCACTATGCTAAAGGTACGCGCAAAGCGACCTAACACTGCGCGGTAAAAAATACCGCCAACCAAAGGAAATTTGAGTTTGATTTGATCCCACTTAAGCCGACCTGCGGGCGTTTTCTTCCAGCGCTTAAACATAATAACGCTGCTAACCAATACAAATACGATGATGTACCACCACTGCACCGTAAAATCAGATAACGCAATCAGTGCCCGTGTCTGCCATGGCATATCGCCACCAAAACTCTCGAATACGGACTTAAATGCGGGGATCACAAACACATTGATAATGGCCACCGCTAACCCTATCGCTATAAACACGAACATCGGGTAACGCGTTGCTTGTTTAATATTGCGGGTGGTTTGTCTTTCTAGTTCGAGGTAGACCGCCATCTGCCTAAACGAGTCATCTAAACGACCGGTGTTTTCACCGATATGGATTAAGCTGACATACAAGCTACTAAACAGTTTGGGGTGTTTCGCCATTGTTGTGGATAACGAATTACCCCGCTCTAGATCATCAGCTATCTGAGTCAGCGTTGAAGTAAGTAAGGGGTTACTAACTGTATTTGCAAGACCTCGCATACCATTAGTGATCGGAACTCCCGCACGCGTCAAACTCGACAGCTGTCGGCTGAGCATAATAAGCTCATCAATACTGACGCGCTGGAATAACGCTTTTGACCCAAAACTCTCCTTTGTTGCACCGGCGTCTTCGGCTTTCTCGACCAGCTCAACCTTGACAGGAATAATCCCTTGGTCAGCTAACTGTGCCGCAATATCAGCTTTATTCAGCCCTTCCAAACGCCCTGTTGCTGCTGAGCCATCAGCCGAACGCCCTCGGTACTCAAACGTTGCCATGTTTACTCCAGCTCCAGGCTAGCGTCCGACGGCGCCGCGTCAGGAATGTCCAGGTAAGCTGTTTCGTCCATTTGCTCAGTCACGCGGAACACTTCATCCAACGAAGTAATGCCTTGCGACGCTAACTTCAAAGCACTCACCACTAAGGGTTCATAGCCTTCACTTTGGCGCGCGGCTTTAGCAAAGTCAGAACTATTATTTCGACGCAACGCATCGGTCATTTCGTCATTGAGCTCTAATAGCTCAAAGATCCCTATGCGCCCTTTGTAACCAGTATTATTGCAATACGTACAGCCCTTACCTTGATGCAGATGCTGCGCCTCTACACCGGCTTCTTCGGCTTTAATATCGAGCCATACACTTTCTTGAACCGATGGTTGGTAAGGCGCTTTACAGTTATCGCAAATACGCCGCACTAGACGCTGGGCTAAGATCCCGCGCAACGCCGTACCTGCTAAGTATCCCTCAACACCAATATCAATAAGCCGCATGGCGCTAGAAATGGCATCATTTGTATGAAGCGTGGATAAAACAAAGTGACCTGTCATGGCCGCTCGTAACGCAATATCGGCCGTTTCTAGATCGCGAATCTCACCCACTAATAAAACATCAGGGTCTTGTCGCAAACACGAACGCAGTACTTTAGAAAAGGTTAAACCTATCTGTGGATGAACCTGTACTTGGTTAATCCGCGGCAAACGATATTCGACAGGGTCCTCTACGGTAATAATTTTCCGGCTGGCTTCATTCAGCTCATTTAAGGCGCCGTATAATGTGGTCGTTTTACCACTACCCGTTGGCCCTGTTACTAGCAAAATCCCATGAGGCTGATGAATTAAGCGGCGTAAGCGCGCCAGTAAATAATGGGGTAAGCCGGCCTTATCGAGCCCAATCACCCCACCACTTTGATCTAGCAAACGCATTACCACTGATTCGCCAAACTGCACTGGCAAAGTTGATATACGCACGTCAACAGTATGATTTTTAACATTAATTTGAAAACGCCCATCTTGCGGTAGCCGTTTCTCGGAAATATTGAGCTGCGCCATCAGCTTTAATCTAAGTACCAAAACAGGCGCAATACGCGTCTCCTTCATCACTTGCTCTTGCAAGACACCATCAACACGCTGCCGAATACGCAGCACATTTTCATCTGGCTCGATATGAATATCCGACGCGCCAACCTGCACAGCATCCTCAAATAAGCTCTTTAACAGACGAACAACGGGCGCATCCACCTCATCCGCAGCCGTTAGACGAGACAGGTCGAATGTATCCTCGGCCATCTCCTCATTTACTTCATCGGCGAGTGAGGCAATATCGCTTGTGCGGCGATACATCAAATCAAGAGTCTGTAAGAGCTGGCTCTCGGCAACCACTGCAAGCTCTACCGTCTTGGGTAATAACCGTTGTATTTCATCAAACGCGAAGATGTCTAGCGGGTCCGACATCCCCACCAAAAAGTGGTCAGGGTTGTCTTTGAGCACAATGCAACGAAAACGACGGGCATGCGTCTCTGATAGTTTGAGTACGTCTGGCTGGTTAAAGCTGTAGTGCGCTAAATCAACGAGCGGCACATTCATCTGCTTGGCCAAAAACTCTAAGAACTGTTGCTCTTCTACATAACCTAAGGAGATGAGCGTGCGGCCTAGCTTTTGTCGTGTATCTTTTTGACGCTGCAGTGCCTCCATTAACTGAGGCTCAGAAATCACTCCGCTCTGCACCAACAGATCACCAATACGAATTTTCATTTTAGGCGATGCCATTGTTTTTACCCTTTACTGTAAACGCTGAAGTTGTTGTGCGGCATATTGGCGCAACGCGGGTGGGATATCAGGTATCCGTATTGCATTTTGGTAAGCATCAATGGCTCTACTTCGCTGCTGCAAATGCTCAAGAGAAATCCCCATATTGATCCATGCTCTTGCCTGTTGAGGGTTCAGGGCCAGCACGGTCAAATATGATTGGACAGCTTGTCGGTGGTCTCCTTGCAACTGATAAGCAGACGCCAACAAATCAACATAATCCTCACGAGCTTGCGCTTCGGGATATTGTTGTAATAACGCCAATGCCATATCACCATTGCCTTGCTGCAGTTGCGCTCGTGCATTGAGCAATGCCCATGACAAACTTGCAGGGGCTCCATCGATGACCCGCTGAGCAGACGAATAGTTTTCTGTGGATAAGTAGAGCTGCGCCAACAAATAACGGCTTTGATCACTCTTTTGATATTGCGCTACAAACTTTTCTAAGCGCTGAACAGCGGCATTGATATCATTTTTAGCTAATAGACGACGAGCTTCACGTACGATCGAGCTATCAGTGGGCTTAGTGTTCATCGCCTTTCGCCACGTTCCTGACACTTCGTTGGTGTCGGGCGTATTGTTTTCAGCGCTCACTTCTGGACTGGAGACAGCTGCAGGGCTAGCGGCTGCCGGTGTGGATTCAGGTGTGGATTCAGGTTCAGCCACACGAGCCGCACTCGGCTCCGTTTCAACACGGCTCGATTCCGGTGAACTCTGGTTAGCGACTAATGCTTGGGTTGCTACTGCACCGCTAGGAGCGGCCCGAACCATGGACACATCCACAACCATACGTGCTGGATTTTGACGTAACGATGGCTTAAACCGCATGGGTACACGCGTTTCAATGCGAAAGCGTGTTCCTGTGTCGCTCGGTAGTTGAGTAAAGCGGGAAACGTGGTCTGATAGTGTCTTTGGTAACGCTATTGCTAGTTGCGTTTGTGCAATATCCCATTCAAACGCTTGGGCGCTATTCTCATGAACCGTAAAAGGACGTGTATTGGTTAACCATATAGATAAATAGCCATTGCCATCAGCCAAACCAGTCCAATTAATTTTAGTGACTGTATTAGCGACTGGCTGGGTGGAAGCACCTGCGGGTGTGCTAGTCGCATCGTTATTGACTAACTCGTCGCTTGCTGACTCCAACCCTATCGTTTCAGCGGCTGGCTGCTGCTCTGTTCTAACGGGCGTCAGTGCCTGAGGCTCAGAAACAGATTGAGTCTGCGGTTGTGTTGAAGGAGCAACGAGCTGTTTGTTGATATCTTGTAATATCCAAGGGGCGAATGAGCGCACCGCTAAGTAAGCGGTTAGCAAGCAAAGCACTAAACATACAATGATCGTTACCCACAAACGCTGACGGCTTCGCTTGGGCTTGCTAGACCCTTGTATTGCAGCCACTGCGGATAACTCGCCGCGTTGACGAGCATCCAGATCGCGAAGCATGTCATTCACTAGGCTCATAGCAAGCCTCTTGATTGAGCGGCATAAAGAACTCCAGCGCTGATGAGCGCAATGGTCAGCCCTTTCCACAACCACTGTTGATAGTGATTGGACAGAGTCACTCCCTCGGTATCATCAATAGCGCGCATGACGTGAAAAGCACTCACCGTTGCATCACCTTTGCCATAGGCGCTCATTAGCGCTTTATGCGCCAATATATTCACCAAGCGAGGAATACCGGCTGACGACTCTGACAACAAGCGAATCGCCTTCTTCGAAAAAAGCGATAAGCCGTTATAGCCTGCCCGAGTGGCTCGTTGTTGTAGATATAGTTCTACCGCATCATCGGCCAACGGATGTAAACGACAGCTAAAGGTTATGCGTTGCTTTAACTGGCGTAACGATTGCTGAGCCAGCAAAGTATCTAGCTCTGGCTGCCCTAGTAATACCACCTGAAAAAGCTTTTCGGATTCTGTCTCAAGATTGGTTAACAACCGCAACGCTTCTATTGTCTCTTCCGGCATAGCCTGCGCTTCATCGACAATGAGCACCGTATGCCGCCCCTCGCGCGCATGTGCGACTAACTGCTCGTTAATACGCGCCATGAGCGCTAGATCGCCCAGCTCTAATGCCTCTTCGATACCTATTTCTAATGCAAAGTGCTGACGCAGGGCTTCTGGGTTTAAGAACGGATTAGGTAGGTACGCGGTAATGTAGTCTTGCTCATCTAGCGTGTTTAGTAGTGTGCGGCACAGCATGGTTTTACCGGTACCCACTTCACCCACAACTTTGATAAAGCCATCGCCACCGCTAAGCGCCACCAGCACTAAATTTAATGCCTCTTGATGCGCCGGCAACTGTAAAAAGAAGCGCGTATTAGGCGTTAGTGTAAAAGGCAGCTCTTGTAACCCAAAGTGATCCATATACATATCGAGCGCTCCTATAACCGGTTATTGCAAGCCACGGAAGCTATCTAGCGAGCGTTGCAGCTCTTGCTTCCAGCTATTGCCATCAGCAATCACGGGTCTGAGCAAAATCACCAGCTCACTTTTATCGGAGCTTTGCTGGCGTTGCTGAAACAACTTGCCAACACCCGGTATGTCACCTAAGCCTGGGGCTTTCGCAAGCACATCGTTACTGCTTGATTTCATCAAACCGCCAATCACAATGACTTGCCCACTGCCCGCCCGAACGACACTATCGGATTCACGAATAGAACTTAGCGCCAGCGGAATGTTAAACGCATCATCGCCTATGCTAATGAGCTTTTGCTGATCCTGAACTTCACTCACTGATGGGTGGATATGCAAAATAATTTCGTCGTCATCACTAATTTGGGGAGTCACATCTAAGGCTATCCCAGAGAAGAAAGGGGTTAGTTCTACATCCGGTGTAGATGTGGTTGCCGTACCGGTGGTTGTCGTGTTTTGAATATCGGTCACATAAAACTCGTCTGTCCCCACTTTAATAACTGCTTTTTGATTATTTAACGTAGACACCCGAGGGCTAGACAGTACCTGCACATTACCTTGGCGACCTAGCAAATCGATAAGCGCCGTAAAATCATTTAAGTTAAGTGCAGCACTGAAAATGCCACCAATATTGTCTGGGTTTGTGAAAGATGCAGAACTTTGCCCAACCACGAGGTTATTACGAGAATTAGGCGTACCTATGGCAGACCAATCAATCCCGGCCTGAAAGCCGTTGCTTAGCGTCACTTCTAGGATCTTAGCTTCGATCACCACCTGACGGCGTAATATCAATTCGGCTTTTTCAAGGTATGACTTAAGCGTGAGCAGCTCACTAGGATAAGCACGCGCTACTATTACGCCAGTTTGCGGGGTAACCACAACTCGCTGACCCGCTTCTTGGCCGATAATAGCCGATAATGTTTGTTGTAAATCACCCCAAAAATCCGCTTGGCTACGCGTACTGATTTGCGTACCTTGGACCGTTTGCGTGCTACTGCTATCAGATGAATCAGAGCTATCATCGCTGCTGTCATCATTACTCACTTGCGATACTGAGCCCGAACTCACTGATGTTTGCGACTTGCCTATGCGCTGTATATCCAAGTAGTTAACTTGAAATATCTGTGTTTCTAAGGCTTTAGGGACAACCTGGTACAGATTACCGTTACGCTTATATTCGTAACCGTAGACATCGCGCACCGCTTTCATGACTTCAGCGACCGTCACGTCTTTTAAGTGCAGTGTTATCGCCCCCGCTATCTCTTCATGAACGATCATGTTGTAAGGCGTACCTTCAACCAACCCCATAAAGAACGTGCGAGCACTCAACCGGTCTGCCGACACATCGAAGCGTTCGTCCTCAACCGCCGCTAATTGAGCGATTGACATTGGAGCGAGCGCTAAGGGTGCTGGAGGCGGTTTTAGTGCATTCGTCAGTTGGTTATGCGCAATCGCCTGTTCCAATACTAACTCAGACTCTTTGGCGGGAGGCTCTTGCGTTACATGCCCAACCGTTTGGCAACCAGCCAACACAATCGGCAATAGTAAACAGCCAACTCGAACGGGCATTGGGAGTATCTTTTCTAATTGTATATTCATTAATAATTGGTCTCTCATCTCCGGTGTACCTTCATACCGGATTGATCGGTAACTGATACCCACATCGTCTTTTGATCGATCTGCAATAACACTCGCGTTGGTGTAATTCGAAGCACCTTAGCGCCATCAACAAAACTACCTAAGCTTGCTGGCTGGCCATTGATAATGGCTTGCGCGCCTTTTTTACGTTTAATAATAGACGCTACCTGAAAACTCGCAGCTGGCTGGGCAGCAAAGGCAACCGGCGCTGAGTACTGGCCAGGTCGGGTGGGATCTTTTACTAAAGCGGGCGCTTCTTCAGCTGCCAACCTATTTGTAAACAGCATAGCTAGCAGCAAGCTACTTACTAATAAGGTAGAAACGGTCTTCGGATTTGAGTTAGCCACCCAACCACCCCTCCTCGCCGCTTAACGTATGGATACGCAGCGTCACTTCTGTTGTCGGATATTCTTTAACGTTGAGCTCTAGTACATCCCAAAAGAAAGCTTGGCTTAGTTGTTCCAAGCGATGCAGATATATATATACAGCGGCATAACTGCCACTAACCTTTAGCTCAAAAGCATGTTCATATACTGGAACAGGATCGATCGGGGTTTCTGTAGCTGCTGATAGGCCGGCGGTAGTGTTTGACGCCGCCCCTGCGTTATCGCTAGACGGCTGACCCGTGATATCTAAACGCTGAACAGGCAGTGTTTGTAAGGATAGAAGGCGTAAATCAGATGACTGATCCAAAACCGCCTCTAGTACCCGGCTCATTTGCGTAGGATCAACGAGCTTAGCCGACTCATTAGCGATACGTGACGACATTGCTAAGTCTTGAGAGACTAAGTCATCAATATCCAGGCGAATGGGGGCTGAAGGGTCTTGGGACAACGCACGGTTTAAAATAACCAAACTGGCTTCATTCGCTTTAATAGCCTGCTGCTGTTGAGTGATCCTTTGCGTAGATGACTGGATGGCTTTTTGTTTAGGCTCAATAACCAATAGAAAGAGCAAAACTACCACCAAAACAACCAGCGTTCCTGCGATCAACACACGCTCACGTGGCGTTAAAGCGTTAAATTTCTGGCGCCACGATTCAATCGTTGTAACCCCTTCCGTACTCATTGCGAACCTCCTGTAAGCGTATCCGGATTCGACTTATCAGAGGTCAATTGTTCATCACTATCAGCAAGACGTGACCCGGCGGCATCAAACTGATGATTGTTTGAGCCTTCAAGCGCTGTAGTCGCTAACGTATTGATACTAAACCCCCTAAAAGATGGCATAAGCGATAATTCACTGAAAAACACCGGCATCAAAGATGCCTCCGTGGTGACACCGCTAAAATCAGCAGCCTGCAGAGGGTTATCGAAAGCTAACCGCGTTAGCCACATCCCCTCAGGGATTGTCGCGGCCACATCATGCATCGCGGTAGAGAATCCAGGATGACGATCAGGAGAAATGTGCGACAGCAAGGTCATGAGTCTTTGTTTAGTGCGTAAACGTTGCTCTAAGCGTGCTTGACGCTGCAACAACTGCGCATCAGGCTTTAACAAACCAATCGCTTCTTCAGCCTCTTTAACTTGTTGCTCCAAGGTGTGAGCGCGCAGGGTAACGGCATCCAGCTCGGCAGTCGTTTTCATGTCCATCCAGTACATCCAGGCGGCCCACAATACGGCTACCAGCACAATAGCCACGCAGGCGCGGATGACATAATCAAAGCTGAGCCAATCAGTCTTGGGGGCCACCCTTTCAGGCAATAAATTAATCCGCTGTTTTAACATGCTCATTTCGCCTCCGTATTACGCAAAGACGCGGCAATAGCGATTAAGCACACCTGCTGCAAATCAACGCGCAATGGCTCATCAGAACCAACGACATCGGCTAAGTCCAACGACTGAACATCCGCAGATAGATTGTTACGCAGCTCCATTAACAACGGTGTTTCACCTACTTGCAGCGGCAATATGAGGATACGCACACACGGCGGTTTACCTATCTGGCTTTCGAAGTAATCCATAGAACGCTGGATATCTAGAACCGTATTCTCGACCTGATTAAAAGGGCTATAAGACAACCCTCGGGCTAAATACAAAGCACTGCCCGATAACATGGTGAGGTTACTTCGATCTTCTTCTAAAAAGAGAACAGCCGTGCCCATCTCTTCGGCACATAGCGATTCAGTGATATTTAGTAAGGCCAATTCAGGGATATCAATAGTAACGGCGGACACACCCAGTGCATCCAACCAATCTACGCGTTGATCAATTAACGTCCGCTCGGCCACAACCACATAAATCATCTTACCTCGCCCCCGATAAGCATCGTCGGGTAACTCAATGTAATCGAGATAAGCATCTTCAGGGTTAAATTGGATTAAGTCTTTAACACGCCATAGCAACGCATCTTTTAACTCGTCCACTGGCACATCAGGGGCTTCAATCAGTAACAGTTGGTACTCGCCCTCTTGTAGCACCAAGCTAACAGGGACATCGGTTAAACGGTGCTCAGATAAATACTCAGCAATAACTTTACTGTTTGTAAGCGGTTGAGCTTGCTCAATAAACGCCACCGTCTCTAAATGCGGCGCCCCATCGCGCAAATGATTAACAGCCAACGCCACGCCGTCGGGCATAACCTGTAGCGCCAATAAGCTATCGTGTGTTTTTTTCCGCTTCTTAAATGAAAACACCTACTAATCCCTTCATTCACGCTACACCCAGCTAAACCCGAATGGTTAAGCTCGTAAACCAACAAACGTTTAATTTATAGCGACCAACGCCCCATTAAGTTTAGACGAAGATTCAAAGTTCGCCCGCTCAGTGACTGGGTAGGCCTGTATGACATAGCAAGAAAAAGAGTATCGGAAACAAGGAGGAAGCCCGCTAACACCAACAAGCTCTCGTTTAAAACGCAGAAAAAGCCTAAAGGCCCGTAAGGTCACTGAAAAAAATACGTAAAATCATCAATAATTATGAATTCTTGCTTGCAAGAACTAGGCTTAAATGGTTGAATATGCGCCACTTAAGCCCGGATAGCTCAGTCGGTAGAGCAGAGGATTGAAAATCCTCGTGTCGGTGGTTCGATTCCGCCTCCGGGCACCATTTCCTACAAATGGTACCAAGTAATATATTAAAGCCTCGCCAACCTCACTAGGTGTTAAGCGGGGCTTTTTTGTGGGTGAAATTCATCGATTACCTTTATGTGCTTAGCTAAAGCCCCGATCAAGCATTAGCAAGAGGGGCTAATAATGGCTGCTTACTTCTCGTAAGTATATATCACGTCACCGCCACTGCCCGAGGTACCTGTTTCAGATTCGAAATCCCATTTCGAGCTGAGCTTATACCGCAAGAAGAAGGTGCTGGAGGGTTCCAACAAACCAACGCCATACTTAATATACAAGCGGGGCGAGAGGTACTTGCCAATGAATAACGATGTCTCATTCGCCGAGTCGCCTTCTAGGCCAAAGTCATCCAGCTTTAGGGTTTCGTTTAAATTTTCGGCAATGCTGTTACCACCTTTCATAGCGAGCGCGGCGGCAGCCCGATAAAGTAACGCTTGTTCAGAACTAGAGCCGGTTCCCGGTGCGCGTCCAAACATAAGGTAGGATAACTTACTGCTTTCAGGTAGTGAGGGTGACGAGTAAAGGGTAAAGCGCGGGCTGTTGATGGTGCCAGACACTTGCGCGCCTACCGTAACATCATCACTGTCAATGGTGCGTGATACCCGCAGATCTAGGCCGGGGTTATCCACAGGGCCACCGGTAAATACAACGCTGCCCCGCTCGATGGTCAGGTCTTGTCCATAAAGCGTGTACTCACCCGCGGCTACATCCATATTCCCAGTCGCTCGTGTTGCTTGACGACCGTCATCTTCAATCAAGATGCTACCCAATAGCCGACCTGAGAATCCAAAGGCATCAACATTAACTTTATCACCGAGGGTTAACCGAACAGCGGCATCAATGGCTGGGCCCGCGGCGACTTCGTTTAATTCACTCTCATCCTGCACCACCACTACGTCAGAAGAAACACTCGTACTGTTAACACCACTGGATTTAGGGGGCGTAATGTTCGCTTCCGGTATGGTGAGTTCTCCGCGTACTTTGATCAAGTCAGGGTCGAGCCCCACCTGCAGGTCCGGCGAAATCCATACCTGGATCTCTTTAGTTCCCATCGCTAAGAAGCGCTTGCCTGCTAACGTTAATTCACCCGCCCCCGCCAGAGGGTTGTAATTACCGGCTATATCGATTGTGCCTTCTCCAGATGTTAACGCCCCAGTAATGTCCAGTGTATCGCTACCCTCTCTGTCTTTGATATTGAGCTTGATGGGATCCATCACAATACCAAGAGCGGGTAGTTCTGCGCTGGCATTTTGCAGCTCCATGTAACCTAAAACTTTTGGCTGAGAAAGATTACCTGAGATAGTTAGTTCGGATTGTACTTGCCCTTTTACGGCTTGAACTTGCGGAGAAAACAGCGAGATAAATTTAAGATCACTCAGTTGAGCGTTAAAGCTACCGGCAAGTATCCCTTGATTATAAAGGTCATTCACAGTCATTTTTGCTGTGATACTACCCGCTGGCTGCAACACAGGAATTTGCAAATTCGCGGTGAGGGTTTCTTTTTCACCTATCACGCTCACCAACACATCGCCTGTGGATATATTAAGGTCCTGATCTTCGAGCGAGACTCCACCTTGAAGCACAGTGGCGCTAACATCAAAAATTGGGTTCTTACCCGGCGGTAAGCTGAAATCGGATGATGCCTGCAAAACCCCTTTAGTTACTGTGCCTGCAGGCATAAAGGGTTCCAACAGGGTCAGTGATATTTCTTTTAACGTGGCCGCCCCTTTAGCACCGCTTTTAGTCGACCAACTTCCTTGCACACACGCAGCGCCACTGCCAGTAGGCTGACGATTAAGGCACAATTGTGAAGCGCTTGCTTGCTCCGCACTGCCCGTAATGGCTACCGGGTTGCCTAACTGCCATTTCCCTGCCAATTCATTAGTAATATCAAGCTGCGTTAAGGAGCCTGCCCATTGCGGCGCTTTCCAGCCACCATTTAACGCTAAGGACACATCAACTTCGCCTTCTTTCGCAACCAATGTGAGGTTATGCTGCTCCGGTGTACCTTGCCCTTTAAGCGTAATATCAGACCATTGTTGCCCGCTGAGGTTAACCTGTGTTGCGGTTAGATCTAACGTAGACTGTTGCTGCGCGCCCAGATTAACGTTTACATCAGCTTCGAGCTTAGCGATTCGATTCGTCGAAAACTGTAACGTATCGCCCGCTATATTACCGATGATAACTGGCGCTGTTTGTGTACCTTTTACCGTGCCTTGCCCGGTAATACTGCCCTGAGCATTCGGCAAAATGTCGGCTAGTTTAGGGGCCTTAATCGCCCAGCTTAGGTCAAGGTTGTTTGCTAAGCGCCCGGATGTCGTCAGTTCTGCACCAGCCATCGATAAACGCAGTTGTTCAATATTGACCACATCACCATTCAGCGCGACTTTACCTTGCCCACCGACCGATTGCTCTCGCATAGAACCCGTCAGTTGTTTGATATCAGCCGTTAGTGATAAGACGCCAGCGGTTGATATTTGACCTTGCGATGTCAGCTCAGTCGTCAATTTCCCAGGCCATTCAGGCCACTGAGCACCCGGATTAATACCCTTACCCGTTAATGCAACTTGCCACTTAACCTGCGGGGCCCATTGCGCATTACCAGTGACCGCTAACTCGCCTTCTAGTGTGTTGCCCGTTAGCGAGAATTGCTTAAAGCGCTCGGTGCTTCCTTGAGCATTGAGTTGCCACTGCCCGGCAGGTATGGCATCGCCATTGAGCTGCGTTGACATAGCAATGGTGTACCCATCTAACGGCCCTGTCACACTTAGTGTACCTTGTTCGCTACCCGCGAGGAGTGTATCCCCCGTCAACGGGTAACGCAGCCCTTTCCACACACCGTTTAGATCAAAGGTCGGTTGCTCTTGGATATGTGAGACATCCCCACTCAGCGTTACAGTGCCTTTAGATTGGTCCTGCGTAAATGCAAGTGAAGTCACGGTCACTTGCTCCATGTCGAAGCCGATATCAGCCGAGCCAGACACTGTTTGTCCAGCAAAGTCGGGCACGGCAACGCCTAAGTCGACCAAAAACTGATCGAGCGTTAGCGTACCGGTCGGCGCCTGTAACACATCATTAAGCGTCAAAACCAACTTCGCTTTTAGCAAGCCTGATAATTGCTGCGTTAACTCCAATACATCTGTATTACCGGTCAATTTACCTTCGCCCACTAACGGCGATTTATCCGGAAGGTTTACCGACCAGTTAACGGCGAGATCTAACGGGTATGCATCAGTTGGCGTAACGTCCCCGGCAATCTCAGCTTTACCTTGAGGAGCACTAATGGCTAGCTGATCAATAACGAGCTGATCGCCCTCTGTATGCGTTTTTAGCCGTAAATTATCAATCGTTTGAACAACGCCCGGCGACCCATCCGCTAAGGTTGGCTGTAAAGTTACGCCCGTAATAGTCGCGTTATCGATAGCAAGCTGAACCGGTAAGCTAACGTTCGGTAAACTGATCGGAAATAAGGGTGTTTCACCAACGGGTTCTACTTCGGGCTCCGTATAGGGCAACACCAATGTCGGCTGATCAACCTCCAGCGAGATGACATGTGCAGTCAGGGATAGGAGCGCTGATGGTTCCCAATTAAGATATAAGCGAGGAATAGCCACACGTAGCCCATCCTCTTGCCCGTAGGTTAACGATTGCAGTGTCAGCTCATCTAATAGCGCACCTTCGACCTGCGCCACCGACAACTCACCGGGAGCAAAGCGTTTACCCAAGTCCAATAGTTGACGGGTACCCGATTGCGTACCACCTAAATAAGCCACCGTTCCTACGACCAGCATAATAATCAACAGCACCAGCATTAATAAGCTTAAGCCTGTCCACTTAGCCACTTTACCTGGACTCATAAATCAGCTCCCAAGGTGAAGTGAATGCGGAAACGGTCATCACTGTTATTTTGCGGGAAACCCAAATCCAAGCGAATAGGACCAATTGGAGAAAACCAACGAACCCCAAAACCAACCCCAGTTTTTAAGGATAAATCGGCATCTTCGTAGGCATTACCCATATCGATAAAAGCGGCAACCCCCCAGTCAGAGCCCGTAAACCGGTAATCGGTCTCTAAGCTACCCACTAGCAGGTTAGGTCCACCAACCACATCACCGTCATCGCCCTTAGGGCCTAGGCTTTGGTACGAGTAACCACGTACGCTGGTATCACCACCGGCATAAAAGCGATGAGAGGCCGGTATTTTGTCAAAATCATCCGCCGCTGTTATACCGGCTTCAACACGAGCCAGAACACGAATTTGGTCCGTCAAACTGTGGATAACTTTACCGCTAGCCTGCACTTGCACAAAGTTGGTATCAGACAACACTGAATCAGCGCCACCGATGATCTGCCCTGACAAACGGTAACCATTTTTTACATTCAATCGATTACCCGTGGAAACCGTCGAGGCACTAAATAAGGGGTACAGTAACGTAGAACTATCCGTCTCACCGTCCAGCGTATAGGTTTCTTCTTCATACTGTAATGAAGTCACCATCTGCCATTGCTTCCATTGCCACTGCTCAGAAACACCGATAGACAAACTCTCTGAATCAACGGTATCGGAATGCTCATCCTCATAGTTCAAATTGATGGTATAACGCTCAGTCATGGGGTTTTGGCCAGGAATCGCGTACTCCAATGAAGCGGAGTTAGTAATTTGCGATAACTGCACGTCCCCGCTTAACTGATGGCCAAGCGAGTTAACCCAACGCCGGGTTACTCCTAAACGCACTCGCGCACCGGTATCAGTACCATAGCCACCACCGGCCTCATAACGTGTACGTTTTTGAGGTTCGAGGATAATATCAATAGGGACTTGCTGGTTACTTGCATCGCTCCATAGCGGGCGAACCTCAACACGAGAAAAGTAATCGCTATCTAACAAGTTCGTTTGCAGCTCAACCAGCTCACTCGTTTTAACAGCCTGCCCTTCTTCAAATGGCAAATAACGAGTCAGCAGCTTTTCAGAAATCGGGCTATCAGAAAAATTAACCTGACCAATGCTGTATCGAGGGCCGCTGGCAAAGTGGAGCTGAACATCAGCCGTGTAGCTGTCTATTTTTACCAAGACCTGACTCTTAGTCACTTCCCCTTCATGGTATCCCCGCTCAGCGGCCAACGATAAAATTTGGCTTTTAAGCCCGTCATACTCACTGTGTATTAAAGGGTTACCCGGCTTAACAGGTGTACTCGCTAGTAGCCTCTTAAATACTACATCCTCGGCAGCGGCTCCATCAATCGCGATATCAACTTTGCCATACGGTATAGGGTTGCCCGGTACGATGGAGTAGGTCGCCACCCAAACATCGGGGCCATCTTTAAGCTCTGAGGTAATAATAGGGTTGTAGTAACCAAAAGGCTGCAAGGCGGTACGAATTTCGTCTTCAGCTTTGCGGTTTAAATACCGCACACGGCTCTCACTTGTGAAGGTTTCACCGTTAAGGGACTCAATCGTTAAAAAGGCTTTTACGTTGTCAGCAACTTTACCCTCTACACCTTGAATAACCACATCAAGCTTGGCTGCCGATGCATTGGAAGTAAATGCCCACAAACTCACTAAGAAACAAACGATGGCTCTACTGCGGTAACGACTCAATACTCATACTCCTACAATCGCCAGCAAGACGCTATTCAAGCAGGCTATTTTTCAATCGTCCATAATTAAGAGGCAGCACGCTTTTTGCTGCTGCCTCTTACTATAAAAATTACAAAAATATGGATGATAGCAAAGCGTGTACGTAAGACACTAAAAACCCGATTTAATTATCGGGTTTTATATAAAAACGAGGCATTGAGCAAGCAGCAACTTTTATTGAAACGCCCCGGCATACAAAGCTGTTACCTCATTCATACGCTTTAGTACTTTTTCTGCAGAACGATCAATTAAACCGGGCACGTAGACATGTTCGTCCGCTGCTTGCGAGGTCATAGTAAAGCGCTTAAATTGCTGCCGCACATCGGCTAATGATGATGAAATAGCAGAGCTATTGGTCGGGTTAGATGATAAGTAATCCAAGGCGGAATCAAACTCTTGATAGGCTTGTTCATAAATAGGCTTAATTTCTGCTTCAAAACCCCACGCCATCAATGCGTAGCTGGCAGCCATGCGCTGACTTAACATCCGTTGACGGCCTGCTACATTGACCAACTGCCCTGTTCTTGTCTGAGATTGGTGCTCCAGCGACAAGACAACTTGATTCGCCGCCGCCAACAGCGCATCATTTTTATTTCGCAGTGATAAGGCTTTGTTTTTTTGCGGTGTTTGCTGAAACTCTTTTTTAACAATAGCCCACTGTTCAGTGACGTTCGCTAACAACTCAAGCGTTTCCAAATCATTCGAATAGCGCTTTAAATTGACAAGCTGCTGATCAAAAAGCGCAATCGATTCATCTAGCTGCTGTTGCGCACTGCGGCCACGAATTGACTGCCCTATTAAGGCATAATTTTTCAGCATTCGCTGCGTCAACATACGCTGGCTGCCAGCTTGATTAATCGCATCACCAAGCGTATTGATTGACTCTGCCTGCACGTTGGCGGTCGGTAATGCTATGCCTACTACAAGCATCATTATCAAAGCTAGCATCAACACCACACGATGCCTTACTTGATAAAAAGCGGTTAGCATTAAGTTCGTACTCATCAGGACTGAAGTTCCACTGTACAATTGATACATGTTTTTTCCCGCTGACTGTTCCTTGTTTACTATTCAATAACCGCCAGTTTACGTCATCACCGCCTGTAAACTTTTATTGGCCACCTTACCCAGCAAGGCTTCCACATGATCCAACAATTCATTCTCATTCCACGGTTTGGTGAGGTAGACACTCACACCGGCTGCGGCGGCCTCTACACGATGCTTTTGGGTCGAGCGTGATGTAATCATCATGACAGGAATATCCGCCAACTCACTTCGGCTAATCACAGTGGACGCTAACTCCATGCCATTCATGCGTGGCATTTCTAAATCGGTCACTATTAAGTGAGGCGCTTTTTTCTCTATCTGACGAATAGCATCCACACCATCAATGGCAGTGCACACCTCAAAGCCGGCATCTTTAAGCAACAAAGCCAACGACTTTCGCGCACTCAATGAATCATCTACGACCATAATCAACGGCAGCTCAGAAACCGGCTGCTGTTCAAGCTGCGACAACCAATTGTGATTCTGGCCGGTCAGTCGATCGAGTCGCGTGGCTAAGTCAATCACAGGGGCGACAGCACCATTGGATAATAATGTTAGCCCTGGAATTCCCGGAATTTCAGGGACATACGGCCCCATTTGCTTAAAGACGAGCTCACGTAATGTAATCACTTCGCTGACTAATACAGCGACAGTTTCGCCTCCGGCTTCAACCAATATGACCTGAAAGATAGGATGTTGGCGGTAGTCCACCAAGGGTTCGCCCACCAAAGACTCTAACGGATAAGCTGTATAACGCTCCCCTTGGTGCTCAAAATAGAGCTCTCCTTGCGACTCAATCAGCGCCCCATCTAATGACAATATCGTTTGTCCCAAGCCCGAGGATGACAGCGCGTACACTTGCTGGCGCGAACGCACTAGCAAAGCTCTAATCATAAGCGAACTTGAAGGTAACGAAATTAAAAAGCGGGTGCCTTGCCCTTGGCGCGCCTCAATGGAGAGCGTGCCATGCAAACGGCGAATCTCTTGATGCACTACATCCATGCCGATACCACGCCCCGACAGCTGGCTAGTATCACGGCGTGTCGAAAACCCAGGTAATAGAATCAACTGCTGTATATCGGCTGTTGATACTTCCTGCGATTCGCTAATGAGCCTTCTTTCTATCGCCTTAGCTCGAACCAAATCAGCGTCAATGCCTGCACCATCATCTTCACACTCAATTAAGATGCGATCTTGTTGCTGACGAAAACGCAATGTTAGGCGCCCAGTTTCAGGCTTAGATGCTTCAAAACGTAGATGTGGTGTTTCAATACCATGATCAACGGCGTTACGAATTAGGTGCATCAACGGGCCCGTCAACTGATTGAGGATTTGACTGTCGATGAGCGTACTACCGCCTTCGATTGTCAACTCAACCCGTTTATCCGTTGCACGACAAGCTTGGCGCATAATCCGCTCAAAGCGGGCCGTTAAGGTACTCACCGCTACTTGGCGTGCGCGCATCACTGCATCCAAGGTTTCTCGCTGCACACCGGCTTGAGCTATTTGTAGGTCATTCAGCTTTTGTACGCGCCCGGCCATTTGCAAGTCGACTTCCCGCACATCCGCCGCGGTCTCATTCAACATCGAAAAGCTAGTGTGCATTTCGTGGTAACGGTCCATTTCTAATGGATCAAACACGCTGGATTCGTCACCTTCCTCTGGAGAGTGCGATGTTTGCTCGTCTGATTGCAGTGTGTAAGATTCGTTGAGGTGCTGCTCTAGCTCTAACAATAGCTTTTGAAGCTGGCGGTGTCGGTCTCGGCTGATCCTCGTAAGCCCTCGCAGCTCAGCGAGCTCGTCACTAAGCTGAGATGTTAACGCGGTATTTTCACCCGTTATACGGAACAAGTCGTCAAGCAAGACACGCGGTACTCTAAATTGCGTATCATCAACAGCGGGTGCACTGGAAACTACGGCTACCGGAGGCTCAGCTTCTACTTCCTCTTGAACCACCTCGCGGGCCTCAAACACACTGGCGCTATCATCATCGTCAGACGACATGGCATCACCGGCAACAGCATCAACTCCTTGGCTGCGCAATGTGTAATACCAATCCATCATCGACTGCAATGCGGTACTGGCTACATCAGGTACTGGAGAGCCGGCCAACAAAGCATCGACTATTTGCGCCAAGCTATCCGTTGCCATTTGCAGGTCGTTTCTAATCGCGCGTCCTAACGAGACCTTCGCATCGCAGACGGCCTCCAGAATATCTTCCATCCGGTGGGTAATATGCGAAATAGCGGATAAACCTGCCATGTTAGCCAAGCCTTTAAGCGTGTGGGCATAACGTTGTGCATCCATGAGCTGAGCCGCAGCCATTTGCTTGTCACTGTCGGCTTTTTGAGCATGTTGTAAGGACAGCATCAATGAATCGACAAGCATTGGTAGCTCGTCATGAAGCATCGTCATCAAGCCTTCATCGATATCTCCGGCATCAGGCATTGATAAGTGATCATCTGTCACTACTTCAGGTTCAATTACCGTTGCGGTTTTAACCGAGGCAACAGCCATTAACTGGCGCAAATATTCAGCTTGGTCAGGCGTTAGAGGCACAGGCAAACTAGGCTGGCTAAATAGCGGCAGCAAGGCATCGCTCAATGCGTCATCCGCGGTGGACTCAGCTAAGCTATCTAGATACGCAGCAACAGCCGATACGCATGAGGTTACCCAACGAATATCCGCGTCTTCCACGCCCTGCTCGGCGACACTGTGCACATTAATGCATAAGCCTTCTAACAAGCATTGAACAGCGTATAACTGGACTGACTTAGCAGCACGTATAATAGGGGCTAAGTCCGTGGGCAACTGTTGCAATGCTTGGGTAGATAGATCCTCATCAATATCGCTTAGTAAAGCGCGTATTGAGTCACTTAGCATCGATAATACTTCGCCATCGACTTGGCTTATATCATCCGTTAATAACGCCGGATCTTGTGTGCAAAATACGATTTCCTCTTCGTCCAAGGAAGCACTTTGCGCCGGTTCGTCGTTCGTTTGTTTCGCGACAATAGCGGCACAATCGTCATGCAGTAACTCAAGCAGAAAAGTAAGATCATCTAACGAGATAGGTCGCGGCCAAATGTCGCTACTGAGCACCTCAATAATGTCATCAACTGCGCTAGAATCCCCTGCCAATAGGCGCAGTAAATCTTTGGGGAATAGCACTAACAACTGGCAGGCCGAATTCATCGAAGCGCTAGATACATCCGGCAGTTGACCGTAAAGTTCTAGCTGCAGCGCTAAGGCATCCGCAGCGCCTGGCAGCTCTTCTTCACTCGCCTGTTCAACAAGCGTCTCAACCATTTCGTCAAGAGAAGCCACCGCTTCGGATCGTTCATTACTTGTCAGCACCTGCTGCAAATACGGTATAAAATCCGTAATTGATTGGGATAACTCACTCATGACAACGCCCCTTAAGCCGCAGGCGACGAAGCCAATTTAAAGACACTCACAGATGACTGCAACGATTCGGCTGAAGCCACCAGCTCATTAGACAGCTCGGCTTGGCGAATCATCTCGTCGTTGGTGGCCGCTGTTGAATCATTAATCCGCGCCGCACGCACCTGTAGCTGTTCGGCCAACTTCGCCTGTTTAACCGCACTCTGGGAAATACGTACAACGGACTCTACCAATGTACTCGTGGTGGCTCGTGTTTCTTCCATCCGCGCACCCGCTTCCTCGGCAAGACGTGTCCCCTCAACAACGTCGGTTATTACGTCGTTCATAACGGCAATAGTGTCAGCGGTCTCTGTCTGGATATTACTAATTAAGCTTTCAATTTCAGCGGTAGCCTCTCGCGAACTTTCAGCCAAACGTTGTACCTCATCTACCACGACCATCAACCCACGCCCGGCTTCACCAGCAGAGGCAGCGTGCATACTCGCATTCAAAGAGAGCACATGCGTACGCTCAGATATACTGTTGATCAGGTTGATAATGCCGCCGATCTCTTGCGAACGTTCGCCCAAGCGCTTGATACGCTTTTCGGCGTTATGAATCGTTTGATGAATTTTGTTGATGCTCGTTACCGTTTGCGACACCGACTGCATGGCATTCTCTGACGTATTCATGGCTCGTTGCGATGCTTTACTGGATAAATGCGCCAACTTAGAAATTAACTGCATGGCACGTACCACCGACTCCAATCCCTTAAGAGTTTGGTGAATCTCATCCTGTTCACGCTCTGCATAGGTAATAACCGTACCCGATTGCTGCTTTACCTGTTGCGAAGCGTTGTTAACGTGCTCAGCAAAGCGCGTTACGTCATGTAAAACCTCATTCATTGAGCCCGCTAACTGGTTAATAGAGTCGGCCACCGCTCCGGTAATATCTTCGGATACAGGCACCCTCACCGTTAGATCTTTTTCACTTAGCATAAATACGTTTTGGATCAACGAGATAACTGATGTGTTTAACCGTGCGTTTTCTTGCTCTTTTTCTCGTAAGCTTTTTTCTTTTTCATCCAAAAGCGAGTCCAACAAGGTACTTAGCTGGCCGACCTCATCCTCATGGCGAAAACCTGTGCGCGCATAGTTATCCCCATCTCGGATACGCTCTATTGTTTGCTGCATTGAAGACAGCGGGTTAATTACACCACTTTGCAAAATCCATAATGCGATGCCTAACGCGATTAACATCAAAACAATAGACAAGAAGAACAACGAGTTCATATCTTTGGCATTCTCGTTACGCGTTACCGCATCAGCCGCACGATAATCCTCTACAAGTGCACCGAGAGACACAATCTGCGGCTCTATTTTAGCGATTGTCTGCGCCATCATTTGCGTCTGCTCAGTTAACCGCTGACGTACATCGGTTAACCGGGATAGCTGCTCTTCCATGCGGCTAATATCTGCCAAAATTTCACGGCGTAGAACTTGGTCACCAATTGGCGTAGTGCTAACTGCTCGTGACAGCGAAGCAAGCTCAGCCATCAGTTCCGATTGCGTCGCGAGTAAGTTGTCACGCTCTAATGCTCGGTAGGCGTTTGCAGTTAATGCATCAACCCGTTCGGTCAGTGTGGTCACCGTCGAGTTTTCCACTAACACTTCCAAGGTTAACAACTGACTAATAAAATCGCTTTGCACCCCATCTTCACTAGTCAAACCCAGCTCAATAGAGGTATCAACGGCTTCATAAAAATGGTCTTGGTACTCATCAACAATAGAGTGGAAGACCTCAATCATCTTTCGGTCTTTATCACTGATCAAGTAACCATCAAGACTGTTAATTGTAGTGTCGAGCTCATTCATTCGTTGGTTAAATACATTCAAGTTTTCCAAATCTTTGGTGAGGAAGAACTCTTTTTCCGACAGCTCACCTTGCAAAACATTCGAGGTAATCGAGTCAATTTGGTCGGAAAATGCCTGCATCTTCTCAGTTCTTAGCTGTGCCAAGCGCTCTAACGAAAGCGTTTGGTAGTAGGAGTAACCCAAGAAAACCAAGCCAGCAAAAAGAAGTAATACGGCTAGCATAAACTTAACCGAAAGCTTTAAATTCTGGAAAGCTGAGAACGATTGCATAGAAAATCCCTAGGTGCACTCACCTGTAAAACGAAAGCATGAGGTATGTTACCTCGACTATTTCACTGGCATCCTTACCGAATAACCGCTCCATCCTAAAGCGGTTACTTACTTGTTGTCAGTGTTAGGCATTAAATTGCGGAATAAGCGATGTGAACAACGCTTTATGGTCTAGCTCCAGCCATACATGGTCATTCGCCAAATAGGCTTGGTTAACAAACCCCTCCAAAGCCGACGCAATGTCAGTTGGCAAATCACATGGCTGATAATCGGTTAGTGATGCCGGATAGTCATCGGTCATGATACCTACCGTATCGGGTGTGCTATCTAGTAGCAGCACCCACTTAGGAGGGACTAAATCAGCGTTTTTACCATTAAGCAGCACACCCATATTAAACACGGGGATTACATCACCACGGTGATTAATAAAGCCACTAAACCAATCAGGAGCTCCCGGAATACGGCACCCAGATGCCATCGGCACAAGCTCACTGCGTGTCCCTACCGGTACCAACAAGCGCACACCAGCAACAAGCACACCATGGCGTACCTGAGCACCGGTGTCGTTTGGCAATAAAACGTCCTGGGGTAGCGAGTCCGTCACCCTAGGCCTCGCACATGCTGCAACACATCTTCGTCTTGGTAAGGCTTATTTACAACGGCCGACGCCCCTTGGAGCTTAGCCCAAACATGATCCGCCTCTTGGTTTTTACCCGAAACAATAACGACGGGGATTCCTCGTGTTGCCTCATGACGTGTTATCTGACGGCATGCGGCAAACCCATCGACTTCAGGCATCACAATGTCCATAAAAATCAAATCGGGGTGGTAAGATATGGCTTTTTCAAACCCCTGCTTACCATTATCGGCCATCACAACTTCCGCATCCACTTGCTTCAAAACATCGCGAATACGAGCTTGCTGAAGAGGATCATCCTCAACCACAAGAATTTTTTTCACACTCATTTAATCACCTGTAAAAAGAAAACCGATTTAATTTGTACGCGCTTGGCTCGCCGCACGCTCAGGCCTATATTCAGTAATCCACTTGGAAACCCGGCGAATAACCTTTTGGAACTCATCTGGCACAATAGGCTTGGTAAGATAAGTAGAACACCCCGCCATAATCCCCTTTACCTCATCCAGCGGTGAAGTTTTGGAAGACAGCATAATAATAGGCGTTTTTTTGATATGTGCTTTTTGGCGTAATTGGGTACAGGTTTCAAAACCATCAATACCCGGCATCATGATATCCAAAAAGATCAGATCAAAATGCTGTTGATCCGTTACCGATAATGCAGACGCCCCATCTTCGGCAAAGCTAATCTGCATCGCCATGGGTAACGCCATCAATTGATCAGCCAAGGCTTGTCGCATAGGTGCGCTGTCATCCACCACAAGCACACGTAAAGCGTTATCGTCCGGTTCCGTTTCCTGTGTACGACTCTCGTCAGACAAGGCTGCTTTTTTGTTCTCAGATACATCAGCAGCTAGAGGGGCATCAGAGTCTGTCAAAGGAACAGAATCTATCGTCCGATCAACAATGCCATCAAGAACGCGGATCACACGCGAAGATATTAACGGATAACCGATATGAGGGAGGCTCACTTCTTTAGGCTTTTGTCGGGAAACTACCACTAAGCGTCGGCGATAATCAGCAGGCAACGCGCTAACGCTCGGTTCGGACAGCGCCTCTTCGCCAAAGACGAGCAAAACGTCAGGCAAAGCTGTTTCATCAAACGCGACTAACTCGTAATCGCGCCGCCGTGACAATCGTAATATTTTTTCAACTTTCGAACGCTGCTGTTCTGGGAACCCAAATGACCCCACCTGCATAGCAATTCCTTAATACACCTAAACATCTTTAATGAATTGCAGCCGCTTTTACGAAGCAAGCGGCCAACACGTACTACATAATAGGTCATCAATTGGGAGTGCGCTAACCAACAATCAATAAAGATGGACCCATTAAAAACAACCTTTCATAGCAATTTTAAGGCCATTAGTGTTCAGTGTACATTAATGAACGTAAATAAGATTCATTACCATTAAAGAAGCGACCGCACGCCTAATCTGCTCAGTTATTCTCTCTCAGCAAGCACGAATAAGGATTCAAAACGCCCCTGCCGAAGTCGCACCAAAATGGAGCGAAGAGCCAAAATAGCGCATCCCTTAAGGCAAAACAAGGAGTTCGATAATTGTCGCAATAGGCAAAGGGTAAGATAATGAGATGAAAGAAATGTGACAGGCCTGCAGAAATCAGGCCTATCGAATCAAGCGCCGTCTTCGCGATCAAGACGACCTATATTTAAGACAGGAGCTGCATCAATATGATCAGCATCCAAAAGAGCCGCTATTCGCTCTAAAGAAGCAATGGCCATGGACTGTTCCCAATCGTGCATGTCATCAAATTGCTGGGTAAAGCGGTCTTGCTGTGTTGTCGGTGCGCTTTTTAGCAGCTCCAAGCCTGAGTCCGTTAGCTGAACCCACATCTTACGCTTATCCTCTTTCCCGCGCTCTCGCAGTATTAACTGCTTCTTTTCAAGCCTATCAAGAATACTGGTTACCGTTGCCTGAGCCACATTCAAATGGCGCGCTAAATCGCCCGTTGTCATAGGCGATCTTTCACGCAACGTTTGCAGCACCATCAACTGTGGCAAGGTTAACCCTGTCGAACGGCTGATATTTTTTTCTTGAATTTCAGTAGCGCGGATGATTTGACGCAAAATCATTAACGCTTGCAGGCTCTTTTCCATAGATATTCAAAGCTTACTATATATTAGGACGCGAAATTATACGCGATATTCTTCTTAGATAGCTACATTTTTATTTATACCTTTCAGATAAATTTAGAAAAGCAAACATTAAATCAAACAAAAAAGCCCACAAAAACAGATTTGATATCTATTTCCAGGTGTGTTTTATAATAAAAGTACTTTGATAATCTAAATATTACACATTTGAAACTATATGACTAAAACATCAACGTGTTCGATTACATTTCGCAAGCCAACAGCATGTGATGGTTTAGCGCTTAATGCGCTTATTGAGCGTTGCCCGCCGTTAGATACAAATTCTGCTTATTGCAACTTGTTGCAAGCTAGCCACTTTGCAGATACGGCCATTATCGCCGTCGATAAAAACAACGCCCTCGTCGGCTCAATAACAGGCTATATGCTGCCAAACAAACCGGACACGCTATTCGTCTGGCAGGTAGCGTTAGCGCCAGAAGCCCGCGGTCAGGGGTTAGCCTTATCCATGCTGTCTCACTTATTCGACCGTTGCGAGCAGGCCAAGAATATTGAAACAAGCATCTCACCAAATAATCACGCCTCACAAAAACTATTCACACGTTTTTTTGAGCAGCGAGGTTTTTGTGTTGAGCAAACCACACTATTTGATGAAACGCTGCATTTTGCGGGTCGGCATGAAACAGAGGTGCTATATCGCGCCACATTGCCAGATGTCGCAACACGCTAACCATCAGCACAACTTGCAGCCCAATTCTTTCACTTTCAAAGGAACGAATCATGACAACATTTACCAACTATGAATCAGAAGTTCGCGGCTATTGCCGCTCATTTCCTGTTACATTTGATCATGCCAAAGGCGCTACTCTTTACAGCGAAGGCCGTGAATATATTGACTTTCTAGCGGGTGCCGGCTCTCTAAATTACGGCCATAACAACCCCGTTATGAAACAGACCTTATTAAACTATATTGAAGCAGACGGCATTACACACGGCCTAGATATGCACTCTGTTGCCAAAGAAGAGTTCATTCGCCTCTTTCAAGAAAAGATTCTACAACCGCGTAAACTCAATGATTATGTTATGCAGTTTACGGGGCCTACTGGCGCCAATGCCGTTGAAGCAGCGCTCAAGTTAGCTCGTAAAGTAAAAGGCCGTGAAAACATCATCGCCTTTACCAATGGTTTCCACGGTGTAACCGCAGGCGCTCTTAGCTGTACAGCGAACCAACACCATCGTGGCGCAGCAGGGCATAGCTTAAACCACGTCGATCGCATGCCCTTTGATGGCTATTTAGGCACAAACACCAATACGCTGACTTACGTGGACAAGATGTTATCTGATCCAAGCAGCGGCATTGATAAACCCGCCGCCGTGATTCTTGAAACCATTCAGGGTGAGGGCGGATTAAACACGGCATCTGATGAGTGGCTAAAAGGGCTTCGTAAGTTGTGCGATAAGCACGATTTGCTGATGATTGTTGATGATATTCAAGCCGGCTGTGGTCGCAGTGGTGACTTCTTTAGTTTTGAAAGCGCAGGCATTCAGCCGGATATCATCACATTATCCAAATCATTAAGTGGATATGGCCTACCCCTTGCCGTGACTGTATTTCGCAAGTCTATCGATGAATGGAAACCCGGCGAGCATAACGGTACTTTCCGAGGTAACAACCATGCTTTTGTGACCGCATCAGCCGCCATCGAAACCTATTGGAGCGACGACAGCTTTAGCAAGGAAGTAAAAGCCAAAGCCGACTTGCTTAAAAATCGTCTGCAACAAATTGCCCGCCGCTATGGGCCTGAATCTCTTACCGTCAGAGGACGTGGAATGATGACGGGCATCGTTTGCCCTAACGAAGAGATCGCCAGCAAGATAGTCGCTCATGCATTTGAACAAAATCTCATTATTGAAACCTGCGGCAACCATGACCAAGTCGTTAAGTGTTTTTGCCCTCTGACAATCAGCGAAGAGCAACTCCTAGAAGGACTCTCCCGCTTAGACAATGCCTTTGCCCTAACAATGGCTGACTATCAGGAAGCACAACAAGCCTCATAAGCGGGCTGTTTGTCCAATTAACACTGATATTCACCCAGAGGAGACACTAATGATTGTTCGCACACTAGAAAACGCAGAAAACAGCGACCGCCGCATTACCGCTGATAATTGGGAAAGCACACGCATGATCCTTAAAGAGGATAACATGGGCTTTTCTTTCCATATAACGACTATTTATGCCAACACAGAAACACATATCTGGTACCAAAACCATCTTGAATCTGTTTACTGTATGTCCGGCGAAGGCGAAATAGAAACCATTGCCGACGGGAAGGTCTACCCCATTAAACCGGGGACTTTATACGTGTTAGACAAGCATGATGAGCACCTTCTACGCGGTACCACTGAAATGAAAATGGCCTGCGTATTCAATCCTCCGCTCAACGGAAAAGAAACGCATGATGAGAACGGTGTGTACCCGTTAGATGCCAGCAGCCTGGGCGCTTAACTTGATTGAGGTCTTTCAAAAAACACCATGACAAACCCAACCGTAGAAAAGATAGGCGGCACTTCAATGAGCCGCTTTAACGAAATTAAGCACAATATTTTTTTGCGCTCGCAGCCTGATCAATCTCTCTATAATCGTGTCTTTGTGGTATCGGCCTATGCCGGTATCACAAACCTGCTGCTCGAACATAAAAAAACGGGTGATGCCGGCGTCTATAGCAGCTTTGCAGAAGCCGAAAATGAACACGCATGGCGTAAACATTTATCAAACGTACGCACAGCGATGCTCGCAATTAACACGGAAATGTTCACCGATGAGCTATCGCTACAGCAAGCCAATCACTTTATCTTAGAGCGGCTAAATGATGCAGAGCTGTGCATGGAAAACCTGCAAAAACTCTGCGCCCACGGGCACTTCCAAGTAAAAAGCCAGCTCATACGCGTGCGTGAAATGCTAGCCTCCTTAGGAGAAGCTCACAGCGCCTTTAATACCGTGTTAATGCTTAAAGCACAGAAAGTGAATGCCAGAATGATCGATTTAAGCGGTTGGAACGAGCCCGAGCCTCTGCCCTTTGACGCCATGATCGAAAAACACCTGAGCCGTGCACAGCCAGACAATGAGCTACTTATCGTCACAGGATACACGCACTGCGAAGAAGGTTTGATGCAAACGTTTGATCGTGGCTACAGTGAGATGACTTTCGCTAAAATAGCAACCCACCTCCATGCCCGCGAAGCGATTATCCACAAAGAGTACCACCTAAGCAGCGCGGATCCTGGTGTGGTTGGTGCTGACTGTGTGCTACCGATCGGTCGAACCAATTATGACGTGGCCGATCAACTCTCTAACTTAGGCATGGAAGCGATTCACCCCAAAGCTGCCCGAGGTTTACGCCGACAGCAGATCCCCCTGCGTATCAAGAATGCCTTTGAACCCGAGCATACCGGCACGTTAATCACTCAAGATTATAAAAACACACGCCCGTGTGTCGAAATCATAGCGGGGCGCAAAGACGTCGTGGGGATCGAAGTATTTGATCAAGAGATGCTAGGCACACCAGAGTACGATATTGAGATCTCGCGTTTACTCAACCAGCTCAAACTCTACACAATCAACAAAGATGCCGACGCCAACACCATCACGTATTACGTGACCGGAAATCGGAAAATGATTAACCGTGCCGTCCGCTTGATTGAAGAGCAATACCCATTAGCAGTCGTTGACCTGCATAATATCTCCGTAGTGTCGGCCATTGGCTCAGATATGAAAGTACGCGGTATCTTAGCCAAAACAGTTGCTGCGCTGTCTAACGCCAGCATCAATATCATGGCCTTACACCAATCGGTACGGCAAGTAGAAATTCAATGCATCGTAGCGGAAGAAGATTATGACGCCGCTATTAAAGCATTGCATGCTCAACTCATCGAAGAAGAGAACCACGGCACTGTCATACGCGCCGCTTAATGCCACTCCTCCCAGAGCCCAATGTGGGCTCTATTTCCCCGCCCGCTACTTTTATTCTGCTAATTCTCAGCTATCTTTATTTTTAGAGATTACACTTTTCCCTGAGCATTAAGCCGCATTTGGTGTAATGACAACCCAAATAATGAGGACATAGATGACGACACCTACTACCCAGCCTAGCAGGCCGCATCTAATGCTTCATGAAAGGCCGAAACCGGTTTGGCCTATTATGATGGTCGGCTTCGACCCCGACCTGTGTACTCATATCGCACACCTCTTCTCTGACTATGCTATTTCTGGCCATGTCATCAAGGTAATGCCATGTCACACGCCTGAAAAAGCACTTCAGCAACTCTTAGAGCGCCGCTACGCGCTGGTTATCATTAATGCCGGTTTACTGGACTTAAATGATCCAGACAACTTAGTGCGCGTCATGCGAGAAGACTTCCAGCAACATCACACGCGCTATATTGTAGTGGATAGTGAACCAGGCGAAACACCTATGGCTGAATGGCTGCTGGAAATGCATATTCAGGACTATAGACACCTTCAACACATCAACGACAATGATTGGCTAATGATCGTCACCCAAGCCTGTCAAAATTATCAGTTGAGTATGGCGAACAACCGGCAAGAACGAGGACTGGAAAAGGTCATCAGTGCCACAACCGACTTGCTCAATAAAACATCGTTGCGCCACTTTGCAGAAGGTATTTTGGACCAGCTATCCGCTAGTTTAGGGCTAGATGAAGATGGGTTAATTTGTGTTCAGCGCCGCGTCAGAACCCCGAACTCGCCCTGCAGTCCGCTTTACATAACTGCAGCTACTGGCCAGCATGCCTCTTTAATAGGTGAGCCACTCAGCCAGCTCGCCGCTCTTGATATACAATCCGCTTTTGAAACCTGTATTGAACAGCAAGGCCCGATATTCGATACCCACTACACGGCACTGTACTACAACAACAGCCACTGGGAAGGGGCTATCTATATAGATTGTGAGTGCTGCCCTAGCGATGATTATCAACAACTATTGGAAATTTTTGCTAGCAACATTTCACAATCTAATGAGCTAATTAGCAAAGTTAACAAGCTGAGTTTTATTGCTTATCACGACACATTAACAAAAGTACCTAACCGAACACGGTTCTTGCTAGAACTGGATCAACGCGCCAAAACCCAAGACGTAAATACAGTGATAGCGCTGATTGATTTATCTCACTTTGCCGACCTTAATGAGGGATTAGGCGTAGAAACAGGTAATAGGCTGCTAATCAACGTGACGGAGCGTCTGCAAAATTACCTTGGCGATACATGCTACATAGCGCGCATTGGAGCCGATGTTTTTGGTCTGATAGGGCAACAACAAGATCTGAATCCCGACAGCATTCGAGCCACACTCTCTACACCATTTGACGTCGGAGAACTCAGTTATTCGATGCGATACAATGTTGGCTTATGCCGCTTGCTCGCAGGGGAAATGACCGGTTTGACCTTGTTAAAACGCAGCTACATCGCACTGGCTCGGGCAAAACGTAATAGCGCGCGTAATTACGAGTTCTTCTTAGAAGAAATGGAATTTGATAACCGTTGGCGTACTGACATTATCAACCAGCTCAAAAATGATTTTTATGAAGGCCACTTATCATTGTGGTACCAGCCTCAAATTAATCTAAAAACAGGAGCTGTCTGCGGCATAGAAGCCCTTGTACGCTGGCCAGATTCCGCTGGAGGCTTTATTCAGCCCCCTTCAATCTTTATACCCTTGGCTGAATATTCAGGACTCATCATCGACATTGGCGATTGGATATTAGAAGAGGCGTGCAGAACATTTGACAAACTGAAGCGACAACAACATACGCTTCAAAGCGTATGCGTGAATATAGGTATTCCACAGTTTAAACAGTTTAACCTCATCAAGATCATTCAACGGCTAACGCAAGAATACAAGTTGCCGGCCGGCACTCTCGTTATTGAAGTCACTGAACAACTCGCTATGCATGACCCGCAACTAGTTATCGAAAACCTGCACACGCTGCAAAAGCTTGGTGTGCACGCCGCTATTGATGACTTTGGCACCGGTTACTCATCATTAAACACACTCCGGCATCTTGCTATCGACCGTCTAAAAATTGATACGCAATTTATACATGAAATTTCCCACTCAAATGCTGAACACGCCCGGCCGCCGTTTGCTGAAACATTAATATCATTAGGGCAAAAGCTAGGGTTAAAATTAGTAGCAGAAGGTGTAGAAACGCAAGCGCAAGCCAACACGCTTCGTCAGATAGGCTGCCATCAAGCACAAGGGTTCTTTTTTGCTAAACCAATGCCATTTGACGAGTTGCTAGACTGGCTCAACGACAACCCATCATTGTCATTTTAAGCATAGGTGATATAAGAATCCGCTGATAAGATTAAGGCTTCTATTCGCTATTTTGGAAGCCTCACATGGAAGTCGACCTCCTTACCCTGCTCATTTTATCAGGGGTTGCTTTGTTAGCCGGTATCGTAGATTCCATTGCGGGCGGCGGCGGACTCATCACTATTCCCGCACTACTGGCCACAGGCATGCCTCCAACAATGGCGCTAGGCACTAACAAACTACAAAGTAGCTTTGGTGCGTTAGCCGCTACCCTTTATTTTGTGAAACGCGGGCTAATCGACCTCGCCTCGATGCGCCTAGCCATTGTTTGCACCTTTGCAGGGGGTGTATTAGGGACAATTTTAGTGCAACAGCTTGACCCTAGTTTTCTCAGTAAGCTGCTTCCTCTATTACTGGCCGGTTTTGCTCTCTATTTTCTGTTCTCACCACGCATAAGCGATCAAGATAGCCATCAGCGCATCAGCTCCTTGAGTTTTGCATTAGTGATAGGTACGACCGTGGGCTTTTATGATGGCTTTTTTGGCCCTGGAACCGGCTCTTTCTTCGCTATCGCCTTCGTTTCTTTGTTAGGGTTCGGTATGGCGAAAGCAACCGCTCATACCAAGCTACTAAACTTAACATCCAACCTCGCTTCTCTCTTGTTTTTTGCCATTGGCGGCCAGATTGTCTGGAGTATTGGTTTTAGCATGGCCGTGGGCCAATATATCGGAGGCAGAATAGGTTCAGGATTAGTGGTTAGTAAAGGCGTTAAGCTTATTCGACCTTTACTGGTGTGTATCTCAATCGTGATGTGTATCCGCCTACTATGGCAAGATCACCCTCAATGGTTCAGCTGGATCACTGGCTAATGGTCAATTGGATCATATCGCGATTACCTTGCTCATCAACCACACTAATTTGATGCAGTCCCACGCTAGAAAATTGATAGGATAACGCACGCTCGCTGCTCCCAACGTAACGACCGTCCACATACCAATCGCGCGCTCCGCTCCCGCCCTGAGCCATTAAATCAGCGCGTAACTCCCCTCCATGCGGTGGTATTTTAACAAGAGCCTTATCCGGCCATGTCGTGATGCGTATCGTTTTTTGTTCGGCGGCAAACAGTGCACACTCGGGGGCTAAGGAAGGCAGTCGCTGCTGGTTTCGCCAAAACGTCGGTAGCCAGGGCTCTGCCGCCTCTGGCCAGAGCGCAATTTCCCTCGTTAGTAAAGGTGATCGTTTAGCGCACGAGGGATCGACCCGCAGCCCAGAGACAGGATCCACCCAAATTTGAGTAATAAGGCGCTGTGTCGTTAGATCAGGTAGCTCATGCAATGTCGGAGGAACAACGCCCTCTAACACCCATGCCGCATGATGACGTAAGCATTGACCATTCTGATTCTCTGGGCGCGTTAGCGCCGTGCCTGACGGCCAGCAAATCTCTTCTTTTGTAACCCCACTAGGCTTTATGAGACGCCGTTCGCCATCAGACAAGGCACTGTGTACGCGGAACAACAAAGGAGCGGCAGTGTCACGACCAAACTTACCGGGGCTAGGGCTACCATCGGGCCGTCCAACCCATACTCCTATTGTCCATCGAGGTGAGACGCCCATCGCCCAGGCTTCTCGGTAACCGTAACTCGTTCCCGTTTTCCAAGCGAGATTCCATTGTCCCTGTGTTTTTTGATGCATACTACGATACGGGTGCTGAGCGAGCGCATCCCAAATAATCCAGGCGCTGCCCGTTGATAATAACCGGCGCTCCTGCTGAGATTGCTCTGGGCGCAAACGCGGCTTAATTGCCAACCCTTGGCGGGCAAACGCACTGTATAAACCCACCATTTGCTCCATCTTGACACCCACCCCACCCAGTATCACTGATGGATTAGGATCAGCGCTACCCGGACCAAAGCTTTTCAAGCCACCGTGTTGTAAACGTGTCAAAAAGCGCCCGGCTTCTATAAATTCTATTAACTGAACAGCCGGCACATTCAACGAGCGTTGCAGGGCTTCGGTCGCCGTGACAGGGCCGTTAAATTGACCTGTAAAGTTGTGAGGTCGGTATTGGCTTTTCGATCGAGGCGCATCAAGTAACAACGAATGCGAATGGATTAACCCCTCATCAATAGCCATACCATAGAGAAAGGGTTTGAGCGTAGACCCCGGCGAACGAACCGCTTGTATCATATCTACTTGCCCATGACGTGTCGCCGACCAAAAATCGCCAGAGCCGATATAGCTTTTAACAGAGCCGTCTCTGTTATCCATTACCATAACCGCCACGGATTGCTCCGGTGACAGCTGATAAAGATACTGATCAACCAGCGCCTCAAGCTGCAATTGCAGCCCGTAATCAATAGTGGAGTGGATAACATTACACGACGTACATTGCTGATAAAGGCGACGACTCAAGATTGGTGCAACCTTGGGTACCCCTTCTGCAAAAACAAGCAACGGTTCAGCTTGCGCCTCTGCCACCCGGCTTTGGCTCCACACACCGAGCACCGCCATACGAGCCAATGCTTTATTGCGTGCTTTTAAAGCCGCCTGCGGATGCCGATCAGGGCGATAGTCGCTGGGTCTTTGCGGTAAAACAGCAAGTAAAGCGGCTTCGGCATCACTCAATTGGTTGGCCTGCTTGCCAAAATAAAAAAAACTGGCTGCTTGCACTCCGGACAACATGCCACCAAAGGGCGCTAAGTTAAGGTACAAGTCGATAATTTCGGGTTTGCTGTAGTGCCACTCCAACTGAAAAGCACGCAGCACTTGCACCAACTTTCCTCGATAACTACGGTCGTGTGGATGCAACAAACGAGCGACTTGCATCGTTAAGGTGGAGCCACCTGAGACAATGCCCGACGATTGTGCATTTTGCCAAAAAGCACGTACTAAAGAGAATGGGTTCACACCAGGGTGCCAATAGAACCATCGATCCTCGTAGGTAAGCAGAACCTCTAAATAATGAGGCGATATATCGTCAATACCAACAGGGTAACGCCACTGATCTCCATCACCGGGAAAGGCACGCAGAGGAGTACCATCATCAGCCAACACAAGAGTGCTCACTTGTGGCAACGGTGCTAACGGGTATCGCCAATCTAGATACTTAAGCAGCAAACACCCGAGAACGACCAACCCGATGCTAAGAACGGTTAGGCGTAACCGCCAGCACCATCCTTCTTTTTTCGGCGTTCCTACCATGTATTACGGAACCTGTACCGTTACCTTACCGGCCTGCCCACCAATGTGGCGATAATCAGGCTTATACATATCTTGCGCAAACGTCGGCGGAATAATAAACGTCCCCGGCGATACTGCGCGAGCTAGGTAGTATAGTTTTGATTCACGACTCCAGTTAATATTTACCGCTGCTACATATCGATCATCTCTAAACTCTTGATGACGAATATCCTGCTGTTGCATCAGTTCAACAATTGACTGGCCTCCAATCTTTAAATCTTCCATATCCAAAGAAGTAGCAAGGTTTTGGTTTTCCAGCTCAAGCCCTGCAGGCAACAAGTCAACAATCAAGGCATGCGGCATTGGATCATCCGTCTTCGCCGTTAACTCAACAATCACCATATCACCCGTTGCAAGGTGAAGCGGCTGTAGTGCGTTTCCATTAGCATCAAAGTACCGGCGTTGGACCCGTATCCCGTTGCTTTGGGCTTTAGGGTTATTCTTAGGGTAGCCACGTAACTGAACATCGACATAAACAGGCCTATCGCCGGCATTAATCAATGTTAGATCGCCAACCGCCGAGGTTCCTGAGCGCTGCTCCCGCCAATCACCTTCAGACTGAATAGCGGACGTACCCGCCCCTTGCAATAAAGTGAGCGCTAGCGGTTCGCCACCCATTATTTGCAGTTGGCGTCCGGCTAAGAAGAGCGCATTTTGTTCTTGGGTGCTCAACCATCGGCGTTTCGTTAGCTGCTCTTTTAAACGATAAAGCAGCGGCTCCCAAAACTCAGCCGGTTGATGGTGCTCAATACTCATAAAAACAGCCAACGCTAAATCTCGCACACGACTGCCATAATCAGAATATCGCCAAGTAGAAGATAATAAGCGTTCAGAGGCGCTTGCTAGCGCGGCCTGGGCCCGTGTGCTATCACCGGCAGTATCTAGCGCCATTCCTAGCTGCAGTAGCCCAAGACCATTCCATTTATCCCCTCGCTGATCATATATCGTTCGTAGATCAGACAACGATGCCTGCCCTAAATCAGCTAACACCAGCGCTGCGTACGAACGCACAGCAAAGCGAGTGACCGAATCATCATGAGTATACTCGCTGCTGATCCGCCGCGGATCTCGTACATAGCTTTGTAGGCGCTTCACACTGCGCTCCACATTATGAGCCGGCACGTCATACCCTGCCTGTTGCGCGCGTAACAAGAAATCGGTGACATACACAGTGAGCCAATATTCTTCTGGGCTATCCGCTCCCCATAGCCCAAACCCACCACTACTATTTTGCATTCCCATCAGCCGTTGTATAGCGACTCTCATCGTCTCTTCACGGTGTTCGTTGCTCTCTCCCGTTAAACCCAGTTCAAGCAGTAACGCAGGGTCTGTATAAATTTGAGCAAACATTCCACTGGTGGTTTGCTCCAAACAACCATAGGGATAAGCTTTTAAGGCGCGTAAATAAGATGCAAGGTTCAGCGGTGGGCGTGATGAGGCGCTCATGGCTAACGTAGCACTGCTTGGAATCAAAGTATTAAGTGTTGTTTTAGAGAGCACGAGCGACTTTTCAGGTGCAAGACGCTTTTGCCATTGCTCGGTAATGGAGGGCCATGCAGGACGAGAACTCAGTGTCCATTGGCGTGTAAATGAGTGATCGCTGCCTTGCGGTAGATTAGTCAATCCTGTTACCTGAAGAACAATCGGGGTGCGACCAAAAACCTCCGTCGCTTTAACCGGAATTCTTAGCGTCGTCTTTTCTTGATCCGCGAGCGTGATAGCCTTTGTGAGTGGCGCTG
Source organism: Neptunomonas sp. CHC150 (assembly GCF_030397555.1). Classification (NCBI taxonomy): domain Bacteria; kingdom Pseudomonadati; phylum Pseudomonadota; class Gammaproteobacteria; order Oceanospirillales; family Oceanospirillaceae; genus Neptunomonas; species Neptunomonas sp. CHC150. Next base: position 388,483 of record NZ_JAPNXU010000005.1, read on the forward strand.
CGCCTTCGCTAGACTCTAAGCCTTCACCTAACGTAACTTCTATCGCCATTTGCTGCTCGCTGCCACTTAAATTATGCAAATCTAAAGCAAGCTCAGACTGATCACCTATCGCAAGAAAACGCGGCATCGATAACTGTGTTACTACCGGTGCGGCTACCTGCAGTTCGGCCTCTGCCGAACCAACGTGGTTTTCGCCAAACGCAACGGCCATTAATCGAACCCGACCATTAAAATCAGGCATGTTTAGCGGTATCTCGGCGTTACCTTGCTCATCTACAGGAATAACACCCGAAAACAAAGAGACTATTTGCACATCGGAAGGTGCTTCCGTTCCACCTCGTTGGAGATCAGCATCACCACCAAAGCGCAACTCAGCCAACGCACCTTCATCTCCATCGACTAACTCACCATAACTATCACGCACTTGTGGTGAGTAAGCCCGCTGACCAAATAACCCGTCAAAAGGATCCGGCGTTTTAAACCGTGTGATATTGAGCACCCCCATATCAACAGCAGACAATGTCATCTGCACAGCAGAGGGTAATTTGCCACTCGAGGTCGATACCTTCACTGGAATAGTGAGCTGTTTCTCGGGCAGCGCTCGCTCAGGCAGCTCTAGGCTAACCGTTAAACGACGATCCTCTCTGTCTAGCGGTAGAGGCTGTATACCCATCATCCTGCGCGGTAAATGTTCCTCACGTTCCTGACCTGCTTGCAGCAAGGTGACAGAAATATACAAATCATGCTGTTTCCACTCAGGGCTCATCGTGAACTCAACTGCCCCTCCATCCGCGGGTATATCAATCGGTTGTGAATGAAGCGGCTTATCGCCTTCCACTATTAACCAACCTTTACCTGCTGCTGGCGGTTGCAAACGCACTTTGACCTTATCGCCTGGCATATATTTTTGCTTATCCAGTGACATACCTATTCGATCAGGCCTACCCGATAAGGTTTGTGACTGCTCACTCCAGCCAGCATTAAAACGGTAGTTCGATACCAAGTTGGTGCTAGGGTCTTTAATTTCTAAACGATAATAGCCCCACTCGACTGGTACCGATATAGAGGTACTTGAATCGGCATTAATATCAACAATTTGGGAAAAAACGGGATAGTGGCGCTCTGTATAATTGCTGCTCCAGCCATCAGAATCGGAATAAACCCAATGGTACTGACGATGCTCACGAATCAGCTGGACTGTTACGTCTTGGCGTGCGAATTTATCCACACCGTTCGTCACTACTAGCTCAAAATTAGCTGTACTGCCGTAATCTACCGTACCCTGCTCAAACAATGGTCGGATGCCTATTAATTCATCGGCCGGCATGACTGTGCTGGTTACACTGCGACTAACTGGCCGGCCTCCTGTATCCAGCAAACTCTCAAACAGCTTTAAGCGCAGCGGGACTTTAGCCTCTTGCCAAAACGAAGGAACACTAACCGTCGCCTTACCCTCTCCATTTAATACAAGCGGATCAAGATCAACTTGTCGATCCAATTCGGTTTGCTGTATATCCCCAAAATGGAATGCCTCAAAGGCTCTAAATGGGTGAGGTTCCATTGACGCTATCAGCTTACTCTGCAACTTATTACCAGTAGCCGGAGCCCCATAAAGGTATTGTCCATCAACCTCTAACTTATATTGGCTGTCGAGTGATAATTGTTCCGGGGCTTTTAAATCAAGCGTCATCCTTTCAGGCAAAAAATCTTCAACTTGTATCGGGTACTCAACAACTCGACTATCAGGCAACGTCATGGTGATTCGCCATTGCCCAGTCGGTGCATCATTTGTAATCGGAAAAGTCACTTCATAATAATTAAGTGCTGACGCAGCTAGCCGCCTAGTAGCGACAATCCGGCCATCCGGTTGCTGCAATGAAGCTTCTAATGTAGCGCCATTAACCATGTCGCCGTCAGCTCCTCGAAGCAATCCACTGACGGTTACACTTTCACCAGGCCGGTATAAATCACGACTACTATAAAGAAACAATGTTTGTTGATGAGAGGCGTGCCCTGTAACTGGAAACTCAGACAAGTCCAATGCAGGCCCAAAAAGCTTAACCAAAGTCGTGTCTTTACCCGACTGCGCTAACAATAGCTTAGGTTCCGTTTTCAATGCAGACCGCTCAAAGCTTACAACGCCCTCTTTATTAGTCACCTGATCGGCCAGCGCACCACCTTCAGCATCAAGCAAGGCAACGTGAACGCCTTCTTTTTCATCGGCAGAGGCCAGTGAATTAACATGTACATCGATCTGATCTTTAAAGATTTTTAACTGAACCCCCAAATCAGTTACTGCAAACCAAGTGGATGGGTATTGGTAGTCGTAACTTCCTGCAGGCTTCATCACAGTAAGATACACCCCTCGCTTTTGAAGGGGTGCTATTGATTTAACAGGGATATAGCGCGTGGCTTGTTGGTTTTCTAACACTTTAAGATCAAAACGCCCTGTGTACACCAAATCAAATTGCTTTAGGGAATCACGCACACGCCAAAAATCTAATTGACCACGCCCACTATTTTCACTCAAAAAATCGTACAATTTACTCTCAGGTATACGATAAAAATCAAGATCCACCTGACTAACATTAACGGTAAGGACGGGTAAGCCTTTGGTTAATTGATGAGCTAATAAGTTACCTTGATTTAAAAAACCGACCATCGGCTCTAAGGTATCGGTTGTAAAAGAGACGGTCTTATCTGACTCCAGCGATTTACCAAAAGCAGAGGGAAGGCCTTTACGCACAGTGATGTGATAGGTTTCATTAGGAGATAAGCCCGGGAAATATAGGACGGTGCGGGTATCATTAGCGGCCCACTCTCCGCTCAGTGATTCCTGATCATCGGTGGTGACACTTAGCCAATCATTAAACAACTGATCGGAGGGCAAAGGGGTACTAAACGTGACTGCCGCGGCAAGCCGGCCTTGATAGGTTTGTGCACTTACATCAGAAACCACAAAATCAGACTGCTTATATAAAGAATCAGCGGGGTCATCTGACTCTTCATTGGTACTTGTAACCTGATTACTGCCCGCGGCTTGATCATTGACAGCTAAACTCGTGCCTGTACTCTTTGGTAAAGCCTCAGCAGTAACCTGTGGCTCTTCTGATACCACACTAGTGGATGACGACGTCTCATCACCTGAACCATTACAAGCGATCAAAAAGATACTAACGAAACTAATTAGTAGAAAAGCTGTTAACTTCCTTGCGTGGCCTAGCATTAATCACTCCCTGAAAAAGTAGTCTATACAACGAGCGCTAGTATGAAGCGACATAGACCTCTTTCCAAGGAGCAGGTGCTTTTTTATGCCATGATATGGTGCCCTGCATCGACATAAATAAGACTTCCTGTCTGCGCTTTCGCCCAATCACTGATTAAGAAAGCAACCATATGGCCTACATCATCCGGTGTCGCTAATTGGTGTAAGGGGGAATGTTGTATTGCCGCATCCATCAGCAGCGTAAATTCAGCCAATCCAGACGCCGCTCGAGTAGGCATAGGTCCGGGTGAAATGGAGTGTACTCGAATTTTAGATTCACCCAGCTCAGCGGCTAAGTACCTAACTGATGACTCTAAAGCGGCTTTAATTGGTCCCATCATATCGTAATGAGCAACCACTTTATCCGCCCCGTAATAGCTCATAGTTATTAAAGTTCCGCCTCTTTCTTTCATGAGCCGCTCGGCCTGTTTTGCCGAACGTATGAATGAGTGGCATGAGATATCTACCGCCTTACTGAATCCATCCCCTGATGTATCAACTAACCGACCTTGTAGCTCTGCAAGTGGTGACCACGCGATAGAATGAATAACAAAATCTATTGTGCCCCATTCTTTTTCTGCCGCTTCAAAAACCGCCTCCAATTCGCCCGGATTAGATACATCGCACGGCAAAAACAAAGCAGGGGACAGCACATCAGCTAACGGTTGAACATAAGGTTTAGACTTCTCATTAAGGTAGGTAATACATAACTGCGCACCCAGCTCATGAAGCACTTTTGCACAGCCGAAGGCAATGGAGTGACGGTTAGCAATGCCTAATATGATGCCGCGCTTACCCGCTATTGAAAAGCTCATACCTGCCTCCTAATTTATATTGCTGCAGTGCAGTATAAACCTGAATTTATGACAAGCAGTAGACACAAAACAAATAAAACATCATTAAAAAACAATAACCATAAAAA
>NZ_JAPNXU010000050.1:0-1359 GCF_030397555.1 Neptunomonas sp. CHC150
ACATCGTTGCTGAATTAAAGAAACGAAAAACTTCATTACGTTCTTTAGGAAGGCAGAACGGACTTTCTCCTCATACATTAAAAAATGCTTTAGATAAATCCTACCGAAATGGCGAAATCATTATCGCAAAGGCGTTGGGAATGAAGCCTGAAGATGTGTGGCCTTCACGATATCAATCTTTTCATAACGCAGCTTAAGTGGGTGGGTTATGACTAATTGGTTTACGACAAAAGAATTGGTTGGACTTCCAGGGTTGCCAGAGCACTCTCAAAATATATCGAGAATGGCAAAGAAAAATGGATGGGAGTTTAGACAAAAAGAAGGCGTTAAGGGTGTTGCTTACGAGTTCTCAATGAATTCACTACCAATACAAACTCAAACAGCTCTGATGAAAAAACAAGGCAAAGTTCAAGTTGGGGATCAGGTTCTTGAGTTGCCGAAAAAGAAAAGCGAGCAGTCGTATTGCCGTGAAGCGCTTTGGGTTCGTTGGAGTAAGAACAACAACGCTGCCAAAGAGAAAGCACAGCAAGCATTGCGCACCGTTCAAGCTGTCTTTGCACTTAAGAATAACGGCATCAAGTTGATGGACGCTTATCAATCGGTCTCTGAAGAATATGGCGTGGCACTTTCTACTTTGCGCCGCAGCTGCGCGAAGGTGAAAGGAATAGACGAATGTGATTGGGCTCCAGCTCTGCTGCCTAAAAACTTTGAATCATCCCAAACCCAAAAGCCGAATCAGTTTGCTTACATCACACCTGAAGCGTGGGAGTTTTTCAAAGCTGACTACTTGAGCCTAGAGCAACCTGCTATGTCGGTTTGTTATGAACGCCTTATTGATACGGCTCCATCTAAAGGTTGGAAAGTGCCAAGCCTAAAAAGTTTAGGACGCCGCCTTGAACATGAAGTGCCAGTGCAACAACGCATCATGCTTCGTGAAGGTGAACACGCACTGCACCAAATGTTCCCACCGCAAGAACGTACCGTTGAAGGGCTTCACGCTCTGGAATGGATCAATGGCGATGGCTATCAACACAACGTGTTTGTGAGGTGGTTTAACGGTGAAATTCTTCGTCCTAAAACGTGGTTTTGGCAAGACATCTACAGCCGCAAAATTATTGGTTGGCGTTGTGACATTAGTGAAAACACAGACAGCATTCGCCTTTCCTTAATGGACGTTTGTGAAAAGTTCGGTGTGCCTAAAGAACTGACTTTGGATAACACCAGAGCAGCTGCAAACAAATGGATGACGGGCGGCGTTCCTAACCGTTACCGATTCAAAGTAAAAGCAGACGATCCCCTTGGCATCATCCCAATGATGAATATCAAGTTGCACTGGTCGAGCGTGATATTAGGCAAAGG
>NZ_JAPNXU010000051.1:0-228 GCF_030397555.1 Neptunomonas sp. CHC150
GCTCATCACTGGCAGGTTCAACGGTAGGCTCAATAGCAGCAACTGCCAACTTACGGGTACGCAGCTGCGCCGCGTAGTGCAAATCGCGCTCTTCCATTTCTTCGGCAAGCGTCATGTAATCTTGTGGGTTGTTTCCATCGACCACACTGCGAAGTAATCCCGCTAATCGAAGCGGGTTTAAAGTAGAGGCGACACTGGCAGGTCGAGGGTTACGTACACTGGTGGTGT
>NZ_JAPNXU010000052.1:0-871 GCF_030397555.1 Neptunomonas sp. CHC150
TCATTATTGAATATGAATCCAAAACCCCTAAAGGAACTTGGGGGGATGAGGAACTCGACCTAACTAAACCCATTCAGCAAGCTGGTATGCTTGGATACCGCTCAGAGAGATACAATTGGACTTATGATATTGAGTTTAAAATAAAAGATGATAGAAGTGGTCATACTCACTGGGTTTATGTTGGTGGAGATGAAAAAGGAATTAACGGTTTTCTTGTGGCTGGAAAGCAAGAGAGTCTTGATTTTTGTAAAATTGATGCGACTATGAAAGATAATTACTTCCTGCCAATTTCAGTGTCGAGAAACTAACATCAGAATTAATTAATGTTAGTTCCGCCTATATCAAAATAAAAAGCACAATCAGAAACAACATCAATTACTGTTATCTGGTTGTGCTATGAAAACCCTAACTCTCCATCGCAATTATTTCCCTCATGGTGTTTTTTCTTATCTGTGCGATGAGAATGGAAACGCTATTTTCAAGACCGTTGAACGACCTTGGAAAAATAACCAAGCTGGCATTTCATGTATTCCAGAAGGCACCTATGACCTGCTGCCACATGACAGCCCGAAGTTTGGCAAATGCTACGCACTAGAAGCACCAACCCTTGGTGTTACTCGATTCGGCCCTTCTCAACGAACTCATATTCTTATCCACAAAGCAAACCGAGCAGCACAGCTTGAAGGTTGTATTGCACCAGGCATGGACTTTGGTGTGGTGAATAATGAATGGGCTGTTATCAATTCAGGCACGGCCTTCGATTATTTTATGGCTCACCTTGGTGGTGAAAAAGCCAAGCTTGTTATTCGTCGAGCGTAACCATGGGACGCAATTGGGACTTTGCCAAACAACGAGGGCGCAAACAGCGCCT
>NZ_JAPNXU010000053.1:0-662 GCF_030397555.1 Neptunomonas sp. CHC150
ACTTCTTTTAGTTTTAACACTGGCTGTACTCGATTTATGCGAAATCGTGATGGTAGCGAAACGCAGATTTATCGCTTCATCAAACAGGGTGACTTTACAAAAGCCTGTCATGAGTTGCCAAGGTGGGTGTATGGCGGTGGTGTGAAGTTGAAAGGTTTAATTGACCGTAGGGATAAAGAGCATGATCGCTGCCTTTCCATTCAAAAGCATCAAATGGGTTAAGTGGCTAGTTGTTGCTGTAGTGGGGGTTGCCATGATGTCGATGTGGTTAATGTTGAAAGCAAGTAAGTCAGAGCAGGCCGCTTTAAGGGCTCGTTTAGATAATGCCTTATCAACGAATCAAGTTAGCCAAGCCAGCATTGACACGCTCACCCAAGAAAACAGTGATGCAAACCAGTTACTGGTAGATAGAACAAGGCTGCACAGCACTATAGAGGGAAAGCTCAATGAAGACATTGAAATGCTTCGACGTCAATTGGCCGATGATGAATGTTATCAAAAGCCTTGGCCTAGTGATGTTGCTAACAGGTTGCGCGAACCGTACTGAGTTGGTTGCAACTCAAGTCGTGATCAAGTTGCCCCCTGCAGGACTGATTGTTCCTTGTCATAAACCAGAAATTCAAGGCACTAGCCCGTTAATCACCGCGAGTGAAGATGTACCC
>NZ_JAPNXU010000054.1:0-474 GCF_030397555.1 Neptunomonas sp. CHC150
ACATTATTGCGATTGGTGAAGAGTTCTTAGGTGTTGAATTGACGGGCAACCCGATCATTCTCTCTAACGGTGCCGAGCTACGCTTTCTATCGACCAACTCAAAAACCGCACAAAGTTATCATGGCCATGTTTATGTGGATGAGTATTTCTGGATCCCGAAATTCGATGAGCTCAACAAACTCGCCTCAGCCATGGCCACCCATAAGAACTGGCGCAAAACCTACTTCTCGACCCCTTCCGCCAAAACGCACACGGCTTATACATTTTGGACCGGTGACCAATGGCGCAGAGGTCGTGATTCTCGCGCTAACATCGAGTTCCCGACCTTCAATGAATATCGAGACGGTGGCAGGCTCTGCCCAGACAAACAGTGGCGTTACGTTGTTACGATTGAAGATGCAGCTGCAGGCGGTTGTGAACTGTTCGACATAGATGAACTGCGCGATGAATACAGCAAAGACGATTTCGATAATC
>NZ_JAPNXU010000055.1:0-554 GCF_030397555.1 Neptunomonas sp. CHC150
ACCTGCATCCATATCCCAGCCACCGTCAATCACTTTAATGTCGATGTATTTTTTGCTTTCTGATAAATGGCTATCCGGCATTGAGTTCATCCCATTCGGCTAACTGGTCTGGTGTCATTCCATTTGGTGCAGTGATGTAGACGTCACCGTATGAGCTCATGTTGCCGCCTTGTGGTTTATGAGTGGTCGTTACGTTTTGAACCATGTTTGGCGGTAGCGTTGGCATCGCTCCCAGTTGTTTGTATTCGGCAATGCTGCGACCGTTACCCGTTGGCATTTCTGGGGCGTCGAACGCCATTGGCTGAATAGATGTAGGCGCATTTCGCTCTGCTTGAACGGCTGCACTCACTTCTGGTGTATCAACCTTGCTACCCAGTTCAATATCCACACCGGGGATCATGTTCAGCAGGTCAACAATGCCCTCAATCGCTCCGGCAATAACATCAAACCAAGCCGTGTCTTTGAATGCTGCAGTTAAGTCGTCCCACCAATAGATTGCAGCGGCTACACCACCAATTAGCAGTGCAATACCAGCCACTACCCACGTGATTGGG
>NZ_JAPNXU010000056.1:0-385 GCF_030397555.1 Neptunomonas sp. CHC150
GCTTGCCATTGTGGTAATGCGTAGCAGTTTCATGATGCTGTTTAAGCCAGTCATGGTGACGGCCCAACCTGCAGACATCATTTGCCCAATCCCCATAGCCAGCGATAGTGTTGCGACTACCCCACCAAGGGATAAACCCGCAATAGCGACGTAACCTAGAATTTCAGCAAGCCAAGGAAATTCCTCAGTCCAGCCTACAACTATCATCAAACCGTTGGCCATTGAGCCAACAACCGCATTAATGGATGGAAGCACCGCACCAAAAACAGCAGCGCGAACAGCAAACCATACGGATTGCAATCGCTCCCACTGATCAGTCATAGCGCTGGCCATCTCTTCAGCTTTTGACATGCCTTGAACTTGGCCTAATGTCTCAATACTGCCA
>NZ_JAPNXU010000057.1:0-335 GCF_030397555.1 Neptunomonas sp. CHC150
CCATTGAGGCTTGCTCGATTCGTTGAATAACCAAAGCGAGTTGAGCGAGTGCTTTTGGTGGAATTACTTCATCTTTTTCAGCGGCGCTTTCCATCATGGTCATGGACGTTTCAAATGCCATGGTACGCACAAACTCTTGCAGCAACTTACCCACATCAGAGGTGGGCGCTTCACCCAGTTTGGTTGTCCACACTTCCGCCACTTCGCGAGACTGGCGAAGACGGGCCCCCATGTCTTCCATACGACGAGCATAACGGTTGAGTGACGTATAACTTGGCTTAGCCTCTTTAGGCAAGCCAGCCTCATCAATCATTTCATGGATAGCACCCAGCACA
>NZ_JAPNXU010000058.1:0-924 GCF_030397555.1 Neptunomonas sp. CHC150
AGATGTGTATAAGAGACAGATCCACCATGATGAGGTTGCGCTCTGTTCCTGCGACGGTGCCGTACACAACAAACAGAAAGTGGAATTCAACGCCCGGAATCGGTCCGCGCATCATGTTCAGAATATTAATAATGACGGTAGGCCATGCCATGTGTCTTAGCTCCTATTTCGATTCAACTATTTCGGTTAAGTTCGCGCTTGATAATCATTGCAGCCCGTTTAGGGCTAATGCCTATCAATCGGCGTTCTGGGCGATCTACTTCCCACTTACGTGATGGAGTTTTGTTTTCCAGATCACTAATCAGTTTTGCGGCTTCGGCTACGGTCATATTCTGAGTAATGAATTTGAGCGTTGGCTTTTTGCCTCTCTTCTGCTTGCCTTGGGGCGAAAGTCTGTAACCTAAATCGCGTAGCTCTTTCGCCTGCTCTCTCGTTGCAGGGTCGGTTTTCTTTGGCTCTTTCGCTTCCTTGGCTTGCTTGAACCGCTGCTGCAAACCGCTTTTCTCTGCTTCACCGGTATGGTGAGCCAGTGCCACCGTTCCTCGTCTTGAGGGCCAACCCACAACCAAAACCCGGTTATTATCTTTTTGAAAATGCTTTAGCTTCTTGGTGAAGCCTCTAAGCATCTTTCGCCTGCCTTTTTTGCGCTTTGACCACGGTTTACCGTCTGGGTCACGCTGTGCTCGAATGTTCTTTTTGGTTGTCTTAGTAATGTATTTACCCAGCTCTTTTAGCACTCTGGCTCTGGCTTTTTTATCAAGTTTTAGCAGCTCGAATTGCTCTTTCACTCGCAGGTAACTGCGCTTGTCAGCTTTAATTTCAAACATTGCGAATAACTACATTTGATAGCCTTTCCGCCTGCCAAATCTCGTATTCTTCAATCTTCCAGCGCTGACCACTCCAATGGATAGGCCCGTCTGGGCT
>NZ_JAPNXU010000059.1:0-266 GCF_030397555.1 Neptunomonas sp. CHC150
GCAGCGTCAGATGTGTATAAGAGTCAGGTTCTATGCAGTGTGTACGTTGATGAGCAATGGCTTTTTCTCTGAAAGTTTGCTCAAGCTCTTGAGCCTTATCGAACTGGTCGGTCATTTTGCTTTCACCGCCTTAAGTGCATCACTAACCATTGAGCCTGTGCCTTTGGTCATGCCACGCTTATCAGCAGAGCGCCAACCAAGGTAAGTAAGAAACGGTGCCATCAATCCCTGTCTCTTATACACATCTCCGAGCCCACGAACAGGCA